>DASXTK010000344.1:0-4795 GCA_036505485.1 Acidimicrobiales bacterium
AGCAGCTTGCCGGTCTCGGTGTACGGGAGCTCGGACCGGAACACGATCACGTCGGGGGTCTTGGCCGTGCGGAGCAGAGGCCGGGCCCAGTCCCGCAGGTCCTCGGGGGTGAGCTCAGCGCCGACGCCGACGCCGACACCGGCGACCGGGACCGGGACCACGACCGCGGCGATGCGCTGGCCCCACTCCTCGTCGGGGATCCCGACTACCGCGGCCTGGTCAACCTGCGGATGGCCCAGCAGGACGTCCTCGATCTCGGCCGGCGCGATGTTCTCCCCGCCCCGGATGATGGTGTCATCGGTCCGTCCCTCCACGTAGAGGTAGCCGTCGTCGTCCAGCCAGCCCCGGTCGCAGGTCGGGAACCAGCCGTCGGCATCGAGCGCGACCGCGGCTCCCAGGTACTCGCCGGACACCTGCTCGCCCCGGACCCAGATCTCGCCGTCCCTGACGTCCACCTCTACCCCGGGGACCACTCGGCCGACCGAGGACAGGCGCCGGCGGTCGGCGGCTCGGTGATCGTCCGGTCCCAGCACCGCGATGGTCGAGCTGGTCTCGGTCAACCCATAGGCGTTGACGAAGTCCGTCTTGGGGAACGCGGCCAGCGCCCGTTCCAACACGGTGGCGGGCATGCGGGCTCCGCCGTAGGCCAGCGAGCGGAGGGTCGGGACTTCAGCGGTGGCGGTCGTGGTCGTCCCGTCGAGGTGGTCGACGATGCGAGCCAGCATGGTCGGCACCACCATGGCGTGGGTGATGCCCTCGTCGGCCACCGTGGCCAGCCAGGCTTGCGGAGTGAACGACGGCAGGTAGACGATGCGGCGGCCGGAGTAGACGTTGCTCACCACGCCGGCCAGCCCGGCCACGTGATAGGGCGGGACGCTGACCAGGGCGGCATCGTCGTCGGCCGCACCGGCCAGCTCGACCGACCCGATCACATAGGACGCCAGGTGCCGGTGACGCAGGACCACGGCCTTGGGGGCCGCGGTCGTGCCGCTGGTGTACAGCAGGGCGGCGATGTCGTCCCCGTCGGTCGTACAGGGCTCCGGGGCCCGGGTCAGTTCCGCCGTCTCCGCCTCCCACTCCCCTAGACCCAAGACCTGGACGTCGAGGTCGGCGTCGAGACCAAGATCAACGTCGTCGTCGGTCAGTACCAGCAGCCCCTCATGCCGCCCGAGCAGGTCGAGGAGCTGATCCCGACTCAAGCGGTAGTTCAAGGGGATGAACGGAATGCCGGCCCAGGCGCTGGCGAACAGTCCGACCGGGAAGGCGGCCCGGTTCGATCCCACGTAGGCCAGATGGCGCACGCCCCGACGCACCAGCAGGCCGGCGCCGGTGGCGGCCCGATCGTGGAGCCCCTGATAGCTGAACCCGTCCCGCCGACCGCCGATGGCCAGCCGGTTGGCCATGGTGGAGGCCACCATCTCCAGCAACAGGAGGAGGGTCACACGGCTCCAGTGCCCGCATCCGCTGCGGATTCGACGTCGAGAACGGTGAGGGCCCGCTCGGGGCAGTTGCGGGCGCCCCGCAGCGCCGCCTCCTCCAGGTCGGGCGGAACGTGCTCGGGGGGCGGGCTGCAGTACCCGTCGTCGTCGGACTCGTAGAACGGAGCGCCCACCGCGTAGCAACGGCCGTGACCGGTGCAGCGCTCGGTATCCAGCACGATCCTCATGGGGCGGAGCCTAGGCCTTGCTCGGACGCGGTGTTGACACGACTGTCAGAAACGGAGTCCACCGCACCTGCACCGGAAGCCGCACCGCCGTCGAGGGCATAGAAGCGCCGAGCGTTCTCGCCCATGACTGCGGCGACCGCGGCGTCACCCAAGGGCTCCGCCAAGGCACGTGCCGACTCCACGCAGCCGGGCCACTCGGCATCCCAGTGGGGATAGTCCGAGGCGAACAGCACGCCGGCCGATCCGAACTGCTCCACGTAGTGGGTCAGGAACGGGTCCTCGCACTCGAAGCTGAAGTAGCACTGGCCCCGCTCGATCAGCTCCCGGGGCGTGCTCCGCATGTCCGGCAGCAACTCGGCTCGCTTCTCCTGGTGCTCGTGGGCCCGGTCGACCAGGTACGGCACCCAGCCGACCCCGGCCTCCAGGAACGCCACCCGCAGGCCGGGGTGACGGTCGAGCACCCCGCCCAGAGCCAGCGCCGTGAACGCCACCATCTGATCGATGGGGAACGAGAGCAGGTGGACCTGGGCGTAGTTGGCGAAGCGGTCGGCTCCAGGCAGCGGTAGGTGCATGCCGGGCGCGCTGTGGACCCCGAGGGCCAGGTCGGCGTCGGCGGCGGCGGCGAAGAACTCGTCCAACGCCCGGTCGTCGAGGTTCCGCTCCCCCACCATCGGGGGGATGGTCAGGGCGTAGGCCCCCTTGGCCGCCACGCGGTGCAGCTCGGTCAGCGCCCGGGCCGGGTCCTGGAGCGGCACGGTGCACACGCCGACCAGCCGGTCGGGATGGGCCGCGCCCACCTCGTCGAGCAGCCAGTCGTTGTACTGCTGGGCGAAGTCGGCGGCGAACCCCGGGTCGGAGAAGCCGGTGACGCCGAGCGACAGGCCTCCATACAGGACCTGGATATCGATGCCTTCGCTGTCCATGTCGGCGATGCGGCCGTCGAGATCGAAGGCTCCGGACCGGCACGCCGGGTGCAGCGCCGAGTCGATGGGGACCCCGCGGCCCCGCCCCTCCTGCAACGGATAGGCCCGCCCGTCGATCCCGGCCACGGTGCGCCCGCCCGATTCCGCCGCGCTCAGCCACCCGGGCCACCGCTCGTGCAACCACGCCCACCCCAACGGCGTCTCGTTGATGTGAGCATCAGCGTCGACAACAGTTCCTAACACTCTCGTCACATTATCTTCCCTTCGAAATTGAGGTGTTTCTCGCGCTCATAGCGCGCCAAACGCCTCAATTTCGGTGCGCTAGCCGCAGTGGTCCGGGGATGGGACGTCGAGGGCGGGGTTGCGGTCGAAGAAGCCCACGGGGATGAGCTGGAAGCCGGTGTACTCGACCGGCATGACCGGCCAGTCCTCGGGGCGGGGGATGTGGGTCACGCCGAAGGTGTGCCACACGACTAGGTCGGCGTCGACCAGAGAACGATCGGCCTCGGTCCACCGCGGCAGCCCGTCGCCGCCGGGATGCTGGTTGGGATGGTCCCCGGCCGCCCGGCGCTCCCCCGGCTCGTAGGGCGTGACCCAGAGGTTGTGGAGCGCGAACCCGGCTCGGCGTCCGATGCTGGAGTCGGGATCGGCGAGCAGCCTGGGCGTGGCCGCGGGGACCAGCTTGTACCCGGTGGGCTGGTCCAGCTGGTTCCGGCGGCTCGTGGAGGTGATCCGCCAGGTGCGACTGCGGGCAGGGTCGACGTTCCGCCGCGCCTGGTGCTCGGTCTCCAGCCGGGTCTCCCGGGTGACGAACGCGTTGCCCCACGGGTTGGCGGGCCCGGACGGCAGCGGCTCCACGTCGACCTCGTGGATGGCGTTGGCCGTGCCGTCGACGTCCAGATCGAGGCGGGCACAGAACAGGTGCTGGTGCAGCGGAGCGGCCAGCCCGGGGGCGATGGCCTTGGCGTGCGGCGACGGCTCCCCGGCCTGGGTCGACATGATGCCGGTGAGCTTCACCTCGTGCTGGAGGGTTCCGTCGAGGTACAGGTACCAGTAGAAGCCGTACTCGTAGTTGCCCACGGTGGCGATGGACGACACGACCAGCCGGCGGGATCGGCGCACCTCGATGCGCCCCGAGTGCATGTCCTGGTGCTTCCACAAGATGCCGTAGTCCTCCTCGTGGAGGCAGATGACCTGCGGCATCGTGACGGGATTGCCCTGCTCGTCGGCGGTGACGGCGTCGAGGTAGCGGATCTCGCCGAGGCAGTCGCAGCCCTGGGCCAGAGAGTTGGCCATTCGGCCGAGGCCCCACTCACCGGCGTCGAAGGCGTTCTTCCAGCCGTGCATGGGCCCGGGGTCGCCGTAGGGCACCACCATCTCGCAGATCGAGGCCCGGTGGAGGATGGGCCGGCCGTCGTAGGCCACCCCGTGCAGGACCAGACCCTCATGGGGATCGAGGGTGACCCGGAGCGTCCAGTGCTGCCAGCGGATGACGTTGCCGTCGACGCTGAAGCTGGGCCCGTCGGGCTGGGTGATCTCCACCGGCCGCAGATCGGAGCGGAGGGGCTGGTTGTCCTCGGGGTAGTAGCTGCTGCCGGCGTCCCCTGGAAGGGGTTCGACGCCGAGGTCGGTGACGTCCACGACCTCGCCGCGGGCCGCGTCGACCCGGGCCAGCAGTCCCTCGATGGGCCGGGCGTAGCCGTTGGCCCCGGGCGTCTCCCGGTAGTAGGCGATGCAGCGCACCACCCGCCGGCCCTCCTCGGCGACGATGCCGAAGTTCCCCGTGGGCCAGGGGTCGACTTGCACCTTGTCGAGGTCGTGGATGCCCCGCTTGGCCAGGGCGTCGATCCACTCTTGGTTCTCGTGGAGGGCGACGATGGCGTTGAACGCCTCCTCGACCAGCAGTGCCGGGCGGACGTCTTCGTGGACGTCCCAGGTTCGGACCTTGGCTGCCTCGTCGCTGCCTGACACCTCGACCACGGCGTGGACGACCTGGCAGTCGGGTCCCGGGACGATCTCGAGGTGAACCCGGCGAGCGATCGTCTCCCCCTGCTCGAACGCTGCGAGCTCGGCCTTGGTCGGCTCCTGCAGGGAGATGGTGGCGAAGCGGGCCGCGTCGTCGAGCCGACCAGTGGCCCGGACGGCCGCGACCGCGGCGCGCACCTCGTCTTCGGTCAGGGCCGCCAACGGGTGGGTCCGCACAGGG
>DASXTK010000345.1:0-8246 GCA_036505485.1 Acidimicrobiales bacterium
TCGCCGCCGTCAACGTCGTCTTCCCATGGTCAATATGACCCATCGTGCCCACGTTCAAATGCGGCTTCGTCCGCTCGAACTTCTCCTTGGCCATGACTCTTCCGGACCTCTCTGAACTCGCAGGATTGGGGTTGATATAGGTAAGGACTTGGGCTACTCGCCTCGGACCCGGGCGACGATCTCTTCCTGGACCGACGCAGGCGTCCGCTGGTAGCTGTCGAACTGCATCGTGTACGTCGCGCGACCTTGGGTGCGCGAGCGCAAATCGCCAACATACCCGAACATCTCGGACAGGGGAACCTGCGCCCTGACCACCTGGCTGCTGCCCCGTTGCTCCATACCGCCCACCTGACCCCGGCGGCTGTTGAGATCACCGATGACATCGCCCATGTAGTCCTCGGGCGTGACGACTTCGACCGACATGATCGGCTCCAACAACACCGGCTTGGCCCGGCGGGTGGCTTCCTTGAAGACCATGGAACCGGCGATCTTGAACGCCATCTCGGAAGAGTCGACGTCGTGGTACTTGCCGTCGGTAAGGGTGAAGCGGACGTCCACGGTGGGATAGCCCGCGAGCACACCGGCATCGAGCGATTGCTGGATGCCGGCATCGACGGCGGGGATGTATTCCTTGGGCACCCGCCCACCATGGATCTTGTCGACGAACTCGTAACCGCCGCCGGGCCCAAGGGGCTCGATCGTGACGGTCACTTCGGCGAACTGACCGGCACCACCGGTCTGCTTCTTGTGCGTATAGGTGACCTTCTCGATGGTCTGCGTGACCGTTTCGCGATAGGCAACCTGCGGCTTGCCCACAGTGGCGTCGACCCGGAATTCCCGCAGCATCCGGTCGACGATCACCTCGAGATGCAATTCACCCATTCCCGAGATCACGGTCTGGCCGGTGTCGATGTCGGTGCGAACGGTGAAGGTCGGGTCCTCTTCGCTGAGCGCCTGGAGGGCCTTGGACATCTTCTCCTGGTCGACCTTGGTCTTGGGCTCGACCGCCACATGGATGACCGGCTCGGGGAACTCGACCTGCTCGAGCACGATCGGGTGGGCCGGATCGGCCAGGGTGTCGCCGGTGCGGGTGTTCTTCAGGCCGATGCCCGCGGCGATGTCGCCGGTGAAGACCGCGTCGAGGTCCTCCCGGTGGTTGGCGTGCATCTGCAGGATGCGCCCGACGCGCTCCTTGCGCTCGGTCGTGGTGTTGACGACCTGCGAGCCCTTCTCCAACGTGCCCGAATAGACCCGGAAGTAGGTGAGCTTGCCCACGTGAGGGTCGGACATCACCTTGAACGCCAGCGCCGAGAACGGCTCGTCGTCGGACGGCTTGCGCTCCAGCTCCTCGGTGCCGCGGGGGTTGCTGCCCACGACCGACGGCAGATCCATGGGGCTGGGCAGGTAGTCGACGATGGCGTCGAGCAGGGGCTGCACGCCCTTGTTCTTGAACGCGCTGCCGTTGAGCACCGGGACGATCTTGCTGCCCACGGTTCCGGCCCGGATGGCGCGGCGCAGGTCGTCGGCGGTGATCTCCTCCTCCGACACGTACTTCTCGAGGATGGTCTCGTCGAAGGCCGACAACACGTCGATCAGCTGGTGCTGGTACTCCGCAGCCTGAGCCTGCAGCTCCTCGGGGATGTCGGTGACATCCCACTTGGCGCCCAGCTCCTCGTCCTGCCACACCAGCGCCTTCATCTCGACCAGGTCGATGACGCCCTTGTAGTGGCCCTCGGCCCCGACCGGGAGCTGCAGGACGGCGACGTGGGCATCGAGCCGGTCACGGATGGAGTCGAGCGCGGCGAAGAAGTCGGCGCCCAGGCGGTCCATCTTGTTGACGAAGCACATGCGGGGCACGTGGTACTTGTTGGCCTGCCGCCAGACCGTCTCGGTCTGGGGCTCGACCCCGGCCACCGCGTCGAACACCGCGACGGCGCCGTCGAGCACCCGCAGCGACCGCTCGACCTCGACGGTGAAATCGACGTGACCCGGCGTGTCCAGGATCTGGATCTGATGGTCACGCCAGTAGCAGGTGGTCGCAGCGGACGTGATGGTGATGCCGCGTTCCTGCTCCTGGACCATCCAGTCCATGGTGGCGGCACCCTCGTGGACCTCACCGATCTTGTAGGTCTTGCCGGTGTAGTAGAGGATCCGCTCGGTCGTGGTGGTTTTGCCCGCGTCGATGTGGGCCATGATCCCGATGTTGCGGGTTCTGTCCAGGGAGTGCGTTCGCTTGGGGCTCATCGTTTCTGGGTCTCTCGCTCAACAGGGCGCGACTAGAGGTATACCGGTGTTCGTCGCAAGGGGCGCCTTCGGGTGTCGTGCCCGCTTTGGCTCGGCCTCATGCATCGGCCTCGACCGGCGGCGGCTCACCGTCGACGGGGGGTGCGCCCCCGGGGCTGGATCAGGGGGCGACTACCAGCGGTAGTGGGCGAAGGCCTTGTTGGACTCAGCCATCTTGTGCATGTCTTCCTTGCGCTTGACCGCACTGCCCACGCTGTTGTTGGCATCGAGCAGCTCGGCCGCCAGCCGTTCCGCCATGGTCCGCTCACGCCGGGCGCGGGCGAAGCCCACCAGCCAGCGGATCGACAGGGTGGTCGCCCGTCGGGGACGGACCTCGACCGGCACCTGGTAGGTCGCACCACCGACCCGACGGCTCTTCACCTCGAGCTGAGGCTTGATGTTGTCGATGGCGCGCTTGACCACAGCCAGAGCATCGCCGCCGGACTTCTCAGCGACGATGTCGAGCGCGTCGTAGACGATCTTCTCGGCAACCGACTTCTTGCCTCGCTGCAACACCTTGTTGACGATCTGGGTGACGAGGACCGACCGGTAGACCGGATCGGGCATTAGGTCACGGCGAGGTGCAGGGCCCCTGCGCGGCATCGGGATCAGCCTTCCTTCTTGGCCCCGTAGCGGCTGCGGGCCTGACGACGGTCGCGGACGCCGGCGGTATCGAGCGTGCCGCGGATGATCTTGTAACGAACACCGGGGAGGTCCTTCACCCGACCACCACGGACCAACACGATGGAGTGCTCCTGGAGGTTGTGACCCTCGCCGGGGATGTAGGCCGTGACCTCCATGCCACCGGTGAGCCGCACACGGGCCACCTTGCGCAGAGCAGAGTTCGGCTTCTTGGGGGTGTGGGTGAACACACGAGTGCAGACGCCGCGCTTCTGGGGCGCGCCTTTGAGCGCCGGTGTCTTCATCTTCGACGTCTTGGAGCGGCGGCCCTTGCGGACCAATTGCTGGATGGTGGGCACTCGTAACCTCGCGAGCGACGATGCGGTCTGGGATGGCGGTGTCCGGGGGGACGATCGCCCGCCGCGCAGGCGCGGCTAAACCGACGGGTCATCATAAAGGTGGGCTGGAGCCAACGGCAAAGCGTGACCGGAGATTCCTTCAGGTCAGCCGGCAAAACCGGCCTGCCTCAGGCAGATCCGCGCTTGTCGAGGGCCAGGGCCGCCATCAACTGACGGGCCGCGGTGTCGAGCACCCAATCATGACCCCAGCGGGCCAAGCTCGGAAACGTCCGCGATGTGACGCGGATCGCCGCGCTCGACGCCGACAGCTCGGTGTGCAACCGGATCTGCGTCTGGTCGCCGTCCTCCAGGAACGCCAATGTGGCCCAGCCGGCGATGTCCCCGGTGAGCTCGGCCTCGATCAGCTCGGGCTCGATCACCACCGCCAGGCGGACCTGGCCCTGCAGCGTGTAGGGCAACGGCGGCTGGATGGTGCAACGCCACAGCTCCCCTTGCCGGAGCCGTTTGGCGTCGAACTCCTTCATCCAGGGCCACCAGTCGGGGTAGCTCTCGACGTTGCCGAGCAACCGCCAGAGCTCCGACCGAGCCATAGGGAAGTGGTAGATCCGATCCGAGCGGATCTCCGCATTGACCAGGTTCCCGCGCATACCTGTCCTACCGCCTGCGACCACCATGTGGGTTCGACTACCCCCCAGTTTCCACCCTGATTCCTGCGATTCCCGTGGTGTATCGCTAAGAAGTCCCTCAATTTCGAGGGCGGAGTAGTGTGAGCGGGACTGAGGGGGAGGCGGCAATGAGGCTTCGGGGAGTTTTCGCGACCGCGCTGTTGGCGACGGCCGCGTCGGGGTGCTGGGTCCAAGCAGGCTTCGGTCCAGGCCGAACCGCGCACAACGATCTCGAATCGACGGTCACCGCGGCCAACGTCGCCGGCCTCGAGCCGGCCTGGACGGCCTCGGTCGGCGGTCTCGCTCAGGAGCCGATCATCTCCGGCGGAACAACCTACGTCCGCTCCGAGGGAGCGCTGACCGCCCTGAACCTGGGCACCGGCGCCCAGAAGTGGCAGACGACCACCTTCGGCGACGGCCACTCGCTCGACGGCCACTCGCTCGACGGCTGGGGTGTCCCGGCCGTCGTGGCCGGCAAGCTCCGTGTTCCGGCCAGCAGCGCAGCGACTCCCGCCACGAACGGAGTCCCGTGTTCGCTGGTGACGATCGACCCGTCGGATGGCGGTGTCGACGGTGTGACCGCCGTCGGACCTGATCACTTCGATCCCGGGCCGCTGTCTAGTTGGTCATGCGGCACGGACGATGCGTTGACCGCAGGCTCCAAAGTCGTCGTCCCCTGGGACGACTCGTTCTCGGACACGTCGCCGATCCCGACTTGTCGAGAGTTCGCATCCCGCAGTGCGGGTGTTGCGGCCATCGATGTCGAGGCCGCCAGCAACACTTGGTTCCGTAGCGACTTCACATGGAGTCAATGCTCCGGCGATGGGGACCCTCCACCGCCTCCGCCCTTCTTCTCGCCCAGCCAGGCGAGCGTGTCCGGCGATCAGCTGATCGAGGTTCACGGCGAAGCCCAAGGAGCCGTTCTAACGGCCTACCGCCTGGCCGATTGCGGGAAGGGCACGGGGTCCAGCTGCGTAGTGTCGTGGACGTTGGATCTCGGGGCCTACGTCGTGGGGCCGCCGGTGGTGCTGGCCAATGGCGACATCGCCGTGGCGTTGGAGAACACTCGGATCGCCATCGTCGACGGTGCCTCGCACACCGTGGAGTGGACCAGCGGCCCGTCGAACGCCGGGATCGTCCAGCCCTTGGCGGCCACGCCAACCACGATCTTCGCCGCCTATGCGGACGGAACCGTCGCCGCGTTCCCGGCCGCGGGCTGCGGCGCTTCCCTGTGTGGATGGACCTGGATCTCGGCGTTGGGGAGCACCGCCAGCGCGCGGCCATCGATAGGTGGGGATGTCCTCTACGTCGGCTCGCACGGGGGGACGCTCACGGCTCTGCCGGCCGAGGGGTGTGGATCACCCACCTGTGCGCCCTTGTGGACCCACGAGACCGGCAGCACGATCACCGGAGCTCCAGCGATCTTCAACGGCACCATCGTCGTCGGGTCGCTCGACGGCACCGTCACCGCCTTCCGTCTGCCGTAATTGAGATGTGAGCGGTTGCATAGCAACCGCTCACATCTCAATTTTGGCTCTTGTGACCTGTCCGTGGGTCGAGTTTCGCGGCTCGGTGTCAAACGAGCTGGCCCGGAACGGTCTTTGTGGCTCAACCCGATACCGGGAACACGTTGGATCGTCGGGGACCGGCGTCCGGGAGCTCTTTGAACGTTTTTGGTTGGTAGGCAACCAAAAACGTTCAAAGAGCGAGGGAACAAGCCGCTCCGCTCCGCCACCATCCCTCGGAGCGTCGTTCCACCGGCGAAGCCCGCGCCCCACGTGCGCATCCAGTCGAACTCGACCGACAGATCACCCACGGATAGGTCACAAGAGCCTCAATTTCGAGGTGGACGGCCTCTTCGGAGGAGGGGGTCGGCGACGAACTGGCGGAGGAAGGCGATCTGTTGGGGGCGGGTGCGGGCGGTGGGGATGTCCATGGTGAGTAGGCCGGTGGTGACCACGCAGAGCCATTCGGTGGCTTCTTCGGTGGTAAGGCCTGGTCGCAGCATCCCCATGGCCTCGACCTGGGCCAGGAACGGGGCGACCAGGGGCGTGGCCAGAGCGACGAACGCCTGGGGTCCTCCTCCGATCCGGGCCACCGCTCCGGTGGCGCCGTGCTGGGCCAGGGCCTGATACCACCACTCGTCCCGTACCGCCTCGACCGTCAGCTGCACGCCCTCGGCGATGCGGTCGGCGGGGTCGTCGATGCCCTCCAGCGTGCTGGACATCCGGGCGGAACGAGCCCGGGCCAGGCGGGCCAGCACCTCCCGCACCAGCTCGTCCTTGTCGCTCACGTGCCGGTAGAGCGTCGCCCGCGAGCAGCCCGCGAGCCGGGCGACCTCCTCGATCCGCACCCCGAGCGGGCCGTTGCGGCGCATCACCTCTTCGGTGGCGTCGATCAAACGCTCACGCAACTGGGAGCGAGTCCCGGATGAGGTAGCCGTTGCCGAGTCGATCGGAGGATGTTACCTTCAGCCGCGAGACGAAAGTCGAATATGTCTCAGGCAAAGGGGGGCCTGATGGAGCGCTACACGGTGATCTCGGCCGATTGCCATGGTGGGGGGAACATCCCGGACTACCGGCCCTACCTGGACTCCCAACACCTCGACGCGTTCGACGCCTGGGAACGGGAGTTCAAGAACCCATACAGCGATCTGCAGGACGACAGCGCCGGCCGGAACTGGGACCACGCGCGCCGTCTCTCCGAGCTCGAGGCCGACGGAGTCGTGGCCGAGGTCATCTTCCCCAACACGATCCCGCCCTTCTTCCCGACGCCGTCCCTGCTCAACCAGCCGCCCCCCGCCAACGCTGGGGACCTCGACCTGCGTTGGGCCGGACTCCACGCCCACAACCGCTGGCTGGCGGACTTCTGCGCCGCGGCACCGAACCGCCGGGCCGGCATCGCCCAGATCCTGCTGCACGACGTCGATAGGGCAACCAATGAGGTCCGGTGGGCCAAGGAGGCGGGGCTTACCGGTGGGGTGCTGCTACCCGGAGCGCCACCGGGCAGCGGCGTCCCGCCCCTCTATGCCCCCGACTACGAGCCGCTCTGGTCGGTCTGCGCCGAGCTGGGCATGCCGATCAACCACCACAGCGGCAGCGCGGCGCCGGACTACGGCCCCTACCCCGCGGCGCAGGTCATGTTCCTCGTCGAGGTCACCTGGTGGGCCCACCGCACGCTGTGGCACCTGATCTACGCCGGCGTGCTCGAACGCCACCCCGACCTCCAGTTGGTGTTCACCGAGCAGGGCACCGCCTGGCTGCCCGAACAGCTCCAGACCCTCGACTACTACTACACCCGGATGCGGGCGGCGGCCGGGTCCGGCTCCCAGGAGGCGATCTACGGCGCCGACGTGATGGCCAAGCTCAGCCTGAAGCCCAGCGAGTACTGGGCCCGGCAGTGCCACGTCGGGTCGAGCTTCATCCGCCAGCACGAGGTACCGCTGCGGGCCCGGGTCGGGGTGGACAAGATCATGTGGGGCAGCGACTTCCCCCACCGCGAGGGCTGTTGGCCCTTCAGCCGGCAACACCTGCGTCTGGCGTTCGCCGGGGTCGACCCGGTCGAGGTCCAGGCCATGGTCGGCGGCAACGCCGCCCGGGTCTACAGCTTCGACCTGGACGCCTTGGCCCCGATCGCGGCGCGGGTGGGTCCCCGGGTGGAGGACGTGGCCCAGCCGCTGCCCCGTGACGAGATCCCTCGGGAAGCACTGCGCTGTCCCGCGTTCGCGGCCGCGTACACCGGTTCCGACAAGGCATCAGGAGGTAGGTAGGACATGACCCTGACCCGCATCCGCTACGGCGCCCGCACCCCGGAGCAGCTGGAGAATCGGGAGGTGCAGGCCACCTCCGTGGGCGCCTGGTCGACGTCGCTGACCGCGTCCTACCTCACCGATCCCGACGTGGTCGCCGCGGTGTTGCCTCAGCCGCTGGAGCCGACCGACGAGCCGCTGGTCCGAGTCTCGGTGGCCCGGGTCGACCTGGGCCGGGGCATGCCGCCGTTCGGAGCCGGGACCTTCGCGGTACAGGCCCGGCACAACGGCACGGTCGGGAACTATCCGCTGGTCATGCCCATGACCACCGAGCAGTCGGTGATCGGCGGTCGGGAGACCTTCGGCGAGCCCAAGAAGCTGGCCGAGGTCACCCTCGACCGCGACGGCGACCAGGTCGTGGGCCGGGTCACCCGCCTCGGCACCACGTTCATCGAGGTGTCCGGGACGGTGTCCGACCCCCTCGACGTCCCCGACGACCAGGATCGGGTGGACTTCTACTTCAAGTTCCTCCCGGCCCCCGACGGCAAGGGATTCGACGCCGAGCCGTCG
>DASXTK010000346.1:0-7372 GCA_036505485.1 Acidimicrobiales bacterium
GCATCGGGTTGAGCCACAAAGACCGTTCGGGGCCAGCTCGTTTGGCCGCCGCCCTTCCCTCGAAGCGTCATTTAGCCACCGAGAGCAGCCCATGGCGTCACCGAGCCGCGAAACTCGACCCACGGACAGGTCACAAGAGCCGAAATTGAGATGTGGATGGTTGCTAGACAACCGCTGACATCTCAGTTTCGGGTGGTGGCGGCCCTCGACGGTCGGGTGGGTCATCCTGGGGGGATGACGACGGGGTGGGGTGGGGTGCGGATCATCGCAGGTAGAGGTGCCGATCGGTCCTGCGGAGGTTCGCATGAAGTGGATACTTGGATGGGTTGCCCTCACGGTGGGGGTGATGGTCACCGTGGCGGTCTTCCCGGGGATCTCGGTCGACTGGACCGGGGGAGTGTTCGCCGCCATCGCTGCGGTCTTCACGGTCGTGAACCTCACCCTCGGGCTGATCCTCCGGGTGCTGTCGATCCCGCTGCTGGTCCTCACCTGGGGGCTCTTCGGCCTGGTGATCAACGCGATCGTCTTCATGGTCACCGACTGGGTGATGGGCTCGCTGCACGTGGACAGCTTCTGGGCTGCGCTCGGCGGCGCCGCGGTCATCTCGTTCGTGGCCTTCTGCATCGAAGCGGTGGCGGTGGGCTTCAACCAGGAGCTGGCTCGCTCCACGTAGTCGGTGGGGGCGGCTGGTCGAGCCGCCGTAGCCGGACGATCTTCTGCGTCAGCCAGGTCACCAGCGCGTGCAGCGCCAACGCCAGCAGGGCGTACACGATCATGGCGAAGAGCAACGAGGAGTCGATCACCGAGGTGTCGGACACGGCGTGGGTGGGGAAGATGCCGCGGAACGGCTCCATGATGCGGTCGACGTTGCGGTAGATCCACCTGGTGAAAGCCGCCTCGGTGCTCGCCCCGAACAGGCGCAGGATGAACCCCGTCGTGAGCAGCACGAGGTTCACGGCCACCACGATGTAGACGAAGACGACGACCACCTTGGCCACCCGGAGGAAGCCCAGCTTGGCCTGTTGGTCGGCTGGCGCGGGCGGGGATGCCTGCGGCGAAGACGGCGACGGGGGCGAAGGGAACGCGGGGACAGACGACATCAGGGCTCCTCGGGCGTGGCGGTTAAAGGGTGGCGGTCGATTCAGAACCCTCGACCGCCACCCGATGGGGGGCAGCTCAGGAGGCGACGACGCGCTGCTTCATGGACTCGAACTCGGCGTCGTCGATGACGCCTCGGTCCCGGAGGTCCACGAGGGCACCGAGATCACTGGTTGGTGTAGCCGCCGCCTGACGGACGTAGGCCTGCATTCGGTCGTCGGCCAACTGCGCGTCCTGCATGTGGTGCTCCCCGATCTTGGGGCCGCGGACGATCAGGTACGCCAGCACGCCTAGAACGGGGACGAAGATCACGAACAGGGTCCAGATCGCCTTGGCGAACCCACCCATGTCGGGGCTGCGGAAGATGTCGGCGAACACCATGATCACGACCCAGATCCACAAGAAGAACAGGGTGAACCACAGCATCGACCAGAGCACCTGGCCGACTTGCCATTCTGCAAGAACCATCGGACATCCCTTCTCATACGGTCAATCTGACGGTGACAGTGCGGCCCCGAAGTTGGGCTGACCTCATCCCAGCGGGATGATCACCAGCACACCGGTTAGACGCACGGTGCGGCGATGGAGAATGAACAGACCCGCCGCGCCAGCCGACGACGGCTCCGGGCCGCTGTGGTGGCGACCCTTCTGCTGATCGGCGTGGCCGGCTTCACCTCGTCGGCGGTCGGCTGGTGGGCCCGCCGCAACGTGACCAACACCGAGGTCTGGCTCGATCGGGTTGGTCCGTTGGCCGAGGACCCGGCCGTGCGCGCCGCCCTCGGGGCCTGGGTGAGCAACCAGATCATCGACCTGGTGAACCCCGCCGCCGTGTTCGAGGAGGTCCTGCCCCAGCGGGGCCAGATCCTGGCCGTGCCGCTCAGCAACGCCGTGGAGGACTTCCTGCGCGAACGCGTCGACCGGTTCCTGGCCTCCGACCTCTTCGAACGACTGTGGCTGGCCGCCAATGAGCGAGCCCATCGGGCCACGATCAAGCTGCTGCGCGGCGAGAGCGACGTCGCCGAGGCGCGAAACGGCAAGGTGGTCATCAACCTTGTGCCGATGCTGAACGCAGTACTGGCCGACATCGGCAAGGCATCGCCCGAGCTGCTGGGTCGGCAGGTCGATCTTCCGGACCTCAGCCTGGACGAGCTCCCGCCAGCCGCCATCGCGCGGGTGGAGCGCGCCCTCGGCGTCAACCTGGACGACGACTTCGGCCAGTTCGTCGTCTACGACCACGGTCGGCTGCGGGCCCTGCAGGATGCCGCCGATCAGGCTCGCCGCGGGCTCGTGCTCGTGTCGGTCATAACCGTCGTGACTCTGGGTGCGGCTCTCGTGCTCAGCGACCGCAAGCGGCGCACGCTGTTGCAGATGCTCGCCGGTCTGGCGATCGCCCTCGCGCTGATCCGCCGGCTCGGCCTGCGCGGTCAGCGCGAGCTGCTGGCTGCCATCCCCGACCAGGTCAACCGGGCCGCGGCCGAGGCAGCCAGCGACCAGTTCCTCGATCCCTTGCTGGCGGTGACCCAGACCCTGCTGATCGTGCTGGCGCTTGTCTCGCTCGCCGCTGTGCTCAGCGGCCCCTACCCGTGGGCGGCGCGGTTCAGGAGCCGTGTCGTGGACCTGATCCGCAGCCTCCGCCCCGAGGAGGGAGGCCGCGAGTGGCTGAACACCCATCGCAGCCGGCTGCAGATCGGCGGAGTGGCTGCGGCGGTCTTCGTGCTCCTCGTCGCCGACCTCTCCTTCGTCGGGCTGGCGGTGTTGGGGCTGCTGGTGGTGTTGGGCGAGGTCGCTCTCAGGACCTCGGCCTCGACCTCGGAGTGAACCGGACGAGGCGGTGACTGCCGGGGGAATGACAGTCACCGCCTCGAGCGCAGCGAGACGACCAGCGGGCGGAGCGTCAGTCTCGTGCGAGGTAGCCCGACACCTCGGCCTCGTGGTCGACGAAGGGATCGCCGCTCACGTCGATGATCACCGCTTCGATGGTGCCGCCGCGAAACGGGTACGGCGCCGGGGTCTCCGGGTCGGGGGCCGGGGCGATGGCCCGTCCCACGGCGGCACCGGAGCCCAGGCCGAACTTGCCGGGCTGGGTCCGGATCGGCGCCTGCCCCACCTGGCGCTCGTCGACGTAAAGGGTCAGGATCCCGGTCGGGCTGGGTGTCGACTCGTCCCGCCCGGTGGCCGCGAACTCCGCGGTGTACAGATGGCGCCCGGGGCTCAGGTCGGCGAAGCCGCTGACCCGTTGGACGTCCTCTCCCACCCAGTTGTAGGTGTAGTGCAGCCTGCCGTCACGGACGTACAGCTGGTGCCCGCCTAGCAGCGTGCCCTGGCTGTAGAGCACCCCTTCGACCCGGTCGTGGTCCGCCACAGCCACGCCGGCGGCGATGGTGAACGAGCGGCCGCGGATGTTGACCGAGACCGACTCCGGCACCGGCGAGGTTCCCGGGAAGTAGCGGTAGCGGTCACGGGGCGGGCTCGGCTGGGGCCGGGGCGAGAGCACGATCTCCAACGCCGTCCGGTCATCGAGCGGGAGGGCCCGGTAGACGCCGGCGTCGTGCCACCACAGGTTCACCAGCTCTTGGAGCTTGTCGGGGTGAGCCTCGGCCAGGTTCTTGGTCTGGGCCCGATCCTCAGCCAGGTGGTACAGCTCCCACACGTCGTGCTCGAAGTTCCCCCACCCGGCGATGGTCGGGTGCAGGGTGTTGGCCAACCAGCCCTGGTGGTAGAGGGCCCGCTGGCCCAGCATCGAATAGAACTGCCGGTCCCGTCCCGGTGCGGTGGCATCGGCGATCGACGGAGCGAAGCTCTCGCCCTCGATCGGGCTCTGGGTGTAGCCGTTCATCTCCTCCGGTGGCTTGACGCCGATCAGGTCGTAGATGGTGGGGACGATGTCCACGGCGTGGAGGTACTGGTCACGCACCTCCCCGCGGGAGGGAATGCCCTTGGGCCAAGCGACGAGGCACAGGTCGGCGGTGCCGCCCTCGTATCCGGCGTACCGCTTCCAGTACGGGAACGGTGTGTCGAAGGCCCAGGCCCACCCGGAGCAATAGTGGTTGTAGCTGGTGGGGGAGCCCAGCTCGTCGATGCGGGCCAGGTTGGCCTCGATGGTGTCGGGGATGCCGTTGAAGAACTTGTTCTCGTTGAACGTTCCGTTGGGGCCGCCTTCGGCGCTGGCGCCGTTGTCGGACACGGCCACGACGATGGTGTTGTCGAGCTGTCCGGACTCCTCGAGGAAGTCGAGCAGCCGGGCGATCTGGGCATCGGTGTAGCTGACGAAGCCGGCGTAGACCTCGGCCATGCGGGCGAAGAGCCGTCTCTCCTTCTCGGACAGCGATCCCCAGGGCCGTACGTGGTCGAGGACCGGCCAGGGCTGGCCGTCGGGCCCGGTGATGTCGGGCTCACCGTGGGGGTTGATCGGCGAGAGCTCGGTCTCCGCCGGCAGCAGCCCGAGCCGCTTCTGGTTGTCCAGGATCTGGGCCCGGATGGCCTCATAGCCCGTGTCGAACCGGCCCTGGTACCGGTCGGACCACTCGCTGAACACGTGATGGGGCGCGTGGGCGCACCCGGGAGCGAGGTAGAGGAAGAACGGTTTGTCCGGTGCCACCACCTTGGCGTCGCCGACGAACGCGATGGCCTGGTCGACCAGGTCCTTGGACAGGTGGTACCCCTCTTCCGGTGTCGTCGGCGGTTCGACCGGATGGTTGTCGTAGACGAGGTCCGGGAACCACTGGTTGGTCTCGCCGCCGAGGAAGCCGTAGAAACGCTCGAAGCCCCGACCCAGCGGCCAGCGCTTGCGCCACGACGAGGCGTCGCACTCCTCCTCCGGCGTGAGGTGCCACTTCCCGACGCAGTAGGTGTTCCAGCCCTGCGCCCCGAGCACCTCGGCGATCGTGGCGTTCTCGAACGGGATGCGCGCCGACGCTCCAGGGAATCCCACTGCGCCCTCGGCGATGCAGGCCATGCCGTTGCTCGTGGCGTTGCGCCCGGTCAGCAGGCTAGATCGGGTGGGGGAGCACAGCGCGGTGGTGTGGAAGTTGCCGTAGCGCAGACCGCGCTCGGCGATGCGGCGCATGGTGGGCGTCTCGATGGGTCCGCCGAACACGTCCATGGCCCCGTAGCCGACGTCGTCCCACACGATCATCAGCACGTTCGGCGCGCCCGGCGGAGCTTGGGGCTGTTCGTAGGGGGACCAATCCGGTTCAGCGTCCCGGATGTCGACCGCGATCCGTCCGTTCCAGCTCTTTGCCTCGGGCATGCAACGGCCTCCTGCTCGGCTCCCAGCCCACCGTCGCCGACTCGGAGGCGCCCGCACTCATCCTTTGCGGATGATTGGCCGCGGGCCGCGACGGCGGACGATGCGCATACGCCAAGCGGAAAACAAGGAGGCAGCTGATGGACGATGTCATCGACGTCGACGAGCTCGGTCCCGTCGACTGGATGGTGATCGAGTTCCCCGGCAGCGAGTTCAACGGTCGGATCGCTCCCGCGCTCACCGATCTCGTCGAGCGTGACCTGATCCGGGTGCTCGACCTGCTCGTGTTGAGGAAGGACGCGGACAGCTCGGTCGAGGCGTTCGAGCTCGCCGACCTGGACACCACCGAGATCGGCGCGCTCCGAGCCTTCGAGGGCCAGGTGGCGATGCTGTTGAGCAAGGACGACGTGCACGCCGTCGCCGAGGCCCTAGAGCCAGGTAGCACGGCGGCGCTGGTCGTCTGGGAGAACACCTGGGCCGCCCCGTTCGGAGCGGCCGTGCGTCATTCAGGTGGTCAGCTCGTCGGCGGCGGCCGCATCCCCGTCCAGTCGATCCTTGCCGCCATCGAGGCCGACGACGAAGACGACAGCGAAGGAGACGAAGATGCTGGCAAGACGACGGATGCGTAGGGCTGCGGTCATCGGGCCGGCCCCGGTGGCCCGCACGGCTACCACGGTGGCCACCGCCGCGGTGGTGGCCCGCGGGGTCAGCCGGCGGACGACCCGGCGCACCGTGCGCCGAGTCCGCTGACGCGCCGACCGGCGAGTTTCGTCCCGTTGGGGTGAGGCGTCGATCTGGACCTTGACCGAGCCTGCACATGAGCGTCACCCGTCGTGGGGGCGCGGCCAAGGAGGTAGGTATGTCTTCGTTCGCCGAATCGGCGGCCCGGACCGAGTCGTCCGTAGCGGGCTATGAGGCCCCGTATGACGAAGCCGTAGGCAGCGGTTGGGTCGCGTTCTCCGGAGTGATGCTCACCCTGGCCGGGTTCCTGAACCTGGTCGACGGGCTCTGGGCCATCGACCGCAGCGACTCGCCGCTGATCACGGACCAGGTGAAGGACCAGCTCTGGTACTCCAACTCGCTGGAGACGTGGGGCTGGATCTACACCATCGCCGGGGTGGTGCTCATCGCCGCGGGCATCGCCGTGTTCAGCCGGAGCCAGTGGGCCCGATGGATCGGGATCTTCTTCGCCGCCGGATCGATGGTGATCAACATGATGTGGGTCTTCGTCTACCCGATCCCCGCGCTCATCCATGTGGCGGTCGCCAGCATGGTCGTCTACGGCCTCACCGCCTACGGCGGAAAGCGGAGTGCGGCGTGAGCCGACCACCTCTGTCCGGCGAACAGATCTCTCGACTGTTGAGGCTGCTGAGGGACGTCGACAGCGTCGAGCTGAAGCTGACCGTCCCCGAGTCCGAGCAACGGTCTGCCGTGGTCGCGCTCGACATGGATCCGTTGGAGGCCCAGATCCGGCAGGTGGTGTTCTTCGACACGCCGGATCTGCTCCTCTATCAGCACGGGCTCGTGGCCCGGGCCCGGAGGGTCCAGGGCTCGACCCACGACTCGGTGGTCAAGCTCCGGCCCGTGGAGCCGTCAGAGATGCCGCAGGAGCTGCGGGCATCGCGGCGCTTCGTCATCGAGGTCGACGCCATGCCCGGCGGGTACGTCTGCTCCGGCGCGCTGAAGGCTCAGCTGGGTCCGTCCGACGTCGGAGATGCGGTGGCCGGGCGGCGCCCGTTGCGGAAGCTGTTCACCAAGGAGCAGCGAGCGCTGTTCGCTCAGCACGCTCCCGACGACTGTTCCCTCGACGACCTGTCGGTCTTGGGGCCGATCACGGTGTTCAAGCTCAAGTTCACGCCCCGGGACCTGGACCGACGACTGGTGGCCGAGCTGTGGAACTATCCCGACGGCTCCCGCATCCTCGAGCTGTCCACCAAGACCCAACCGCGGCAGGCGTTCCAGACCGCCGCTGAGGTCAAGGGGTTCCTGTCCGACCGGGGCATCGACCTGTCGGGCGAGCAGCAGACC
>DASXTK010000347.1:0-3000 GCA_036505485.1 Acidimicrobiales bacterium
CGCGACCCGAACCGCCGGCGGTGGCCACCAGTTGCTGCGGGACGCGCTGGCCACCTTCCCGGGACTGGACGACGCCGAGCTGGTGGACGTCAAGGTCGGGTTCCGGCCGGCGACGCCCGACGATCTGCCGCTGATCGGCCCGAGTGGGATCGACGGGCTGCTCTACGCCACCGGGCACTACCGCAACGGCATCCTGCTCACCCCGATCACGGCCGCCGCCATCGCCGCGCTGGTGTCGGGGGAGGTTCCGCCGGTGGAGGTGGCCCCGTGCGATCCGCGGCGGTTCACCGAGCCGGCGCTGCGCGGGATGGCGGCCAGATGACCGTGACCGTGAACGGCGAGCCTCGCGGGTTCCCCGACGTGGTGACGGTGGACGGCCTGGTCACCGCCCTCGGTTGGGACCGGCGGGGTCTGGCCATCGCCGTCAACGGCGAGGTCGTTCCCCGCAGCCTCTGGGGCGACCACACTGTGCTGGACGGGGACCAGATCGAGGTCCTGACCATCGCCCAGGGAGGCTGAGCCGTGCCCGAGCACCCCGATCCCGCCGACGCCCTGGTGATCGCTGGCGAGAAGTTCTCGTCGCGGCTGATCATGGGAACCGGTGGCGCCCCCAACCTGGAGGAGCTGGAGCAGGCGTTGCTGGCCTCGGGCACCGAGCTGACCACGGTGGCGCTGCGCCGGGTCGATCCGACCATGCAGGGTTCGCTGTTCGACATGCTGCGGCGCACCGGGATCCGGCCCTTGCCCAACACCGCGGGCTGCTTCACTGCCCGCGACGCCGTGCGCACCGCCGAGCTGGGGCGGGAGGCCCTGGAGACCGACTGGGTGAAGGTCGAGGTGGTGGCCGACGAACGCACCCTGCTGCCGGATCCGATCGAGCTGTTGGAGGCCACCGAGCAACTGGTGGACAAGGGTTTCGTGGTGCTGGCCTACACCAACGACGATCCGATCCTGGCCCGGCGGTTGGCCGAGGCCGGGGTGGCGGCGGTCATGCCGTTGGGGGCGCCGATCGGCAGCGGCATGGGGGTGCGCAACCCGTACAACCTGGCCATCATCCTGGAGGAGGCCACCGTGCCCATCGTCCTCGACGCCGGGGTGGGGACGGCCTCGGACGCGGCCATCGCCATGGAGCTGGGGTGCGACGCGGTGCTGCTGGCCTCGGCCGTGACCCGGGCCCGCGACCCGGTGGCCATGGCCCGGGCCATGCGTCTCGCCGTCGAGGCCGGGCGGCTGGCCCGGCTGGCCGGCCGCATCCCTCGCCGCCTGTACGCCGAGGCTTCCACCCCGTTCGACGGGTTGGCCGACCTGTGAGGCTGGTGGTGGTGACCGACCGCGGGTTGGCCGCGGCCGCGGGCCATGACCTCGTCGACGTCGTGGCTGCCGTGGTCGACGCCGGCGCCCGGGCAGTGCTGCTGCGGGAGAAGGATCTTCCCCGCGACGCCCGAGCGCCGCTGGCCGAGAGGCTGCAGTGCCTGCTGGCCCCGGTCGGCGGATCGTTGCTGGTGGCCGGCGACGCCGCTCTTGCGGCCGAGGTCGGTGCCAGAGGTGTCCACCACGGGGCCGAGGAGCGAGCCGAGCCGGCCTCCAATTGGCTGGTCGGGCAGTCCTGCCACAGCGTGGACGAGCTGCGAGCGGCCCAGGCCAGCGGGGTCGACTACGCCACCTTCTCGCCGATGTGGGCCACCGAGTCCAAACCGGGATACGGCCCGGCCCTGGGGTTCGCCGGTCTCGCCGTCGGCTGCGCCGCGGTGCCCGACCTCCCTGTCTACGCCCTGGGCGGAGTCGGCCCCGGGCGGGTCGAGTTCTGCATCGAGGCCGGGGCCACCGGGGTGGCGGTGATGGGCGGCATCATGCGGGCCGACGATCCGGCCGCCGCGGTGCGCCGGCTCCTGAGGGAATCCCCGTGACCCCGCCGATCGCCCTCACCATCGCCGGGTCGGATTCCGGGGGAGGGGCCGGCATCCAGACCGACCTGCTCACGTTTGCGGCCCTCGGGGTGCACGGCACCAGCGCCATCACCGCGCTGACCGCCCAGAACACGGTGACGGTGGAGGCGGTCCACGTTCCCCCGGTCGAGTTCCTGCGGGCCCAGCTCGACGCGGTGCTGACCGACCTGCCGCCGGCCGGGGTGAAGACCGGGATGCTGGCCAACGAGCCGGTGGTCCGGGCCGTAGGGGAGTACGCCGCCGCCGGCCGGCTGCCGAACCTCGTGGTCGACCCGGTGCTGGTGTCGTCCACCGGAGCCCGCCTGCTCGGCCCCGGGGCCGAGGAGGCCTACCTCGAGGCGCTGTTCCCTCACGCCCTGGTGGTGACGCCCAACACCCGGGAGGTCGCGGTCCTGGTCGGCGAGGAGATCCGGTCGCTCGACGACGCCGTGGCCGCGGCTCTGGCGCTGGCCAAGACCGGACCGGCGTGGGTCGTCATCAAGGGCGGCCACCTGGCCGGGGACGACGCCGTCGACGTGGTGGTCGAAGCGGCCACCGGTGAGGTCACCGAGTTGCGTTCGCCCCGGATCGAGACCCGCAATGACCACGGCACCGGCTGCACCTTCGCTGCGGCCACCGCGGCCCTGGTGGCCTGGGGTGTCGCGGTGCCCGAAGCTCTGCGCCGGGCCAAGGACTTCGTCCATGCCGGCCTGGTGACCTCGGCCGACTGGGAGCTCGGTGCCGGCCACGGCCCAGTCGCCAAGTTCCCACCGCGGTAGCTGGGCTGCGGGTGCCTTCCCTTCTGTGACCTGTATGCCGCGCCCTGGCGCGGCATACAGGTCACAGAACGGAAGGGGTAGGGCTCGGAGACCGCCTCGTCCTCCGAGCCCCGCTGAGGCGCTAGTCGAGCTCGAAGGTCCGGATGAGCAGGGCTCCGGGCGGCAGGGTTGCAGCATCGCCGTTCCCGTCGGGGGTGGCGGTCAGGTCGACCAACGCAACCCGAAGGTGAGCGTTGTCGTCCCAGGCCATCCCCAGGTAGTCCACCAGGACCGCAGGGCAACCCGCCCCTTCGCAG
>DASXTK010000348.1:0-9218 GCA_036505485.1 Acidimicrobiales bacterium
TCAGGTCGGCCCGCTTGGCGATCAACCCGTCCAGTCCGGCGCCCTCGAACAGCTCGAACCAGCTGGCGGCCAGCGCCTGATCCTGGGTGATGGGCGTGACATGGACGGGCGGAACCGCTCCGGCCAGGGCGTCCTCCAAGGCGGCGCGGCGGACCGAGAACGGCTGCGAGGTGAGGTCATCGGAGTCCAGCGCCAGCAGGTCGAAGGCGATGAAGCTGGCCGGGGTCTGCTCCGCCAGCATGCGGACCCGGCTGTCGGCGGGATGGATCCGCTGCTGCAGCGCCCAGAAATCCAGGCCCTGCTGGTCGGCGCTGGCCACCACGATCTCCCCGTCGACGACGCACCGCTGCGGCAGGCTGACCTTCAGCGCCGCGACGAGGTCGGGGAAGTAGCGGGTCATCGGCCGCTCGTTGCGGCTGCCGATCACCACCTCGTCGCCGTCCCGGAACACGATCGAGCGGAACCCGTCCCACTTGGGTTCGTAGAACTGGCCCTCCGGAATGCCGGCTACCGCCTTGGCCAACATCGGGGCCACTGGGGGCATCACCGGGAGTTGCACCAGGTCATCCTGCCTCAGCCAGGGCGAATGACCTCCAAGCGTGGGGTTATGTCCCACAATGAGAAAGATGACTTGAAGGTCGGAGTGGGGCTCACCGGCCATGCCCGGGCGTGGCCCGTGACCCTGTCGGGCGGCGAGGCCCAGCGAGTAGTTCGAGTCGTCAGCGGCCGGGGGCGGCGGGGAGGTAGACGACCTGTGGGGTTCCGACCCGGGGGCGCTTGATGACCGAGGTCCCGGCCACCATGTCGCCGACCCGCTTGTGGCCCGGCGTGGTCCCGATCAGCACCAGACCGACCACCGGGAAGACCCACGGGAAGGCATCGACGACCCAGGCCACGGTGCGCAACAACGCCCGCCCCACGCCCGGCCGTTTGCCGTTGGGGCCCACGACCCGGATCCCGAACAACACCTTGCCCGGCGTTGCCCCGGTCAGACCCTGGAGCACGACGAACACCAGCAGCACCACGATCGTGGCCGCGATCGGTTCCGGTTCGGGACCGGTGTCGGAGACGTACACCGTCCGGCCGATGGCGACACAGCGCGCCGCATCCGGCGCCGCCACAGCACACGGATCGCTGCCTGACACGTCGGTGGCGACCACGTCGTACTGAGACCGAACCATGAAGACGAGGACGATCGCGGCCAGCACCGACACCACCAGACCGTCCACAACCAGCGCGAGGACCCGCCGGCCCACGGCCGCGGTCGGATCGGCGGGAGGAGCCGCAGCGCTCCACGGCTGGCCCGGCCAGGCCCGCTGAGGTTGAGGGGCCCAGCGAACCGGCGCCGGCGTGGGGCGCAGGGGCGAGGCCTGCCCGGATCCGCCGTTCCAGGACCGGACGGCAGGCTGCACCGCGGGGGCCACCGGAGCCGGTCGTGGCGGGGGCGGCCGGCGGCGCTCGGGCTTCCGTACCGGCCCTCGCGCCGCCTTCGACCCCGAACCTGCGACGGCCGGAGCCGGGACGTGCACCTGCACCGTCGACCGGGTCGGCACCCGGACCTCGGTCGGCTTGGTCCCGGTTGCGGCACTGGTCGCGGCCGTGCTCGGTGGCGCCGGACCGTCGATGGGCGCAACCGCGACTGCCCTAGGCCGCGCCTCCGGGGGTTCCGAACCGCGGGTGCGAGTGAACCATTCGGCCAGCGCGGTGGCGTCCAGGTCGCCGTACACGCCGATCAACGCCTCCACTGCGGTCCGCCAGCGTCGCGGTAGCCCGGGCGACACGACCGGTGGGGTGTCGAGGATGAACTTCACGTACTCGCTGTCGGTCATGCCCTCGGCCCGCGGGTGCAGACGCAGCCCGCACAGCGCCTCGTGAACGGTCACACCTAGGGCATAGAGGTCGGCCGCGTGGTTCTGATGGCCGTGATGGGCCGCGGGCGACATGTAAGGAGAGGTCCCGATGATGCGGGTGATCGGGTGGGTGGCGTCCGAGGGCACCAGCCGAGCGGTCCCGAAATCGGCCAGCTTCCAGGCGCCGCTGCGGTGCTGGACGATGTTGGCCGGCTTGAGATCCCGATGCACGACACCGCCGGTGTGGGCCGCGGCGAGGGCCGCGAGCATCTCGTCGAGCAACCGCTCGCAGTCCCCGCCGTTCAGGGCGTGGTCGGCCCGGTCGCGCAGCTCGTCGGCCAGCGAGCGCTCACACAGCTCGGTGGCGATCCAGGCATAGTCGCTGTAGGCGCCCTCCGACACGATGTCGGCGTCGTAGAACCGGACCACGTTGGGGTGGGACAGGGCCTCCAGCCGCCCGATCTCGTGGCGCCAGCTCTCGAAGGCGTCCTCGGAGACGATCGGGATCAGTTTCAGGGCGCGATACAGGTCGACGTGCCGACGGCGCGCCCTCCACACCTCGCCGTACCCGCCCGAGCCGAGGCGCTCTTCGAGGATCCAACCCGCCACAATGCGCTCCCCGGAGCCCACTCTGGGCACGCTACTGGGTCCCGATCCGCGAGTGGTCTCTGGCACAATGCCAGCCATGGCGGCGGTCCTACTCTTGCTGCTGGCGTTGGGATGCCTGGTCGCGTGGCTGTGGCGCACCGGACGGATCGGGGGAACCCAATCCGCCGGGTCGCTGGGAGCGACGTTGGGTGATCGGGTCCGTGACCAGGTCGGGACGTTCTTCCCGGCGCGTCCGCTGTCTCGCCGGGCCCTGCCGCGCCGCCTGCTGCGCGCCGCCGAGCAGACCATCACCATCGGGGTCAGCGGCACGGTGCTGGTCCCCACCCGCATCGAGATCACGGTGAACCCGGCCGATCTCGAACCGTTCACCGACGCCACTGAATGGCTCAGCCGGGACATCGCCGAGGCCCTGCGGCAGCGGGCGGTGGCCAACGAGTGGGTGCTGCCCGACGGTCCGCACGTCACCATCACCGCGGACGACGAGCGTCCGGTCGGGGTCCCCCGGGCGGTGGGACGCATCGGCGCGCTCAGCCCCCAGGACGTGTACACGCTGCGCCGTCCCGGACCCGGGCCTGAGGCTCCGCCCGTCCGACCGGATCCACCCGAGCCGGCTCACATCCCCGACTCACCCGGACCTGGACCCCGGCCCGAGGTGACCGGCGCGACCGCGGCGGTGATCGGCCCCAACGGCCTGGACAGCCTCGAAGACCTGCATCTGCCCACGATCCGGGCGGCTCGGGCCCTCCACCTCCGGCTGGTGGCCACAGACATGGCCCGGGGCACCGAGGACGGAAGCCTCAGCGCCATCCTGGTGTCGAGCAACGCTCCGCTGGTGCTCGGCCGGTCGCGGGAGGCCGACCTGCGGGTGAAGGACCGGCAGGCGTCGGCCCGCCACTGTGCCTTCACTCTCGACGACGAGGACGGCACGGTCACGATCGAGGATCTGCGTTCGACCAACGGCACCTACGTCGAAGGCCAGCGCATCGATCGAGCCACGTTGGCCCAGGGCGAGACCCTCCGGGTGGGCGGTTGTTCGTGGCGGGTCGAGCTCGAAGACGTCACGTCCTAGGTCCCCAATCGAACCTCCAGATCAGCGTCTGGGGCTCGTTGCGCGGTCCGAGTGGCTCGCCTAATGTCCCCCCGATGTCGGACGCGGGGTCCGGCGAGTGGCGGTGGCGTAGTCCGGGCGGGCAGGCGACGGCGGCCACGAGAGGGGGATCCATGGTGCAGTCCAGCCGTGCTGGCCGGCTCGCGCTTGTTGGGGTGGTAGCCGTTCTGCTCGCTGCATGCAACGGACTCACTGTCGACCAACGCGGGGTGTACACGTCGTCGCCGACGACCCACTTCACCGGCTCGGTCGAACACCCTGGGGACACGGTGGTCTCGGTCACCGTCAACGGCATCCCGGCCAACCTCGACGGTGACGACTGGAGCGTCGACATCCCGCTCGACGGCAACCAGATCTTCAACTCGGTGCTCGTCGAGGCCGACTTCGAGCGCGGGGTCTCCATCAAGGAGCGCCGCACGGTGGTCTACGGCGACGGCAACACCGCCGAGGTCCTGCCCGAGGGCGCAGTTCTGAACAACGGCGTCGGCCTGCGGATCAACGAGAGCTCGTTCACCAAGCTCGGCCCGACCATCAAGCAGCTCACCACCATCGACCCCGGCGCCATCGCCCCGTCCGGCACGGTGGTGATGGACCAGTGCCAGAAGCGGGTCTTCGGGGTCTGCACCGTCTACGTGAAGGCGGCCATCTCCGCCCCGCCGTCGATCTCGGACTTCAACGTCGGGCTCGACAGCCAGACCGGTTCGGTCCGGGCGTTGGTCAACCTCTACAACTTCCTGCTCAACCTGCACGTCAACGCCAGGGTGCTCGGGGTTCCCGTGCCGTGTGATCTGGAGATCACATCGGATTCCATCGATGTCGACGGCAACTACACCCTCGGACCCGACCCCGCCGACCCCCATCTCCTCGACGTCAACCTGGTCGGCACCGCTCCGGTGGTGACGCTCAACGGCTTCGGCGACGACTTCGTGGGCGGTATCTGCTCGGTGCCGGGCATCGAGCAGATCGTCGGGCTGTTCGTCGGCGACATCCAGACGATGATGCGCAACAACCTGACCACGATGCTGGGCGATCCCGATGGATCCGGGCCGGTCGATTCCCCGGTGGCCGAGGCCACTGAGGGTGCGCTGGCCAACATCCAAATCGCCGGTCCCATCGGCGATGCCCTCGGCCTCAACCTGGAGTCGGCCATCACCGCGGCGGACGTGGACGACGTGGGTCTGGGCCTGCGAGCCACCGCCACCTTCTCGGCCAACGAGGTCGCTCCGGGCGCCCCGGACCTCACCGGCTCGGTCGGGTTCGGCGACGTCCTCGATCCCATCGGCAGCGTCACGCCCGGGGGGCTGGGCTACGACGTGGCCGTGGGTGCTTCGGTGACCGGGTTCAACCAGCTGCTGGGAGCCGAGACCGAGCGGGGCCTGCTCAACATCGACATCAACGAGCTCAACGGCCAGCCCCTCACCCTGAAGAGCCTGCTGGACCTGATCGGTGCCGGTGGCCTGGTCACGGTGGACGCCCCGGTGTCCATCGAGATGCGACCCGAGGTCGCTCCCATCATCACCGAGGCCGCGGGCCCTGGCGGTTCCCAGGCCGAGTTCCGCCTGGCCGGGTTCCGGGTCACCCTCAAGACCACCGGCCCTCCTGCGGCCGACGTCAAGCTGTTCAAGGCGGTCTTGGACTTCCGCACCGGCGTGTCCCTGAACTACGTCGACGGCCAGCTGAAGTTCGACCTGGCGGTTCCGGCCCCGGCCGACTTCCACGCCACGGTCACCGAGAACCTCTTCGGGGTTCCCAATGAGGTCGTCGAAGGGGCGCTGCAGTCGCTGACCCCGCAGGTGTTCGGAGCCGTGCAGGGCCAACTGCCGGGCTTCCCCCTGCCCTCTTTCGTGGGCATGGGCCTGCAGCCGGTCGAGGTCGGCCGGGTCGGCGCCGGCCTCATCCTCTACACCAACCTGGTCCCCGGGGGCTGAGTCTGAGCGACAGCCGTTCCGGCGTTGATCCGTCGCGACAGTCGCGACAGATCAACGCCGGAACGCTCAGCCGAAGGGGACGCCGTCCACGAGCACTTGCACCCGGTCGTCGTAGAAGGCCATGAGACCGGCGACGCGGATGCTCTCCGGCAGCGGCGTCGGATAGCTCCACGCCACGTCGGCGGTCACCGCGCCGTCCACAACCGCCGAGAAGTGCTCCGTTGAGCCTTTGTACGGGCAGTGGGTCACGGTGTCCGAGAGGGTGAGTAGGTCCATCCGCACATCGACCTTGGGGATGTACCAGCGGGTGGGGAGACCGGTCTCGTACAGCGCCCGAGCCGACGTCGTCTCGGCCAGGACCACCTCACCCAGCTTCACCTCCACGTGCCGGGAGGTGGGCAGGATGTCGATGCGGGCGTAAGGACTGCGCGGGTGGGTGAAGACCTCCTCGTCCTCCTCGAACCAGGCGGTCATGCTGTTCCAGTCGAGGCGGACGTGGTCGCGCAGCTGCTCGATGGGGGAGTCGGGGTAGACCCGCGCGGCGTCCTTGGCCACGGCGGAACCGATGCTCACGTCGTAGTGATGTCCGTCGCCTCGGCTGGGGGAGTGGGTGATCTCGCCGGTGGGCGTCAGCTCGGCCCGTAGGTCGGCCAGAGGGAAGTAGTAGTACGGGTAGTACGGGATTTCCCACACGTACAGGGGCTGGATCGTGTCCACGACAGCGAGGCCGTCGAGAAAGGCCCGAATTCGCTTGGCCCCCGCCTCCACTCGCACCCGCCCACGTTCGGTCGTCGTCATGGCCTACCTAACGACAGAACGACGGCGGGGATTCCAGCTGCATTGGAGCGGGTGACGGGAATCGAACCCGCGTGGCCAGGATGGAAGCCTGGGACTCTGCCATTGAGCTACACCCGCAAAGTGTTCAGCCAAGGTACCTGAGTCGGGGAGGGGGGAATCGAACCCCCGACCGCGTGCACCCAAAGCACGTGCGCTACCGCTGCGCCACTCCCCGGACTACCGGTCTGTCGATGGTACCGGCCCAGGCGGGAGCCCACGGCCCCCGTTTCCGGGCACCGATGGTCTGGGTCGGGTCGGCCAGCCCCTAGACTCGCCTCCCTGTGAAGGCCACGGTCGAGCCCCTCGAGGGGAACAAGGTGAAGCTCTCCGTCCAGGTCGAGGAGGCGGAGTTCGACAAAGCGATCGATGCGGCGTTCCGCAAGATCGCCCGAGAAGTCCGCATTCCCGGGTTCCGGCCGGGCAAGGCGCCGCGCAAAGTCCTCGAACGGCGGCTCGGTCCTGAGGTCGGGCGGGAGCAGGCGCTGCAGGATTCGCTGCCCGAGTTCTACGCCCAGGCGCTGAGCGACCACAACGTCGACGCCATCGCCTCCCCGGAGATCGACATCACCGGCGGCAAGGACGAAGGGCCGCTGGCGTTCGACGCGGTGGTCGAGGTGCGGCCCGAGATCCAGGTCCCCGGTTACGGCGGGCTGCGGGTCACGCTGGACCGGCCCGAGGTCCCAGACGAAGAGGTCGACGAGCGCATCGATCGCATGCGCCAGGTCCAGGCCACCCTGGCCGAGATCGATCGGCCGGCCATCGACGACGACGTCGTCACCATCGACATCGCCGGCTCGCTCGACGGCGACGCCCAGGAGGGCCTGAGCGCCGACGACTACAGCTACACCGTCGGCAGCGGCATGGTCACCCCTGAGGTCGACGAGCAGCTGCGGGGGGCCAAGACCGGCGACATCCTGTCGTTCAACGCCACCCACCCCGACGAGGACGAAGAGCGCCAGCTCGAGTTCCGCATCCTGGTCAAGCAGGTCAACGAGCGGGTCCTGCCGGAGGCCGACGACGCGTGGGCGTCGGAGAACTCCGAGTTCAGCACCATCGAGGAGCTGCGCAGCTCGGTCCGCAAGCAGTTGGAGATGCTGAAGAAGGCCCAGGGCCAGGCCATGCTCCGCCAGAAGACCTCCGAGGCCCTGGCCGAGCTGGTCTCCGAGGAGCCGCCGGACGCGCTGGTGTCCCACGAGAGCCGGCATCGGCTCGAGAACATGGCCATGCGGCTCGGGGCCCAGGGCATCGACCCGCAGCAGTGGCTGACCGAGCAGCTGCAGAACAACGACGGCATGCTCGCCGAGCTCAAGGAAGCGTCGGCCACCGCGGTCAAGGTCGACCTGGCGCTGCGGGCCGTGGCCCAGGCCGAAGAGCTGGAATGCAGCGACGACGAGCTCGACGTCGAGATCGAAGCGGCCGCCCGCCAGATCGGCCAGAAGCCGCAGCGGGTGCGCCAGGAGTTCGAGCGCGGTGGTCAACTCGCGGAGGTACGCTCCGACATCAGGAAGCGCAAGGCGCTCGACTGGCTCCTGGAGCGGGTTGAGATCGTCGACGAGGAAGGTCACCCCATCGACCGCGCCGATTTCGAGATCTCTGCCGACAACGATGCTGACACCGACATGACGACTGACGACGACACGGAGATCGACGAGATGGAGACCCAGGTCCCGTGAACGACCACGACATGGTTATCCGGAACTACCTGGTCCCGACGGTGGTCGAGCAGACCAACCGAGGCGAGCGGGCCTACGACCTGTACAGCCGCCTGCTCAAGGAGAACATCATCTTCCTGGGCACGCCCATCGACGACACGGTGGCCAACCTGGTCTGCGCCCAGCTGCTCCATCTCGAGTCCGAGAACCCTGAGAAGGACATCAGCATCTACATCAACAGCCCGGGTGGCGACATCACCGCGCTGTTCGCCATCTACGACACGATGAGCTTCATCAAGCCCGACCTGACCACGATCTGCTTCGGTCAGGCGGCCTCGGCGGCGGCGGTGCTCCTGGCGGCGGGAACGCCGGGCAAGCGCCTGGCCCTGCCCCACGCACGCATCCTGTTGCACCAGCCCTGGGGTCAGGCCGGCGGTCAGGCCACCGATGTCGAGCTGGCGGCCAGGGAGATCATGCGGATGCGCACCCTGCTCGACGAGATCCTGGCCCGCCACACCGGTCAGGACATCGAGCGGATCCACAAGGACACCGACCGCGACTTCGTGATGAGCGCACAGGAAGCGAAGGAGTACGGCATTCTCGACGAAGTGATCTCGGCCCGAAGTGCAGCCGACCTGTCCGGCCCCATAGCCCGGACTGCCTAGGACGAGACGGGGGAATCGACGTGGCAAAGTTCGGAGACGGCGGCGAGCTACTGAAGTGCTCGTTCTGCGGCAAGTCGCAGAAACAGGTGAAGAAGTTGATCGCCGGTCCCGGTGTCTACATCTGCGACGAGTGCATCGATCTCTGCAACGAGATCATCGAAGAGGAGTTGTCGCAGAGCACCGAGGTTCGCTTCGACGATCTCCCCAAGCCGCGCGAGATCTACGACTACCTGAACGACTACATCATTGGGCAGGAGCAGGCGAAGAAGATCCTCTCGGTCGCGGTCTACAACCACTACAAGCGCGTGCAGGTCGGCGCCTACGGCGACCCCGACGTCGAGCTCCAGAAGTCGAACATCCTCCTGATCGGCCCCACCGGCTGCGGCAAGACGCTGCTCGCGCAGACGCTCGCCCGCCTGTTGAAGGTGCCGTTCGCGATCGCCGACGCCACCGCGCTCACCGAGGCCGGCTACGTCGGCGAGGATGTCGAGAACATCCTCCTCAGGCTCATCCAGGCCGCGGACGGCAACCTGGAGCGCGCGGCGAAGGGCATCATCTACGTCGACGAG
>DASXTK010000349.1:0-24766 GCA_036505485.1 Acidimicrobiales bacterium
CGTCGGCAGTGAGGTGGTGGTCACGGTCCGCCCGTCGAGCCATCGCCTGGCCCAGCCCGGGACTCCACCCAGCGGTGCGCAGCTCCTGCCTCCAGTCGCCGCTGTCGTCGGACGGCTGGACAGTAGTTCTACTATGTGTTAACTATTCACAAGTAGTGGATGTGTTTGAGGCTTTGGCCGATCCGACTCGGCGGGACGTGGTGCGGTTGTTGGGGGAGCGGCCGCGGCGGGCCGGGGAGTTGGCGGCTACGGCGGGGGCATCGGGGCCGGCGATGAGTCGGCACCTCCGGATCTTGCGCGAGGCGGGGATCATCCAGGACGAACGGGTGCCCGATGACGCCCGCCTGCGGATCTTCCGGCTTCGGCCGGGTTCGCTGGTCGCCGTCCAAGGGTTCCTGGACCAGATCCAGGCGGACTGGAAGGTCCAACTCCAGTCGTTCAAGCGCCACACCGAGAGCAAGGAGCGTCGATGACCGAAGTCAGCGCATCGGTCGAGGTGGCGGTGGATCCTGACACCGCCTTCACTGTCTTCACCGAGGAGATGGACCTCTGGCATGTCCGCTCACCGATCTCCTTCTACGACTCCGCCCGGGCCATCGCCCAGCGTTGTGAGCCCGGTGTCGGGGGCCGGGTGATGGAGGTCTACGAGGACGGCGTGTTCGAGATCGCCCGGATCACCGCTTGGGAGCCTGGCAAACGCCTGAGCTGGAAGGACACCCACGACGACGTGGAGGTCGACATCTGGTTCGAGCCGACCGACCGCGGCGGCGCCACGACCGTCCGGGTCGAGGCCAGGATCCCGGAGGATGGCGCCGATCGGGGCGGGACGTCGATCGTGCGGGTCGGACCCGATTGGTTCGCCAAGTGGGTCGCCCGACGCGATACCACGCCCCGCGAGGTGGTCGACCTCCCCCGATTGAACCTCGAGATCTACTACCGGCGGCCGGTCACGGCGATGCGGTGGCTGGCCGAAGCATTCGGGTTCGAGCTGCCGTCCAACTTCCCTGCCGACGAGTCCGACGGCGTGCCGCCGTGGATCGAGACCAGGGTTGGTGAGGCCGCGCTCATGATCGGCCAGCTCGACGACCGGCAGCAGCTTGGGCCGCCGACGCATGTCCCGTTCGTCTACGTCGACGACCTGGACGCCCACTTCGAGCAGGCGGAGGCCCGCGGCGCCACCATCGTGCAGGGCATCCACCAGTACGGGTATCGCCGCTATGTCTGCGAGGACCTCGAAGGCCACCGTTGGTCGTTCGCCCAGGCCCGCCCGACCATGCGCTGACTACTGGCTGACGAGGTCGTCCGCCACTGCGCCGAGCGAGGCAGCGTGGGCATGCTGGTCCGAGTGGCAGAACCCATACGGGTCGATGTGGATCGCGGCCATGCCCGCAGCCTCGGCGCCGACAACATCCACTGACACGGAGTCCCCTACGTGCGTGCATCGGCTAGGTGGCGTCCCCAGCGCCCGGGCCGCAAGCTCGAAGATGCGAACATCCGGCTTCTCGATGCCGACGACATGAGAATCGAGCACCACAGCCATACGAGCGCCAGGGCCTGACGTGCCGCACAGGCCGAACTCGGTCAGCAACCGCTCTATCTGCCCATGTGAACTGTTGGAGACCACGGCCAACGGGTAGCCGGCGCTCTCCAGCCGGGCCAGTGCCTCCGCCGCCCCGGGAGCCGGCACCCATCGGCTCCCGACGTAGGCCGCAGCCAACACGGGTCCGGCTCGCCGAACCCGGTCGGACGGTACGCCCAGAGCCGCGGCCAGGAGAGCGCTCACCGCGACGTAGTCCGGATCCGGCGTCTCGTCGATGAGGTGCATGACTTCGTAGTGCGCCCGCCGGCAGTCCTCATCGGTGGGTTCCACCGCGAAATCAGCCAGCGCCTCCCGCAGTGCGGCTGGATCCGGCACCAGCAGCACCCCGCCGGCATCGATCGTCAGTGCAGCCTGAGCCATGGTCCTCCCCTGCTCCGCCTAGCGGCGGCGGAGCCAGAAATCGTGGGGGTCGAGGCCTGGGTGGAACCCCCGGGCCTCGACCATGGCCGCGGCTCCCTCGAACCCGTGGGCCACGGCGTCCGGCTGGTGGGCGTCGCTGCCGAAGGAGACCGCCTCGCCGCCGAGCTCGTACCACCAGCCGACGATCTCGGATCGCAGGGGCAACCGGGTGTTGACCTCCAGTGCCCGACCGGAACGGGCCAGAGCCCGCAGGACCGCCCGATACTCCTCCTCGAAGTCCGCCGGATCGCAAGGGGTGGTCGCCGGCCAGCCCCGCACCGGATAGTCGATGTGCGCCAACACCTGGAAGACGTCCGAGGACTCGATCATGTGCACCGCCTCGTCCAGGTAGGCGCGGACGATTCCTTCCGGAGCGACACCCTCGGGCGCGCCGTCCATGTACAGGTGGTCGACGAGCCAGAGCTCGTTGTCGAGCTCCAGCGAGTGCAGCGACCCGAGCACCCGGTCGAACTCGCCCGATGCCAGGAGCGCCTTGCTCCCGTCAGCGAACCAGTGCGGCTCCCCGAGCTCGACACCCGACAGGATGCGCAGATCGGGGTAGAGATCCCGGCACCGCTGCACGCAGGCCAGGTAGCCGTCGGCATCGATGGGCGGCAGATCGCACCGACCGTCGGCCCCGATCTGCTCGGGCGGCATCAGCGCCTGGATCGGCGGCGCCAGGATCCACCGGACGGCATCGACGTGCTCAGTGAAGGCGATCGAGGGCAGGCCCAGCACCACGGCCCGGGCGCACGACTGCTCCATGGACCCGGCCACTGCGTCCCAGGACCATTCGGTGTGGACGTGGTTGTCGGGGGGCAGCATCTTGGGATCAGGTCCTCTCCAGATGACCGGCGAGGACATCGGCTTCTGCGGTCAGCTGTTCTGTCTGGTCGAGGCGGCCGGCACGCTCGTAGTCGGAGGCGGCGGCTCGCCGGTCGGCGATCTCGGCCCGGATGATGTCGGCGATCTGGTCCTCGGACAGGAGCAGGCGCTCGGCCTCGCCCGCCCCGAGCCCGACCATCGCCGCGGCGACTATCCCGGCCCGCGGCATCGGAGTCGGCGGAGGCGCCACGGCCTCGGCGTTGTCGATCGCCGCCAGCCCCGACCGGAGTGCGGCAACCGCCACCGTATCCCGGCCCTTCATGGCGGCCAGGAGGGCTCGTCGGAGACGTACCCGCAGCGGATCGAGGCTCATCACCCGTCAGTCTGGCCGGAGACCAGCCGCTCACGCCGCCGGGACTGTGTAGCGGTAGTGACTACGGCTCCCAAGCCAGCCCCCGAGGGGCTGGCTCGTTCCAGTGTGTTCGCGCTGCGTTGGGTGGTCGGGAGGGGGTCCTTCGTCGCAGAACGCTAGGCACCTGGCTGGTGACCACGGTGCGCGGTCACTCCGGCGCTGGCCTGGGAGCCATCGGTGCCCTCACCCGACGTCAATGCGCAACTGATTGATTGCGCGTTTGGTACCGTGGCGAGGTGCGGTTTGGGTTTCAGGTTCCGGCCTCGATCTCGTCGGCGGGGGAGCTGCGGGCGGCGGCGGTCGAAGCGGAGGCTGCCGGGTTCGATGTGCTCCACACGTCGGACCACGTGGACGACGGCTGGGGACCGCTCAATCCGTTGCTCGCCGTCGCTGCAGTCACTGAGCGGCTCCGGGTGTGCCCTCTGGTGCTCAACAACGACTTCCATCATCCGGTGCAGCTGGCCCGCGAGGTGGCGGCGATCGACCACCTGAGCGGTGGCCGCATGGAGTTGGGCATCGGGGCCGGGCATGCGTTCACCGAGTACGCCGCCATCGGTGCGCCGTTCGATCCGCCTGCGATGCGCAAGGCCCGCATGGCCGAGGCCGTCGAGATCCTGCGACTTCTGCTCGACGGCCAGGCGGTGACCTTCGCAGGCGAGCACTACCAGCTGGAGGGCGTGCGCACGATGCGAACGCTCCAGGAACGGCTGCCGATTCTCGTTGGAGTCAACGGCCGGGCCGCGCTGGCTCATGCCGCCCGCCATGCCGACGTCATCGGGCTGACCATGCTCGGCCGGACACTCGAGGACGGCCAACGTCACGAGGTCCGGTGGGAGGCCGAACGTCTCGATCGCACGGTTGCCTACATCCGGGACCAAGCCGCCGATCGTCCGTCGGCTCCTCGTCTTCAGGCGTTGGTCCAAGCGGTCGAGGTCACGGACAACCGCCGAACGGCGGCCGAACGGTTCTCCGCCAAGCTCGGCCTGCCCATGGAGGATGTCCTGGCCACACCCTTCCTCGCCCTCGGGACCCACGACGAGATCGCCGCCCACCTCCTTGAATGCCGCCGGCGTTGGGGCATCGACTACTTCAGCGTTCGCGACATCAAGTCGTTCGCCCCGGTGATCGAACAGCTCCGATAGTTCAGGCACCCCGGCGTTCGCAGTGGTCGAGGACGCGGCGGGCGATGTGGAGGAAGCGGCGCTCGTCGGCGCTGTCGGGGCGATGGCGGACGGTCCACTCCACCTGTCGTAGAACGAGGTGGCAGAGGTAGATGACGGTCCACGACGCGCCGCTGATCCGGACGGCGGCGTCCCACAGCAGCCCGCGGGTGGCGTCGAACTCGTAGCCGTAGAAGAGCAGGGTCGCGACATCGAAGCCCCGGTCGCCCTGCATGGCGTCGGCGAAGGGCACGTTCCAATCGACAACACCGGCGAGTCGACCGTCCACGTGGAGGATGTTGGCCGGGCTGAGGTCGAAGTGAACGACGTCCGTCTGCCGTACTGGCGCTGACCGATTCCGTGCTGCGACACCGATCAACCGGTCGAGGAGCACCGCGGTGTCCGCCCGGCGCCGCAGTGTCTCGTGGAGGCAGTAACCGTCACCGCCGGTGTCGATCGTGGCGAGGAGCCAGTTCGGCCATGTGGGCTCGGCGAGGTCGCCGGCATCCCGCTGGAGCTCGACCCGGATGGCCCCGATCCCTGAGGCTCTCGACGAGACGCACGAGGCGATCCTGACGGGCAAGCGCATCCGGCGAAGCTGGCGCCACCTTCACGATCCACTCCCCGGACCTGCCGGTGAGGAGAAACGTGGAGCGGGACTCCCCCTGACCTGTGGGGCCGGCCAGCCGGACCGGTTGTCCGATCGCATCGGACGCAGCGACAACGACTGCGGGGCTGACGGGCAAGGCCACCTGACCTTCCGGAGGAAAGGAACTGTGCCAGGTTCTGTATCAGAACTGGGGGGTGGGGCGTGGAAGGTCGGGAACGTGATCGACCGAGTTCTGTCCTGGCACCGCACCACTCCCTGACGACCGCGCGGACCGTGGTCGTGCCAGGATGCCGGCGTGCTCGGCTGCCACGTGGTCGTCAGCGGCAGCTCAGGGGCGGGCAAAACGACACTGGCGTCGTCGCTGGCCGAGGCCCTGGGCGTCGCGTTGCTCAGCAAGGACCGGCTGAAGGAGGCGCTGCATGCCGCCCTTCCGGCCACCGAGCCGGAGCAATCCCTCCAGCTCAGCTTCGCAGCCATGCAGGTTCTCTACGACATCGCCGGACGCAGCAGCACCGGACTCGTGCTCGAGGCCAACTGGCAACCCGACGTCGACGTCCGGCGCCTGTCGGGTCTGACCGTCCCGTTGGTCCAGGTCTTCTGCGATGTCCCGCCCGAGCTGGCCCAGCAGCGCCTGCGCGCTCGGGTCGCGTCCGGGGAGCGCCATCGGGTGCATCGGGATGCCATGGCCCCGGAGCTGCTGCGGCGCATGGTCGAAGACGTCGCCGAACCCGCCGAACCGCTGACCATCCCCGGACCGCTGCTGCGGGTCGACACCTCGGCCGAGGTCGACATCGCCGGACTGGCCGAGCGCATCCTGGCCAAGAGCGCCGCCGAGCCGGCGCAGCGCTTCACCCTCCAGCCCGGAGGCTGGAGCAACGAGGAGCAGGTCGACGCCTATCTGGCCCGGGTCGATCGGCTCGGGCCCCGGCAGGCGGGGGAGGAGATGCTGGTCGACCTGTTGCCGCCTCAGCCCAAGCGGATCCTCGACCTCGGCTGTGGGGACGGACGTCTCAGCGCGTTGGTCATGGCGGCCCGGCCGTCGGTGCGCTTGGTGGTCATGGTGGACATGTCCCCGCCGATGCTGGCCCGGGCCCGCGAGCGGTTCGCCGAGGACACGCGGGTGGAGGTGGTCGACCGCAATCTCACGGAACCTCTGAGCGATCTGGGCACGTTCGACGTCGTCGTCGCAGGCTGTGCCATCCACCATCTGGAGGACCTGCGCAAGCGCACGTTGTTCCAGGAGATCGCCCAGCAGCTCCATCCTGGAGGCCTCTTCGCCAACCTGGAGGTGGTCCAGTCGGCGACGCCGGAGCTCCACGCCCAGTTCCTCGCCGCCGTGGGCCGGGATGAGGACGATCCCGAGGACCGGCTCGCTCCCGTGGACGCCCAGCTCGACTGGATGCGGCAGGCCGGTCTCGCCCACGTCGAGTGCCTGTGGCGCTGGCGCGGCCTGGCCCTCCTCGCCGGCGTCGCCCCGCTCCTGGCTACGTGAGGACGGCTCGCTCGGCGAGCGCCACCCAGTGGAATCCGCCGGGCGGGTGTTGGTCGACGTCGCTGAGGCTCACAGCGTCGAACCCGGCTTCGGCGAGGCGAGCGGTGAGTCCGGGAGCATCCACGTAGAAGTGGGGATGGTCCTTGTCGCCCGCGCTCCGCTCGTCGACGTAGGTGTCCGGTCGGACCTGGCGACCGACGCCGTGGGCCCGGTGCCGCTTCGACAGCATCGTGAGCTGGAACGATCCTCCCGGGCGGAGGACCCGGCGGCACTCGTGGAACGCGGCCCGGACGATCTCGCCGTCGCCGTGGTAGAGCACGTTCCACGCCAGGACGTGGTCGACGCTGGCGTCCCGGACCGGAAGGGCGGTGAACGGCGCCAGGCACGGAACGACGGTGTGGCGCTCGGCTCGGGCGGAGCGCCGCAGCTCGTCGAGTCCGGTCCGGCTGGCGTCGGTGGCCATCACCTCGAACCCGGCACGCAGGAAGGCCAGCGTGTGTCGGCCGATCCCAGCGCCGATGTCCAGCACGCGCCGGGCACCTCGTGCCTGCAGCAGCGGGATCAGCTCGGTCACCGCCGGCTCGGGGTCGCTCCAGATCCGCCGTTGCCGGACCTCACCCCACCATCGGTCCCATCGCTGGTGGGCGGTGTCGAGCGCCTCATCGGCCACGGGAACAACATATGTCTCGGTGCGCTGCCGACCATTGGCAGGTAGCGATCACGGCCCGCATCCTGTGGAATGACCCCCATGACGGAGCCCCGGGTCGTGGTCACCAACCGAGAGCATCTGTGGTGGCTGCTGGGTGAGGCGGCCCAGCTCGAGCACATGATCATGTGCCAGTACCTGTTCGCGGAGTTCAGCCTGAAGGACGGGACCGACGAGGGCCTCACCTCCTCGCAGGCCGAGGCGGTGGAGCGATGGCGCAAGACCCTGCGGTCCATCGCCATCGAGGAGATGCTGCACCTGGCGCTGGTGGCCAACCTCATGTCCGGGATCGGCGCCGCGCCCACGATCGGACGGCCGAACTTCCCGCAACGGTCCGGGTACTTTCCCTCCGCGGTGCAGCTCGACCTTCTGCCGTTGGGCGAGGAGGCGTTGCTGCACTTCCTGTTCCTGGAGCGGCCCGAAGGCATGGAACGGTCGGACGCGGCGGGCTTCGTTCCGGTCGCGCCGCCCCGGGAGGCGCTCGACGAGCACGAGGCCTTCCCCCATGGCCAGGAGTTCGCCACCGTCGGACACCTGTACCGCGGCATCGCCGACGGGCTGCGGTTCCTGTCCGGGAAGTTCGGGGAAAACGCTGTGTTCGTCGGCACCGGGCGGGGCCAGGCCCGACCCGAGCTGTTCCACTGGCCTCAGCTGATCGCCGTCACCGACCTGGCCTCGGGGCTGGCGGCGGTGGAGGAGATCATCGTGCAGGGCGAGGGCGCTTCCGGCGACTGGAACCACGCGCACTACGGCCGCTTCCTGTCCGTGTGGGAGGAGTTCCAGGAGCTGCGCCGACAGGACCCGTCGTTCGAGCCGGCCCGACCGGTGATCCCGGCGTTCCTGCGCCAGCCCTTCGACATCGCTGACCCAGCGGCGGCGATCATCACCGACTCGGTCGCTCGCGAGGCAGCCGAGCTGGCGAACCTGGCGTACGAGGTGACGCTGCACATGCTGCTGCGATTCTTCAGCCCCACCGACGAGACCGATGAACAGATCGGCATCCTGGTCAACTCGGCGCTTCGGCTCATGGCCGGAGTGTTGCGGCCGCTGGCGACGACCCTCACCACGCTCCCGGTCGGCGTGGCTCATCCGGATCGCACGGTGGGCTTCGCCTTCGAGATGTACTACCCGATGGGCAACATGGTCCCGTCCCGGGAGCCCGCCTGGGCCCTGCTCGCCGAACGGACGAAGGTCCTGGTCGACCGTTGCGCCGAGTCCTCGGTCACCGAACCGGCGATAGCCGCCGCCGGAACCGCCGCCCAAGGGGTGTGGACCGCCCTCGCCGCCCACGTCCCCCCAGCCCTCCGCCCCACCTCGCCGTAGCTCCCCGAAATTGAGGCGTTTCTCGCGCTATGAGCGCGGCAAACGCCTCAGTTTCAGGGGTCCTCGCCGAAACTGAGACAGAAAAGCCGCTATATGCGGCGGAACTGTCTCAGTTTCGGGTGGTGGTCGATGTTGGGCGCCAGACATGTCATCGAACCAGGGGCGGGACGCGTCGGTGTCCACCAGTCCTGGGCAAACCGCGGCCACGAAGATCTCGGGTCCAACCTCATGGGCCACGATGCGGGCCGCCGCCACCTGGCCGACCTTCGAGGGCACGTTGATCCAGTTGGGCCAGCCCTCCTCGGACTCCCGGCCGGCCTCCGCCGCGGCCACGTAGGCGTCCATCGTGGCGTCGATGTCGTCGAGGGTGAGAGCCGGGTCGTCGAACCGGGCGTGGAGCTGTTCCGGCAGCTCCCGCAGGGTGCCGAAGGAGCTGGCCACGACCAGGTAGCGGCCTCCCGGTCGGAGGAGCGGTACGAGCGCACGCAGGAGCCGGGTCGTCCCGTGGTTGTTGGTCTCCACGAAGCTACGGACCTGGGCGGCCATGGGTTCCTCCCGGCTGATCCGGGCCGCGGCGTTGGATACGACGATGTCGACGCCGCCGTGGCGTTCCTGCAGCTGCGCAGCGAACCGCTCGACCGAGCCCGAGTCGGCGACGTCCAGGATCTCGGGAGCGACGGTCAGGCCCCGCGAGGCCAACGAAGCCGCCGCCGTGGCCACTCGGTCGGGATTTCGGCCGGTCAGATAGACGGTGGCGTCAGGCTCCAGGCGCTCCCGCAGGCCGGCGGCCAGTGAGAAGCCGAGTCCCTGGTTGGCCCCGGTGACGACAGCGACGCGCCCGGAAGATCCCATGGCGCGGCACCCTATCGACGGTCGCTCAGAGCGAGGCGACCCGCAGGTAGTGGCCCCAGTACCCCTGCCACGACCCATACCGTGCAGCCAGCTGTCGGAACTCGTCCTCGTCCAGTTCCCGGCCGTAGATGCGGGAGGCGGCCGACGCTGCCTCCTTCTCGAAGGGGATGTCCTCGCTCCGACCAAGACCACGGATGAGGACGAACGAGGCGGACCACGGCCCGATCCCGGGGATGCTCAACAAGAAGTCCCGGACTTCGTCATACGAGCCGTGCCGGAGGAACTCCTCGTCGACGTCGGCCAGGGCCTCGAAGGCTCCGTGCAGGTAGCCGACCTTGCGCTGGTTGCCCACCAACGAGCCCAGGTCATCCGCGCCGAGGGAACGCAGCTGGTCGAGATCGGGGAACGCCCACACCTCGGTGTCGTCGACCTCGAAACGGTTGTCGTACGCCTCGACCAACCGCCGCTTGATCGTCTGGGCCACCCGCATCGGGGTGCGTTGTCCCAGGATGGCCCAGCACACATGCTCGACGGGCGAGGGGAACTTGACCTGGTGGTAGCCGTAGAGCTGGCGCACCACCTCCGAGAACTCTGGGTCGGCCCTTCCGTAGAAGTCGGCGACGTCGTCGTCCAGGCCGAGCCAGAAGCGCAGCCGATCCTCGACCGCGGCGAGAACCGGTGGGTCCAACGCCTCGTCCGCCGTCAGTTCGCAGCTCAGCTCGGGCTTGTCGACCGTGCCGGTGCTGGTCAGTAGGGCGAGGACTGTGCAGCCGCCCTCTCGGAGCGCCTTGATCAGGTCGTCGTCACCGACGATCTGCTCGCCGGCGGTGGCCGGGAACTCGCGCAGGAACCGCAGCGACGCCCCGAAGTCGAATGGCGCCAGGGGCTGCAAGAGGAGCGAAGCGGTCTCCATGGCGCGGTGGAGGCTATCGACCCCTCCTCCCTGAGTAGGAGATCAGCCTTACCACGGGGGTTGATGACCCTCAGGGACACCCTCTTTACGGTCGATCCCTGGCTGAGAACGTTGATCACAAGTACGGAGCCCGGAGCCCCTCCGGCTCTACCGGGCGTTCGTCGCAGCAGCCGCAGTAGGTTCCCGCCGTGACCGATCCCTCGCTGCAGTGGGCGGCCGTCGATGATTGGTTCAGCGACCGGCTCGTCCCCGTCGACCCGGTGCTGGATGCAGCCCTGGACGCCAACACCAGAGCCGGCCTGCCAGCGCACGATGTCTCCCCGAGCCAGGGCCGGCTGCTGCAGCTGCTGGCCCTGGTGCGCGGGGCCCGCCGGATCCTGGAGATCGGCACCTTGGGGGGATACAGCACGATCTGCCTCGCACGGACCCTGCCCGCCGGCGGCACGGTGGTCACCATCGAGGCTGACCCGGCCCATGCCGAGGTGGCGAGGTCGAACGTCGCACGGGCTGGGCTGGCAGATCTCGTCGACATCCGGGTCGGGGCGGCCCTGGACGTTCTGCCCCAGCTCGTGGCCGAGGACCGCGGTCCGTTCGACCTGGTGTTCATCGATGCCGACAAGCCCAACAATCCCCAATACCTGACCTGGGCCCTCCGCCTGGCCGCACCGGGGACCGTGCTGGTCGCCGACAACGTGGTGCGCAACGGAGCAGTGATCGACGCCGACAGCGACGACCCCAGCGTCCAGGGAGTCCGACGCTTCACCGAACAACTAGCCGCCGAGCCCCGACTCTCCGCCACGGCGATCCAGACCGTCGGCACCAAGGGCTACGACGGCTTCATCCTCGCCCTCGTCACCAGCTAGCGGCCCCGGGTCGGTGTCGGGTGGTCGGGTTCCTAGCCTTGGGGTCCATGAGCTCAGGTTCGACACCGACGTTGTACGAGTGGGCCGGCGGGGAGGAGGCGTTGAAGCGCCTGTTCGAGACCTTCTACTTCAAGGTGCGCAAGGATGAGCTTCTCAAGGACCTGTTCGCTGACATGCCACCGGAACACCCCCAGCACGTCGCCGCCTGGATCGGCGAGGTGTTCGGCGGGCACGCCGAGTACACCGAGCACCTCGGCGGCTACTCGAACATGATGCAGCACCACCTCAACCGGGCCATCAGCGAGGAGCAGCGGCGCCGGTGGGTCAGCCTGCTGGCCGATGCGGCCGACGAGGTGGGGCTGCCGAGCGATCCGGAGTTCCGCTCGGCGTTCATGGCCTACATCGAGTGGGGGACCCGGATCGCGGTCGCCAACTCCCAGCCCGGAGCGACCCCGCCCGCCCACGCCCCGGTGCCCCGCTGGGGTTGGGGCGAGGCCCCGCCGTGGCAGGGCTAGGCGGACACCGCAGGCTCGCGTAGATAGCCCTCGAGCTGGCTGAGTAGACCGCGAGATCCCTCCTCGCGCGACGTCGCGCTGTCCAACCCGTCGAGGAAGGCACCCTGCTCGGTGTAGACCAGCCGGGTTCCTTCTCCGTTCGACTCGAACTCGACGGTGGCGACCGAGACAGACGTGAGGGCGCTGTCCATGTGCATCTCGTAGGTCGACACGATGCGCTCGTCGGGAACGATGTCGACGTAGGTGGCGGCGTAGCCATGGACTGGGCCGCCCTTGGGTCCGCCGGAGGGCTACGACGGCCACATCACCTTCTATGTCGAGGTTCCCGATGTCGGAGCGGCGTTGGCCCAGGCCGAATCGCTGGGCGGGAAGCGGCTGATGGGTCCGGATGAGGTCCCGGGTGGTCCGGTCCTCGGCATGTTCACCGACCCCGAGGGACACATCGTCGGAGTGGTCGAGCCGGTCACCCCAGGCTGATCGCCCGCTGGGCGCGGGCAGAACGAGCAACGACGGCCCCGAGTCCCAGTACGACCACCAGCCCGAGGGCTCCAGCAAGAAGCGCACCGGGGACCCACCACGGGTCGCCCGCCGGCGCCTCTGGCGTCGACGGGACCGGCCGATCGGCCACGGGAACACCGACCTCGCCGAGAACGCGCCACAGGCCGGCGGTGCCGCGGGCCCAGCCGGTCGTGCCCACGCCGACGCCTGTGTCCTCCTGGGCCGGCGTGTAGATCACGGGTCCACCAGCGGCGTCGGGATAGATGTCCTTGCGGTAGGCCACGCGGTCCTCCAGCTGCCCGTCGTTGTTCGGGACGAGGATGCTCCAGATCACGGTGTACTTCGATCCGAGGTCACCGGTCGGCTTCGACGAGAGCCGCTCAGGGCCCCCGGTCTCGGAGCCTTCCCAGACGCCGCTCAGCGCCATGAGTCGGACGATCTGGTTGCCGTCACCGCCCTGCATCGTCAGCTCGATGGGCTCGTCGAGGCCCGGGCCGGTGATGCTCGCCGACTGGGGACCTTTGGCCCAGGCCGTTCCGCCGAACCCGATGACGGCCACGACGGTTGCGGCCAGCGTGGCGGCCACGATCGCCAGCGGCCGGGACGTCGTCTCAGTGCGCAGTGCTCGCATGGCCGTCCTACACCGTCGACCGTCCTGGGGTTCCCGGACAACCACCGTCTACGGTCGGCGGTCGTTGAGCCAAAGGAGACCCTGGTGCCGCTAGGCCACATCGGAGTGAACGTCACGGATCTCGGTCAGGCGAAGGCGTACTACGACCAGTTCATGCCGCTCGTTGACTACGAGCCGTTCTTCGCGGTCGAAGACCAGTTCTCTTACCTGCCGGCGAATCAGAAGCGCGGTACTTGGGTGTTCTTCTACGAGGCCGCAGAGCCGACGGACTACTCGCGCCAGCGTCCGGGGTTGCAGCACCTGGCCTTCATGGTGGACACCCGCCGCGCCGTGGATGAGGCCCACGAGTGGGCGATCGCCGCCGGATCAGAGATCCTGCACGCGCCCCGGGAGTTCCCGGAGTACCACGAGGGCTACTACGCCACGTTCTGGCTCGATCCCGAGGGCTTCATGCTCGAGATCGTCTGCCACCAGGACAAGAACCAAGACGCGGGCTGACATGCTGGTCAGGTGGGTCCGCTGCTGTCCAGGAACAGGTCTGGGTCAGCTGACCTGGATGGGGCGCATCATCTCGTTGTCCTCGTGCTCGATGATGTGGCAGTGCCAGACGAACCGGCCGGGTTGGGCGAAGCTGGCCCGCACCCGGGTGACCTCGCCGGGATAGGCCAGGACCGTGTCCTTGCGGCCGGTCTCCCAGCTGGCCGGGCCCCGGACCGGACCGCCACCGATGGCCTGCCGCTCCAGGATGTGGAACTGCGTGGCGTGCAGGTGCACCGGATGGACCTCGGGCGTGAGGTTGTTGATCTCCCACACCTCGGTGTCCCCGGCGTGCGGGGTCTCGGTCGGCGTCTCGTGCCACGCCACCGGCTGGCCGCTGCCGTCCGGGTTCATGACCCCGAGCGCCCCCTTGAGATGATGGAAAGGCGCCACGTCGGAGTGCAGTTCGTTCAGCGACACCTGCCGGGTGGAGGACACCGCGGCCGCTGACAGCGCGGCGGCCTCCGGGAGGTTCAGCGCCTCGGGCGGGGTGCTGTCATCGCTACCGGACCGAGCCACCACCCGGAACTGCATCACTTGACCGCTGGTGTTGGGATCGGACGGCGGGAAGTCCACTCCGGGCTCACCACCGAAGAACGGCCCGTTCTCGGGACCGAGGTTGAGCAGCGTGACCGTTCCGCCCGCCGGAACCTGCGAGAAGTCCACGATGACATCGGCCCGCTCGGCCGGTCCCAGCAGCACCCGGTCGAGGCGCGCCGGGGAGGGCAGGAAGCCGCCGTCCGAGCCGATCTGCCAGAACGGCACGTTGCCGTCGTGCTGCAGGAACAACACCCGAGAGTTGCAGGCGTTGAGGATGCGGAAGCGGTAACGGCGCTGCTCCACCCTGAGGTACGGCCAGGACCGACCGTTGACCACCATGGTGTCGCCGAGGAACCCCGGCACCCAGATCGGCGGGATCTCGCTGTCGGGGATGAACGGCCCGGTGAAGCCGTCGAGGGCCTCCCGGGTCGGCGGATAGAACAGGGAGCCGTCGGAGTTGAACAGCCGGTCCTGGATGATCAGCGGGATCTCGCGGTAGGGGAGGCCCGGCGGATCGCCGATCTTGGGTCCCGGCCCCGGTAGCCGGACGCTGCCCTGCTCGGCGCGCAGCAGGTAGAGGCCGGCCAGACCGGCGTAGACGTTGGTCCGGGTCATGCCCAGGACGTGGTCGTGGTACCAGAGCGTGGCCGCGTCCTGCTGGTTGGGGTACTCGAAGACCGCCGCGCCCCGACCCCAGCCCCGGCCCGTGGCCGATGACTGGTGAAACGGATCGAAGTACGTGCCCTTCCGGGCGTAGCCGGCGGGGATGTTGGACGCGTCCGGCAGGTACCAGGCCTCGGGGTAGCCGTCGCTCTCCTGGGCGCTGTGCTCGCTGCCATGGAGATGCACCACCATCGGCACCGGACCGGTGTACGGCCCCGGCGTGGTGTCGAACATCGGCATGCTGTCCCGGCCGTCGACGCCGCCCCCCGGGTTGGCCCAGTGCAGGGTCGGATCCACGGCCAGGAGGTGGGGGAGGTAGCGACCGGTCCGCGGCCGCACGAGATCGTTGATCCACTTGACCCGCACTGGGCGGTCCACCGACGCCTCGAAGGTGTTGGCGGGGTAGTGGAACGAGTTCGGGTGGTTGGCCGATCCGTAGCCCCACACCTGGGTGGCCGGCATCCCGTTGGGCAGGATCTGCTGCCTGAACTGCCGTTGCGCCACCTCGTAGTAGTCGACGATCCGGCCGCCCGAGACCACCTGGCCGGTGAGGGGCATGGCGGGCAGGATCCGCAGCGGATCCCGGTACTTGGGGATGTCGCTGCCGGGCAGCGTGGGGGTGATGGGGACGTCGGCCAGAGCGATCCCGTCGCCCCAGCCGAATTGGCCGAACTTCGCCGCCCCGAGGGTGGCGGGCACCAACACGCCTGCGCCATAGGTGAGAAAACGGCGCCGCCCAATCTGTGCCATGACAAGCCCTTCCGTGGAGGAGGACCACCGCGCCCCTGTCGAGCCGGTGTCTCGCCTGGCGACGGTCCCACGGTGTCCGCAAAACGACGGCAACACCCGGGGGTGACGGAAACGAGGCGCCCAGCCCAGCCCCCTGGGGGCTGGGCTATTGCAACGAGGAAACGAGGCGTCCAAGCCAGCCCGGAGGGGCTGGCTGGTTCCAGCGTGTTCCTGCCCGTGACCGCCCTCGGTGGTGGTGGGTGTGGATCCCGGAGGCAGTGGTGCCCACCGTGTCGAGCTTGAGGCGATAGTGCCCGGATACGGGCACTATCGCCTCGGCCTCTCGATCGTGGGCACTATTGCCTCGGTCGGTCGTTCCCCCGCCCGCCCACCTCGTAAGGGACCCGAAGACCACAATGGAATTGGCAGCCGGCCCCGCCGGCTGCCTGGGAGCCTCATTGCTCTCGGCAAGCCACCCGACCATCGCAAGGGACCCGGGGGCCTCTGGCCCTTACCGCCCCCGAGTTGTGAGGGTGAGGGGGAGATGGGCGGTGACCACGGCGCCGGTGAGGTTCTCGGCGCCGTTGGTGGTCCGGTCGGACGCGTTGGCAACCTCGACGGTGCCGCCGCGGCGGGTGGCGACCTGCTGGACCAGGGCCATGCCGATGCCGCGGCCGTGGCGCCGATCCGGGTGGTCCGGCTTGGTCGACCAGCCGGGCTGGAACACCCGGTCCAGGCCTTCGGGGCTGAATCCGGGTCCACTGTCCCGCACCTGGATCATCAGCTCGTCGTCGCCCCGGATGGTGACCTCGACCCGTCGTGGCATCGGGCCGTCGACCGCGGCGTCGATGGCGTTGTCCAGCAGGTTCCCGACGATGGTGACCAGGTCGACCGGTTCGGGGTAGTCGCCGATCAGCCGCGAATCGTCCGTGACGATCAGCTCGACGGATCGCTGGGCCGCCTCCGCGGTCTTGCCCAGTAACAGCGCGACCAGCGTGGGTTCGTCGAACTGCCGTACCAACCGGTTGGTCAAGGTACGGGTGGCCCGGACCTCCGCGGTCGCCAACTTGCTGGCCGCCTCCACGTCGCCCATCCGGGCCAGCATCACCACGGTGTGGAGGCGGTTGGCGGACTCGTGGGCGCTGGACCGCAACGCCTCGGCCATGTTGCGGGTAGCGCTCAGCTCATCGGCCAGGGCCTTGACCTGGGTGTGGTCCCGCATCGTCAGCACCGTGCCGAGGTTGGCCCGGTGGCCCGGACCCGACGACGGCGTCCCCACGGGAACCTGCGAAACAACCAGCAGACGCTCGCCGGCGACGTGCACCACATCCTGCACTGTCTCCCCCGAGGCGAAGAGCTGGGCGAGGTCGCCGGTCACCGGCAGATCGTCCACCGATCGGCCCTGGGCCTCCGGGCCCACCCCGAGCAGCTTCTGGGCCGCGTCGTTGATCAACACGACCCGCCGATCGGGGTCCACGACGACGAGTCCCTCGCCCACGTCGTGGAGCACCGCGTCGTGGTGGGCGTAGACCCGGGCCAGCTCGGCCGCGCCCATCCCGAAGGTCTGCCGGGCCAGCCGCCGGGAGATCCACCATGAGCCGAGGGCCGCGACCGCCAGCACGAAGGCCGCGGTGCCCAGCAGCAGCGGGAGCACGCTGGCGACGTCGTCGCTGACCTGGTCGACGGTCACGCCCACCGCGACCAGTCCGATCACCGGCTCCCCGGCGCCGGAGGACCGGACCGGGACCACGGCCCGGACGGACGGTCCCAAGGTCCCCTCGAACGTCTCGACCACCACCCCGCCGGCCGCGGCCGGTTTGAACGTTCCGATGAACTTCTTGCCGATCTTGGTGGGATCGGGGTGGCTGTAGCGGATGCCTTGCGGTGACGTGATCACCACGAAAGAGACGTCGGACTGGTGGCGCACCCGCTCGGCCAGGGGTTGCAGCTGAGCGCTCGGATCCGGGCTCTCCAAGGCCGCGGCCACTTCGGGCATCGTGGCCACGGCCTCGGTCACCGAGAGCACTCGCTTCTCTGCCCCGCGGTGAACGAGGCGATCAGCGACGACATATCCGACGACCACTCCGGAGCCGATCACCAAGACGACGATCACCGCATGCAGGACGAAGACCTGCCTGCTGAGACCAACGCTCGTCTCGCGGCGACGGAACACGGAGCAGAGTCTGCCGCCACTCTGAGTGCCTGCGTCGCTGCAGGCACCGGTTGTTCGGGTCAGCGGCCGGACTGGGTGGTGTTGTCGGTGGTGTTGCCGTTGCGCGGAGCAGCCGGTGGGGCTTGTGGAGCCGGAGCCTGAGGAATGGCCGCGGGCGGGGCTGGAACGGCAGCGGGACCGGACGTCTCCGCGGTCGCGGGGGCAGCCTCGATCGCGGGCGCCGGGCCGAGGCCCAACTCGCTGCGCAGGTCCTCGAGGGTGGACTGGGCCCCGGCCAGGTTGACCTCACGTGACAGCTCGGCCATCGCCCCTTCGGGCGTGGAGGCGGTCAGCTCGGTCTTGGCCATGGCGTCGGCCATCCGGTCCTGGATCTTGTCCTCGATCTCCTTCAGTGACGGGGCATCCCCACCGATGTTGGAGTTGATGGACGCCATCGCGTTGTTGACCGATTCCTGCATCTTGGCCTGCTCGAGCTGGCCCAACATCTCCATGCGCTTGGCGGTGATCTCCTCCAGACGCATGGCGTTGTCGTGCACCGCGGTCTTGGCCGCCTCGGCCTGCTGATCCGCGACCTGCAGCTGCTGCTGCATCGAGTCCAGGTTCTTCTGCGAGGCGCTCAGCCGCATGGCGATGGCCTGCGCGGCCTGGGACCACTTGTCGGCGTCGACGGCGTTGCCGGTCTTGGCCGAGGCGTCGGATTTCATCAGAGCCTGCTTGGCCAGCTCCTTGGACTCGGCCACGTCGCCGGCCGTCTCCGACATCTCATCGGCAACGCGGGTGCGGTGCGCAATGACCTTGGCGGCCTCGGTGCGCAAAGCTTGGTCTCGCTTGCGCGCCTCGGCAATGGCGGCCTCGATTTCTACCTTTGGGTCCATGGCCTGCTTTGACTTCATGCCGAACCACGTCTTGATGTAGTTCCACCATCGCTTCAACATGGCGGTATTTCCTTTCCTTGGGGTCTGCCCGCACGCTCTAGGCGACGCCGCGGCCGCGGTGGCGTCCGCTGGCGACGATCGGGCCACGCCCGCCTCGGCCCCGCCCGCCAGCTGGCGTCGGCGGCAGACTGCTGGTCCAGTTGCCGAAGGCGCCGTCGTCCATGGAGGGACGGGTCCGCGGCACGGACATCCCCCGCTGGGACAGCATCGTCATCGCCGCCATGGCCGCGGCCGTGATCCACGGGCTCATGCTGGGCTGCTGGTAGTGGGGCTCGGCCGGGGCCGGGACGGGCGCCGGTGCCGGGCCAACCGAGCCCGGTGCGGCGGGCAGATCGGCGGGAGGACCGGAGGGCCGCAGCACCCGCGGGAACAGATCCTCGGGCTCGGGCTTGGGCGGCGCGGGCTGGCCGTCGAGCAAGGCCCGGGCCACGTCGATGTTCCACCCGGCCTCGACCACCTTGGGATACACCTCCTCCAGCTCGGGCCGGGTGTCGGCGCCCTCGAGCATCTCCTGGGTCGAGGTGAACATGTCCGCGCCACGGGTGAAGGCGGCCTTGGCCTCCGGAGAGGCGTTGGGCTGCTCGACCCGATCGGCCAGCTCCAGCAGGCCGTTGGCGACCTGATCGACCGCGGTGCGCACCTTGGTCTCGGCCGCGCCGATCTCCTGGGCGGAGGCAGCTGCGGCTCCTTCCCGCATCTTGCGGGCGGCCCGCCACATGAGCCAGCCGATGCCGAGCACCGGCACGCCGATGAGCAGCAGCGGCCACAGCCACGATCCGGCGCTGCTGGAATCGCTGTCGCTGCCACTGCTCTTGCTGATGTCGAAGCCCAGGGAGCGGGCCGCGGCCCTGGTCGCGTCGTCGTACGACCCTTCCTCGTTGAAGGCCGTAGCCGCGTCTGTCGCGGCCTTGTGGGACGCATCGCTGGAATCGAGGTTCGACGACACCGCGACTTCCGAAGGCGTGTAGACCACGACCCGGCCTCGCCCGCCGAGGCCCGATCGCACGCTGTCGGCGAACGCCGAGGCGTCGTCGAAGTCCGTGAGGGACCGCTTCAGGACGACCACCTTGAAGTAGCCGTCCCCGCCTTGCAGCTTGGCGGCGCTGGAATCGAGCTCGTCGATCTCGTCGTCGCTGAGCGCGTCCTGCTGAAAGGTGACGTTGTTGTTCCGCAGGTCCTCGACGATGGGGTCGACCGCTTGGGCCCCGGCCATCGACGGAGCCACCAGCCACCAAGCCAGGAACGCGAGAACGACAGCGGCAACGAGCCGGCGTGCGCCCACCCTGGGTGACGGACGACTACTCATCGTGGGGCGGAGTGTACGGACGTAAATGAAAACCGCTACCGGGCCACCAACCCGAACTCCTCGCGCATGGCCGCCTCGGCGCCCTTGACCGCCTTCCGATGGGCCTTGAACAGGGGTTCCAGCCGAACCGCGCCGTCGTCGGGGGCCGTGGTGACCCCCTCGAACAGTGTCCGGACGCTGGCCGCCAGGGTGGCTATGCACTCCCGGGTCTGGTTCGACGTGGCCATCAGGAACGCCGGGCTCAGCGATGTCATGAACGCCTCATAAGCGGCGAGGAACGGGCTCAGCTCGCCGCCGGTGGTGGCGGCCTTGGCCACCGCGGGATATTTGGCCAGCCCATAGAACCGGTTGGCCGCCGTGATCATGGCGACGTAGGCGTCGAACCGCCGGGCCTCGAACCGGATCCCGTCTTCCCGCTGGGCCTGCGCCTTGAAGTGCTCGCGATCGTGCTTCCGGCGGGCGGACTCCTGCCACGCCGATGAGGCATATCCCATCGCCGCGCCGGCCACGACCCCGCCGAACCCCAGCCATGCCGCACTGTCGATCGACATGGCTGGAGTATCGCGAGAACGGCTACTCGAAAGAGAGCGCCGGAAGGAACTCGGGTTTACGGCGGGCCCCGACGACGTTCTCGAATCCCGATGCCAGTCGGATCAGGGTGGGTTCGCTGAACGCGGTGCCCATGAACGTGATCCCCACCGGCAGCCCGAAGGCATCGCCGGCCGGCACGTTGATCAGCGGATACCCGGCGATGGCCGCGGGTGCGGAACTCGCGCCGAGGAAGTGGTCGCCGTTGACCAGGTCGGTGGTCCACGGCGGTGATCCGGTGGGAGCCACGATGGCGTCGAGTCCGAACTGCTGCAGCACGGCGTCGATGCCATCCTGTCCACCGATCCGGCGAGCCTCGGCCAGCGCGGCCTGATACTCGGCCTCGCTGAACGGGTCGGAATCGGCGAGCTCGAACCACTCCTGGCCGAACCACTTCAGCTCTTGGTCGGCGTGGGCCTGGTTGAAGGCGATGGCGTCGGTCATGTTGGCGATCGGAACCCCGGACCGTGTGGCCAGATAGGCGTTGAGGTCCCGCTTGAACTCGAAGACCAGCACCGTGACTTCCTCGACCCCGGCGTTGATCTGGTCGATGGTGGGGATGTCGGCCGGGTCGACGATGACCGCGCCGGCGGCGGCCATGGCCGTCACCGCGGCGTTGAACACCCCGTCGGTCTCCTCGCTGTAGCCCGTGACCCCGGCCCGGGCCACGCCGATGCGGGCGCCGCTGAGGCCACTGGGGTCGAGGAACTGGGTGTAGTCGGCGAAGACCAGGTCACGGTGGTCGGTGGTCGCCGGGTCCCGAGGATCGGCGCTGAGGCTGACCATGCCCCCGAGCAGCGCCGCGGCATCGGCCACGGTACGGCCGTGGGGTCCGATGGTGTCCTGGCTGGCCGCGATCGGAACCACTCCGGCCCGACTGGTGGCTCCGACGGTGGGCTTGATCCCGACGACCCCGTTGGCGGTGGCCGGACACACGATCGAACCGTCGGTCTCGGTGCCGACCGAGGCGGCGCACAGGTTGGCGGCCGTCGCCGCCCCCGATCCCGAGCTGGAGCCGCACGGGTTGCGGTCGAGCACGTAGGGGTTGCGGGTCTGCCCGCCTCGCCCCGACCAGCCGCTGGCCGAGTGGAACGACCGGAAGTTGGCCCATTCGCTGAGGTTGGTCTTGCCCAGGATGATCGCCCCCGCCTCACGCAACCGCGCGGCCACCGTCGAATCCTGCGAAGGAGCCGCACCCACGAGCGCCAGCGACCCCGCGGTGGTCATCATCCCGTCGGCGGTGTCGATGTTGTCCTTGAGCAGGACCGGGATGCCATGCAGCGGACCTCGCACGTGGCCTTGCCGCCGTTCGCGGTCCAGATCGCGGGCGATGGCCTCGGCGTCGGGGTTGACCTCCAGAACGCTGTGGAGCATGGGTCCGTGTTGGTCGATGGATCGGATGCGGGACAGGTACTTGCGCACCAGCTGCCGGGCCGTGAACTGACCGGCGGTCATGGCCGCCTGGAGGCCGGCGATCGTGGCTTCCTCGAGGTCGAAGCCGCCGGTCAGGACCCTTTCGGGTCCGCCTACCTCCTGAGCGGTCGAGGCCGCGGATGCGGCTGCAGGTGATGCGGCAGCGGCGCCGACCAGCGGTGAGACGACGGCGGCCGCGGCGCCCAACTGCAGGAACTCGCGACGGCCGAGCGATGAATCGTGCATCAGGTTTCCCCCCTTGACGACGATTCAGCCGACCATAGGCCGCCGGAATTCGGTTCTCCAGGGTCAGTCGACGGCAGGGATCCCACGAACTCACGCCGCGCGTTCGCCAGCTCTGTGGGCTGGTCGATCGGGATCAGGGTGTGGAGCCCGATGCTTCCACCTGCACCGCGGCGACACGCAACACCCAGGCACTTCTACACTCCGGCCGTCCGCTTGACTCGATCGTCCGCGGAAAGCAGGGGATTCGAAGTGAGCAATCAATGGGGTCCGCCCCAGTCGCCACAGCCCCCGGGATGGGGCGCGCCACCTCCCGGTCAGCCAGCACCTCCAGGTCAACCCGGTCCGTCGGGTCCGCCCGGCTGGGGTCCTCAACCGGGGCCGTGGGCGCCGATGGGCATGCAGCCGCCGTCCCGCGTCGTGCGCCACCTCCCCGGACCGGGGGCGATCGTGGCCGGCGTGGGCTTCCTGCTCCTGTTGGCGTCGTTCTTCGCCCTGCCGCTGGCCAAGAGCGGCAGTGAGGACTTCACCCTGTCCGACATACGCGACGTCTACAAGGCGATGGACGACAACCTCGCCCAATTTGACGTCTCGAACAACCGCGACAAGGACTTCATCGAGATCTACGCCGAGGGGATTTACCTCCTGGTGCTGGCGGTCACGGCCCTTGGGGTTGTGGTGTCGACCTTGCTCGTGCCCGTCTCCAAGGGCGCACGCATGGGTCTGGGATTCCTGGCCGCGGGCCTGGTCGGGCTACTCCTGAACGCTTTCGACGAGGAGGGCAAGTTCGGACCGCGTGTGGCCGGGACGCTGGCCATCGTCACCGGTGCTGGCATCCACGCCGTGGCGCTGGCCGATATGTTCGGCGACGACGTGGGCAACCCCGATCCAGCCATCGGGGTGTGGGTGAGCCTGCTCGGGTTCGTCCTCATGGGAATCGGGTGCATCATCGGCACCCGGATGGAACGTTCGCCGGTCACCCCCACCCCGTACGGCCCGGGCAACATGGCCCACTACGGCTATCGCTAGCCGCCGTTGGTGACGGTAGGGAGCCCGGCTTCGACCCAGTCCTGCTTGCCCAGTTCGTAGTCGGAAACGTCCTGGTAGCCGAGCTGCTCGAGCCGGCGAGAGGCGATCCCGGAGTTGGCGCACGGGCCGTTGGAGCAGTACACGACGATGGGCGTGGCCTTGTCCGGGACCAGGGCCTCGGCCAGCTCGTCGACCCGGTCGTGGGGCAGGTTCAGCGCGCCCGGGAGGTGCTCCTGGGCGTAGTGCTCGGGCGGGAGGGCCTCAAGTAGCACGCTGTCGCCCTTCTCGATCAGGGCCTTGACCTCTTCACGGGTGACGGTCTTGGGCATCGGTTCGTCTCCTCGAAGTTGGTTTATGTGCGCTTGCACACATCTTCAACTCCGTGCGGATGCACGGATATTCCCGTAAGGTCGACGCAGTGCCGGCCCCTACCACCAAGATCAATCGAGCCCGACGGGACGAGGCCGTCGAGACCTGGGGCGCGCTCCTGCGGGCCCAGGCCGCGGTGGTGGCGCGGTTGGAAGCCCATCTGGCCGAGGCCAAGGGGCTGCCCCTGTCCTGGTACGACGTGCTGCTGGAGCTGGAACATGCCCCGGACCGGAGGCTCCGCATGCGGGAGCTGGGGGAGCGGGCGGTGCTCAGCCGCACTCGGGTCAGCCGCATCGTGGACGAGCTGGTCGCGGCCGAGCTGGTGCGGCGTGAACCGGATCCGACTGATGGGCGGGTGACCTACGCAGTGCTCGCGCCGGCGGGCCGGACCCGGATGCGACGGGCGGCTCCGGCCTACATGAACGGCATCGAGGAGCACTTCGGCCGCCGTCTCAGCGCCGACGAGCTGGCGGTCATCCGCACCGCCAGCTCCCGCCTGATCGAGGAGTGACCGTGGGCCTACCGCTGCGCGTTGGTGTGCTCATTCTCCCCGAGCAGCGCTGGTCGACGGCTCGCCACACCTGGCGGCGGGCTGAGGAGCTCGGCCTCGACCACGCCTGGACATATGACCACCTGGCCTGGCGCTCGCTGCGGGACTCTCCGTGGTTCGGCGCGGTTCCGACCCTGGCGGCCGCGGCCTTGGCCACCCAGCGGATCCGTCTCGGCCCGTTGGTGGCGTCGCCCAACTTCCGGCATCCGGTGGCCTTCGCCAAGGAGCTGATCAGCCTGGACGACCTCGCCGACGGGCGCCTGACCCTGGGCATCGGGGCCGGCGGCGAGGGCTGGGACGCCACCGTGCTCGGGCACCCGGCTTGGTCGCGGCGCGAGCGCGGCGAGCGCTTCGCCGAGTTCCTCGAGCTCACCGATCTGGTGCTGCGCCAGCCCGAGACCACCTCTCGCGGCACGTACTACTCAGCCCACGAGGCCCGGAACCATCCCGGCCCGGTGCAACTGCCGCGCCTCCCCTTCGCTGTCGCTGCCACCGGGCCCCAGGGGATGCGGCTGGCCGCGATCCATGGGCAGACCTGGGTCACGACCGGTGATCGGACCCGGACTGGACCGATTGCCGCCCCGGCAGGTGCGGCCATGGTGGCTGAGCAGATCAGCCGGCTCAATGAGGCCTGCGTCGCTGTCGGCCGCGACCCGGGTGACCTGGACCGTCTCGTGGTGATGGGACCGATCCTCGACCCGGGGCTCACTTCGGTGGAGGAGTTTCGGGATGGGGCTGGTCGCTACGCCGAGATCGGGATCACCGACCTGGTGGTCCACTGGCCCCGCCCGGACGGAGTGTTCGCGGGCGACGCCCGGCTGTTCGAGCACATCCTGGAATCCGTTCTGTGACCTGTATGCCGCGCTGGGGCGCGGCATACAGGTCACAGAAC
>DASXTK010000350.1:0-5036 GCA_036505485.1 Acidimicrobiales bacterium
CGGCGTCCTCGCCGCCGCCGACGTCTTCACTGCCAGCAACGCGTTCATCATTCTCGAGTCGATCCGCCTGGACCTCGGCTACGGCTCGCAGATCCACCCCTGATGCGATGAAGGAGCGGGGACGTGTCGGACCGCGTACCGGACCTCGACCTCGGCGGCCACTTCGCGCTTGGTCCATGGCGGGTGCGCCGGGCCGGGTACGGCGCGATGCAACTCGCCAGTGACGGAGGCTTCGGGGCCGCCCCGGGATCGCGAAGCGGAGCGATCCTGCCGGCCTACGGCGGCTGAGGGGTCGGGGTGACCGACGCCGCCGCTAAGCCCGTGATCGCCAAGTACACCGGCGTGCTGGCCGCCGCGGACGTGGAGGTGTTCACCACCACCGCCACGTTCATGATCCTGCAATCGATGCGCCTGGACCTCGGGCCCAGCGCACCGCTCCACCCCTGACCAGCACTTACGTTGCTCTGACGACCGGGGACAGGAGGCTGCCCGGCGATGAAGGTGGCACTCACCGGTGCAACCGGGTACATCGGGTCTCACGTGCTGACCGAACTGCAAGCGCACGGCCACGAGGCGACGGTGAAGACAGCCAAGTCGTTCGGGCTGCCGATCGTCCATTCGACGATCAACGTCGCATCCGGCCGGGAAAGGCCGACCGTCCCCGAGCTCGAGGAAGGAACCTGATGGACCCAGCGGACCGCAACCGTGTTGGAATCATCGGCGCCGGCCGACTCGGGCAGGCGATGGCGCGGACCGCCCTGCGTGCCGGCCGCTCTGTCGTCATCGCCAACAGCCGAGGTCCTGGATCGCTGACAGCCGTGGTCTCGACGCTCGGTGATGGAGCATCGGCAGGGACCGTGGACCAGGCATCGGCAGCCGGCATCGTCGTCATCGCGGTGCCCTGGGCCCGCGTCCCGGAGGCCGTCCAGGGACTCAAATGGAACGGTCAGATCGTGATCGACGCGACCAACGACTTCGACCCCAGCGATCTCGACGGGAGAACCTCAAGCGAGCGTGTCGCCGGCCTCGTCGGCGGTGCGCGCGTCGTCAAGGCCGCGAACACCCTCGGCGCCGCGGTCCTCGGCGCAGATCCGCACGAGGCTGGGGGCCAGCGAGTCATCTTTCTCTCCGGCGACGACGTCGACGCGAAGTCCGCAGTGATCGCGCTGTTCCAGGACGCAGGCTTCGTCACCATCGACCTCGGCGACCTCATCAGAGGCGGCGGGATGCAACAGGTTCGAGGTCCGCTGGCCGGCGTCAACCTGATCCGACTTCCTTAGGAGAACCAGTCATGTCGACCACTGCCGTGGAGATCCCCGGCTACCTCGCCGGAAGCTTCACGATCGACCCCGGCCACTCCGATGTGGCCTTCACCGTCCGCCACCTGATGGTCAGCAAGGTCCGCGGCCACTTCACCCGCTTCCAGGGCGAGCTCACCCTCGCCCCCGATCCGCTGGCCTCCATCGACACCAACAACCCCCAACGCGACGACGACCTGCGCTCGGCCAACTTCTTCGAGACCGACACCTACCCGACGATGACCTTCCGCTCCACCGGCATCCGCCACAGCGAGGACGGCTTCGATGTCGACGGCGAGCTGACCTTGCACGGGGTGACCCGGCCGGTCACCCTGGCCCTGGACGTCAACGGCTTCACCCGTGACCCCTACGGCGGCACCCGGGCTGGCTTCTCGGCCACCACCGAGCTGGACCGGGGCGACTTCGGCATCAGCACCAACATCCCCATGGACGGCGGCGGGGTGGTCATCGGCGACCGTATCCAGGTCTTCCTGGAGATCGAAGCCGTCCTCAACCCACCCCGGCCGGCCAACCCCTAGCGCTCACCGCCGACCTCCAGGAGGAGTACGCCAGCCGCTTCCCTGATCGGACCCGGACCGACAGCCTGCGAGCCGCCAGGGCTTCCGGGCCAGGGCGGGCCAACCGCTCGGGCGGTAGCCTGAGACCAGGACCATTGAGGTGATGGCCATGCCGACAGAACCCCGTATCACCGACAACCCACAGGCGTCGCGCTACGAGCTCTGGCTGGGAACGACCCGTGCCGGGTTCATCCAGTACCGGGCCGAGCCGGGCACGGTCCTGCTCGTCCACACCGAGGTCGACCCCGCCTTCGAGGGCCAGGGGCTGGGCGAGCGGCTGGTCGCCGGGGCCCTGGAGGACCTCCGCGCCCGTGGGCTCAAGCTCGTCCCTCAGTGTCCGTTCGTCCGTGCCTACCTGCGTCGCCACCCCGACCAGGCCGACTTGGTCGCCGGTGACCCGGCCGCCTCCCAGTGACCATGGACAGGCCACCTGAGGACAACCGGCTTGGCCGGGCCTATGCGGCCCCGGAGGTCACCGTGTTCTACGACCGGGGCCGCTGCCGCCACTACGCCGAATGCGTCCGCGGGCTGCCGCAGGTGTTCGACCCGACCCGCCGCCCCTGGATCCGCGCCGACCTGGCCGACCCCAACGGCATCGCGGAGGTAGTGCGCCGCTGTCCCACCGGTGCCCTCCACTACAGGCTTTGGGCCGGCGATCCAGAGGAACCGGCCCGCCCGACCACGATCACCCGCGACCCCGCCGGGCCGCTGCTGGTCCGCGGCGACCTGCACCTGGACACCCCCGACGGAACACTTTATGAGACCCGAGCCGCCCTCTGCGGCTGCGGCCAGACCAGCACCCAGCCATTTTGTGACGGCGCCTGCGGCGTCAATCAGCAACACCCAGGCGGCACCCGGGACCCGGCCCCTGCGTCCGGCAAGGAGCCTTGAACCGGGCCGGGTGCCGCCCAGACGGCGACACATTCCACCGCGGGCACCTCCTCCCTGGTGACTGCGTGAGGTAGCGGACGACCGCCAGCGCGACCGGTCGCGGTGGTGATGCCCGCCCGAGCACTCCAGGGAAGCGCCCGTGCCCGCAACCCCGCTCCGGGCCCAACTCAGCGACGAGGAACTCCTGCGCCACGAGCCTGCCCGATCTGCCCGCCGCCGCACCCTGTCCGACCCGGCCAGCATCGCCATGGCTTCGCGGTGGCCATCTGCGAGATCGATGCCGGGCTGCGGTCGGCCAGCCAGCTGGAACGGATCTGCCCGCATCGTCTGTGGGACGCGGTCCCACGGCCGGTCAGAGTACCGAGGCCGACGGGGCATCCAACGTGTGAGCAGGCTCGATCCGGCTGGTGTCGTCCTGGTCGCCGCCGAGCCTCCGGCTCGTACGGCGAGGTGGTCTACTGATGCCATGACCAGCGAGATCCCCAGGCGGTTCAAGCGGTGGTTCTGGCGGCCGCCACGAGCCCACGGCGAGACCATCGCCGACCGGCAGGTCAGCAACCTCGAGCTGCTCTACGACCTGGTCTATGTAGCCGTCATCGGCCAGGCAGCCCACCACCTGGCCGAGCACGTCACGGTCGGTGGGCTGGCCTCCTTCGCCGTCGTGTTCGCCCTGATCTGGATCGCCTGGATCAACGGATCCCTGTACCTGGAACTCCACGGTCGCGAGGACGGACGGACCCGCAGCATCGTCTTCGTCCAGATGGGCATTCTCGTCCTGCTGGCGGTGTTCACCGCCGACGCCACCGACGGCAGCGGCCGGTCGTTCGCGCTCGTGTACGCGACCTACCAGGTCGTCCATACATGGCTCTGGTACAGCGTCTGGCGTCAGGACCGCCGGGACGACTCCGAGTACCAGGCGCTCGCCGGGGGATATGTGGCCGGCACGGGCGTTTCGGTGGTGGTGATCGGGGCCAGCGCCTTCCTCTCGGCCACCCCACGACTTGTCGTGTGGGCCAGCCTTGCCGTCGCCTGGATCGTCGGCATCGTGCTGGCCGCCCGGAGCTCCCGTGTCGGCCTGGGCCTGACCCCTACCGACTCGCTGGTCGAGCGCTTCGGGCTGTTCACCATCATCGTCCTCGGCGAGGTCGTGCTCGGGGTGGTGGCCGGCCTGTCGGTGGCCGAGCGTGATGCCAGGACGATCGTCACCGGGTTGCTGGCGCTGTGGCTGGGCTTTGGCTTCTGGTGGATCTACTTCGATCTGGTGGGCCGGCGGCTGCCCAGGGCCGACGGTGCCGCGGTGTCGAGCTGGGTGCTGAGCCATCTCCCCATCACGCTGGCGATCACGGCGGCGGGTGCCGGGATGGTCAGCCTCATCGGACACGCCCACGACGCCCGCACCCCGGCGAGCACGAGCTGGCTGCTGGCCGGTGCCGTAGCCACGGGCCTGCTCGCCCTGGTCCTGACCGAGCGGGCGCTGGCCGACGCCGAGCGCCTGTCCGTGGTGTTCTCCCCCCTTCGCCTGGCGCTATTCGCCGGCGCGGCGGCGGCGCTGCTCGTCGCCTGGCTGCGACCGGCGCCGTGGCTTCTGGCGTTGCTGCTGGTGGCGGTCCTGTCGGTAGTCTGGTTCTTCGCCGTCAGCCGCTTCCTGCGCGCCGACGCCTGGGGCGAACCATGACCGGCACGCTCTGGCGGGGCGAGGCCGGCCTCGAAGGCGAGCAGCTCGGTGTCCCGTGGAAGGGCCTGGAGGGCTCTCAGGGTATCTCGTACGGTCAGCATTGCTGCCGATGAACAGCCAGCGCGGCACCCGCCCACTGATGAGTAGGCGCGCTGGCCGGAGTTCCTGGATAACCGAGGCGCTGGGGTTAGCCCGCTGCGACGCGCCGATACCCGCCGCTGACCCAGTCGACGACCAGGCGGCCGTACTCCTCGGGTGCTTGCTCCCACGCGAAGTGACCCGCGTCGAGCGGATGGAGCTCGCTGTTGGGGAGGAGGTCGTCGAGGTACTGGTTGTTCGACCACGGCACGAGGTCATCGTCGCGCCCGGCCACGATCTGGGTGGGCGTGGTGATCGTCGCCAGCAGGTCCCGCAATACTGGGTTCTGCTCGGGGTAATGCCGCACGAACCGGGCCGACTCCGCGAAGCGCCCGAGGTCGTAGGCGCTGACATAGTCCTCGTGGACGTCGGGCTCGCGGTCGCTGGCGGCACCCGCCTCGACCGCGGAGCCGATGTTGGTTCTGGCGTCCAGCCCGCGCACGACCTCCAGACTCG
>DASXTK010000351.1:0-4184 GCA_036505485.1 Acidimicrobiales bacterium
CTGGGCCCTCGGCACCCCCGAAGGCGACTGGGTCTCGATGGCCGTGCCCTCCGACGGCAGCTACGGCGTGGAGGAGGGGATCATCTCCTCGTACCCCTGCACCTGCCGCAACGGCGAGTACGAGGTGGTCCAGGGCCTCGAGCTCAACGACTTCAGCCGCACCCGCCTCGACGCCTCGGTGGCCGAGCTGGTCAGCGAGCGCGACACCTTCTTCGGCGGCTAGCCCTAACCCGAAATTGGGACAGAAAAGCCGCGTATTGCGGCTTTTCTGTCCCAATTTCGGGTTACTTCAGGAACTTGCTGGTGGTGTTGTCGGCCAGGATGCGGCCGTCGGTCTGGCAGGTGGGGCAGTAGTTCACCGTGTAGGAGCGGTACTCGACGGCCCGGATGGTGTCGCCGCACACCGGGCAGGGCTCGCCCTCGCGACGGTGGACCGCACCGGGCCGCTCCTTGGACGACGACATGTCCGATCGGGTCCGCTCCACGGCCAGGGACTCGGCGATGCACTCACCGATGGCGCGGTGCAGCCGGTCCACTGCCTCGTCGTCGAGCTTGGCGGTCGAAGCGAACGGCGACAGCTTGGCCCGGTGACAGACTTCGTTGGCGAGACGTCGTCCCATCCCGGCCACGATCCGTTGGTCGCGGAGCCAGCCGTGGAGCCGCATCGGGTTCTCGGCCAGCAGTCGGCCCAGGGTGACCCGGTCGAGCTGGTCGGCCTCGGGGCCCAGGTGGTCCAGGGGTTCCTGGATGTCGGGGTCGCCGCCGATCACCCAGACCCCGGCCCGCCGCTCGGTCCCGGCCTCGGTGAGCAGCAGGGCCGAGCCGTCGGCGAAGCGCCACCGGGCCTGGCCGTTGCGGGGCTTGGCCGCCTGCTTGTCGTCCACCTTCAGCCGGCCGCCCTGCATGAGGTGGACCACGAAGGTCGCCGCCGGGAACTCCAGGAGCAGGTGCTTGCCCCGTCGTCCCACCGCTCCCAGAGGCTGGCCGTAGGTGACGTCGGGCGCGGGGCTGGCGGTCTTGAGCGCGGTGAAGGTGAGCGGGGTGAACCGTTCCAGCACGGTTCCAGCGAACGATTCGGTGAGCCGCTCGGCGTGGGCCTGGACCTCGGGCATCTCCGGCATCGCTCCGCGCCCCCTGCTCGGCTAGCTGAAGCTGGTGGCCCGGCGGACGTCTCGGAGCACGTCGCCCAGCGCCGCCAGGGTCTTGTTGTGGACGGTCAGCAGGCTCAGGTCCCCGCCGACCCGGAGATCACCACGGATGAAGGCGATGGGTGCGGCCAGCTCGCCCATGGCGATGTCCCGGGCGACCGGGTAGGGCGCCCGGAACCGTAGGTCGGCTTCGGGCGCGGGGCCCACGACCAGGTGGGCCGATCCGTGGTCCAGGACCACGTGCCACCGAATCGGTTGTTCACCGCCGTCGGTGACGGTCTGTTCGATTGTCAGGTCGACCTCTGCGCACAGCTCCCGGAGCTGCTCGTCGCGCTGGATGGCTTCCGCCGCCGCTGCGAACCACTCCGGGCTTAGGTACCGCACGGAGAGGAACGGTATCGGTCCGGCGTCAGCGCCGACGCAGTCGACGGCGGACCACCCGGCGAGCCTTGCGGCCGTACTCGGCGTCAGCCCGCAGATCGTGCGCTCGCTCTTGCGCCATGACTCGGGTGATTGCTTCCATGTCTCCCCCTTCGGGTCCGGTTCGTAACCGGTGATTGATCTTTACTGGTGTTACTCTACCAACACCATCTAAAGATGTACAGTGGTTAGCAGGAAATTCCTGGGAGGTCTGATGGCCACCGATGAGTACAACGAGCTGCTGGTCGAGCGTGTGAGATCGTTCGTCAACACTTATGAGCTCCACGAGGACGAAGACCGTCTCCGCACGCCCGCCGACCTCCTGGGCTGGTTCGAGGAGATGGACCTGCTCGACGAGACCGCTCCCGGTCCCCCCAAGGTCACGACCGCCGACCTGGACCTCGCCCACCAGCTGCGGGCCACCCTCCGGGACCTGCTGCGGTCCAAGCGCGACGGCGTGCCGACGGAATCGCACGCGGCGCACGAGGTCGAGGAGCTGTCCGCGGAGCTCCCTCTACGGGTGGTGCTGTGGTCCGACGGCCAGCCCTACCTGGTCCCGGCCGTCGCTGGGGCGCGCCATGCTCTGGCCCGGATCCTGGCCGCGGTGGCGGCGATGGCGCCCAACAACTGGGAGCGCCTCAAGATCTGCGCCGCCGACGACTGCGAGTGGGTGTACTACGACTCCTCCCGCAACCACTCCCGCCGCTGGTGCTCCATGGAAGGCTGCGGCAACCGCAGCAAGGTCCGTACCTATAGAACCCGCCACTGATGAACCTCTCGTGACACCGACCATCGGACCCAGGGACGAGGGGCTCCACGCGGCTGGCGATGACCCTTGGTGGGGCGAGGGTTGGTCGTTCGAGTTCGGTGGGGTGGAGGACTCGCTCGCCGGGTTGGTGTGGTTGGTGTTGCTGCCTGGGCAGGGGGTCTGTTGGTACTGGGCCGCGGTGACCGGTCCGGGCCGGGACCCGGTGGTGGTGATCGACCATGACGTGCCCCTGCCGCGGGGCCGGGGTCTGGAGATCCGGGCCGACGCGCTCTGGGCCGATCACATAGTGGAGGAACCGTTCGACCACGTAAGCGTCGGATGTGAGGCGTTCGCCCTACGCCTCGACGCCGAAGATCGGCAGGCCCTCGCCGCCGATCCCTGGGGTCTGCTGGTGGGGGAGCGGACGCCGTTCGGTCTCGATCTGGGCTGGGAGACAACACCCGGCTCGCACCCCGTGACCAGCCTGGATGGTCCAGCGAAGGGCATCGAGTACACACTTGACTGCCAGGTGGTCGGCGAGGTGTTGGTGGGCGACGAGCGCTTCGAGCTCGATGCCCACGGAGCGCGTTCGCACTCATGGGGGGAGCGGGACTGGCGGGCCGCTTCACCGTGGCGTCGAGCGGTCTGGGTGCGCGGCAGGTAAGGTACTGGCGCTTGGGTCGGGCGGACCTCCAGATGGCGTAAGGCCATCACCTTCCGTTTTGATCCGTGCGTGATAGAGACATGACTCGGTCATGCCGTAGCGGTGGCGGCCACTACGGAGCGCGACGACGGGGTCGGGCCGGTGGAACACTACAGAGGGTCGGAGTGGGCGGAAATGTTGCAAGAACTAGGGCGGCGGGGCGCAAGCCCGCATCACGTTCGGTGAGCACTACCAGGACCAAGCGGTGGACGCGGCTAGCCGGGCGCGTTCGCACAGACGTACCTCTGGCGGTGCTCGACGCCGTCATGGTCATCACATCTTTCATGATGTTGTTGTTCGTCCGTTTCAACGGACACATCCCCGGCTCATACCAGGAGAAGCTGTTCCAGTTCCTCCCGGTCATCGTGGCGGCACATCTGTTCGCCAACCTGGTCTGGGGGGTCTACGGACGCATCTGGCGCCATGCCAGCGTGCGTGAGGCCACCCGACTCTGCGCGGCGGGCCTCACCGCCGGGACCTTCATCTTCCTGGCCAACCCGGTCGGACAGTTTCCGGTACCCCGCTCAGTCGCCCTCATGGGTGCGTTCGGCGCCACCGGCCTGATGGGCCTGGTGCGGTTCCAGTTCCGGCTGTTCAGCCTGCGCCGTCAGGTCGACCAGTCCGCCACCCGGGTCGCGGTGGTGGGTGCCGGCGAGGCCGGCGCGGCGTTGGTGCGGGAGATGCAACGTCGTCCCGACAACGGCCGCACCCCGGTCGTGATCATCGACGACGACCCCCGCAAGCAGGGCCGCCTGCTGCTCGGCGTCCCGGTGGTCGGTGACACCTCCCATGTGGACTCGGTCGTGGCCGAGCACCGGGCCGAAGAGGTCCTGGTGGCCATCCCCAGCGCCAACCAGGAGCTGTTCAGCACCGTGGTCCAGGGAGCGGAGATGGCGGCGGTGCCGCTGAAGACCCTCCCTCCGGTGCGGGACCTGTTGGGGGCGGCGCCCAGCGTGCACGATGCCCGCGACCTGCGCATCGAGGACCTGCTCGGTCGCAAGCAGGTGCCGACGGACATCGAGAGCATCCGGGCCACTTTGGTGGCTCGCACGGTGTTGATCACCGGCGCCGGGGGCTCGATCGGCTCCGAGCTGTCGCGCCAGATCGCGCGCGTCGCGCCGCGGCGGCTGATCCTCATCGACCACGCCGAGGACAACCTGTTCCG
>DASXTK010000352.1:0-3841 GCA_036505485.1 Acidimicrobiales bacterium
GGGCGGGGGTGGTGGGGGGGGGGGGGGCGGGATCGAACCGGGAGCCCGGGTCATCCAGGGCTGGCGGGGCATCCCGCCGAAGCCGGGGATGAACGACTGCGACGCTGCAGCCGCGGCCTCTGCGGCCGAGCGCTTGGTGGCGCGCCGCTTGCGCCAGCGGCGAGCTCCGTAGATCCCGAACCCGAGTCCGGCGCCCAGGCCGCTGACCCCGCCGATCCGCAACGCCCCGGTGCGGGCCGCATCGTCGTACCGCTGCTCCAGCCCATCGCTGGCGTCGATCGAGTCGTTGGGATCGCCATCCTCCAGGGCGGAGCGGGCGTCGTCGAGCTGGCCGTCCATGTCCGACCCCAGCAACCCCACCGTTGCGAGGATGGAACCGGACCCGTCGTCGTGCCGCTTCTCGGCGCCGCGGTAGGCCTCGGCCGCCCGCACCGTGTCCTTGGCCAGGGGCTCGATGCGCTGGATGTCCCGGGCGGTCTCGTACTCGTCCTCCAGGGCCAGGTGGTCGGCCGAAGTTCCCTCGAGCGCGGCCAGCGCCTGGTCCCGCATGTCGAGCACGCCGGTGGCCTGGGCGATGCTGTCGGTCACGTACTCGAAGCCCCACTCCGACATGTACTTCCGGACCTCCAGCGGCGGGGTCCACTCGCCGCCCCGCTCCTTCAGCCCGGCGTAGGCGGTCCGGGCCTCAGCCCGCTGGGCCAGCAGTCCCCGCTGCTCGTCGTTCACCACCCAGGTGTCGAAGATCTGTCCGGCCTGCTGGGAACCCAGCTGCTCCTCCAGGAGGTCCAGCAGGCGCTGCCAGTTCCCCACTCCGGACATGGTCTCGGGCCTCGGGTCGCCGACATAGGTGATGTCCCGACCGACGATGGAGGCGAACACCTGCTTCATCCCGTCGACCCCGACGTCGTTGGTGAGCTGGTTGACCACGAACTGGGAGGTGGCATAGCCGTAGTCGGAGACCGCCTGGTTGTTCTCGTCGATGGCGAACTCGTCCTCCCAGTCGTTGAGCGCCACCGCCCCCTCACCGGCCCGGTCGGTGGCCGGCGGCGGTTCCTGGGGTTCGCCCATGGCCTCGAGCACCCGGTGCGAGTAGTCCTCGGCGAAGCCCTCGTTGAGCCAGCGCTCGTGGAACAACTCGCTGTTGAACCAGATGTGCGACATCTCGTGCACCATGACCTGCTGGTCGAGCTGGTCGGTGATGCTGATCGCGTGCTCACTGGGGTCGTACCAGCCGGCGTAGCCATGGGCGTAGGGGGCCTGGGTCTCCACGATGTCGAGGACCCGGTCCGGCCACTCCTGGCCGATCATGTCCACCAGGAGGGGAACGGCGGCACCGACGTAGCGGGCTGCGAACTCGGCCCATTCGGGGTCGTCGGGCCAGGCCCGGATCTCCACCTGGGTGTCGGCGACATCGACCTCCCGGCTGGCGAGGGAGTCCTCGTTGCTGCCGACGACCAGCACGCTGAACCGGCTGGGATCCTCGATGGCGTCGTTGGTCAGGACGATCTCGCCGGGCTGGGCGTCGCGCCGCACGTCCTGGCCGCCGACATCCACGTCGTAGGTGTCAGGAAGCCGGATCTCGACGCTGGCCATCCCAGGATCACCGGGTACGAACACCGGGAGCCCCACGAAGGCGTCGGTCACCCGGACCCCGGAGGGACTCCGCGGCGGCTGGCTCGGCAGGTCATAGGTGAGCGTGAAGCTCAGGCTGTCCCCGTAGAAGAGAGTCGGCTTCAGGTTGATCACGGCGAAGTTGTAGAAGCCTTCCTCGCCGGTCTCCACGCCGACCGACAGCGATGCTCCATCACCCCGGGCGGCGGCCAGGTTGGTGGCCGTCTCCAGCACCGGCACGCCGTATTGGTAGAAGTAGTAGCCCGAGCGGGAGTCCTGGCTGGTCAGCGTGATGTTGCTGGTGACGTGGACCGACGTGGTGGCCGGGTCGACCACGAACACCGACGCGGTCTCGGCCTGCAACCCCCCGTCCAGCGCCGTCGGAGTGACGGGGAGGGTCGGGGCCGCGGACTCCGCACCGGCGGGGGCAATCGGGCCTAGGGCCATGCCGGCCACGAGCAGGGCCGCAGCTATTGAGTGTCGTCGCAACGTCCCGCCTGGGTGCACTAGTCCCCCCGCCTCACCAGCTAGTACTCAAAGGAGCAGGTGAGAGGATAGATGGATCGGCGCCGATTCGGACAGCATGAGGGTATGGCCCAGACCCCGCCGCCTGCCTGGCTCCAGGAGATCGACCCCTCCCCTGGGCCACCGTACTTGCGGATGGGAACCCGCTCGCTGAGCGGCGACTGGCTGCTCGACGGCTCGGATGTCGCCGAGCAGCTGGCGGAGAAGCAACGCCTCCATGCCACCCATCATGACGAGGTCTTCGCCACCGTCCACGGGCTCGACGTGGTCGATACCGCATCGGCGGAACTGCTGGCTGCGGTCGTGGTGCTCCGTCCGCGCTCGCTCCCCGATGACGACAGCGCGGCCCAGCATCCGCTGGATTCGGCCGGCCGTTTGGTGGCCGAGGACCTGTGCCTGCTGGTCCGCGAGCCGGACGGCTGGATCCTGGGCGGCGCGTCCTTGTGCTTCCCCTCGCATTGGCGGCTGGCGGACAAGCTGGGTCGGTCGGTCGGGCTGATCCACGACCCGGTTCCGGGCTACGCCACCGAGCTGACCACCCGGGTCGACCGATTCCTTGATCGACTACCCCTCGGCCCGGGGGTGTGGCGGCGCAACTGGACGATCCACGACAGCCCGACGCTGTTCGCCCCCGATGTCCCGCCCCCGCCGGAGCCCTCGATCGAGCCAGCCGATGCCGGCCACCGGCTGTGGCTGCGCAGCGAGCGCCAGACCTTGCGCCGGCTTCCGGACAGCGGCGCCATCGTGTTCGGGATCCGCTCCCAGCAGGTACGCCTGGACACCATCGCCGCCGATCCGGTGCTGTGCCAACGGCTCGCCGACACCGCCGCAGCCTGGCCCTCAGAGTTCGTCCGCTACCGCGGCGGTCCGCCGATCGTCGAACCGCTGATCGCCTGGCTCCGTGCCGCGGCGGCTACTCGTCCGGAGCCGGGTTCTGACGCGAGCGTTTGATGTCCGAGCGGTGGCGCTTCTTGGTGAGGCGTCGCTCCCGGCTACCGGCGCTCGGTTTGGTGGCGTGGCGGGGCCGCGACTCCCGCAGCGCCTCGGCCAGGATGGACCGCAACCGGTCGAGGGCCAGGGCTCGGTTCCGCAGCTGCGACCGCTCGTCGCCCGCTGCCGCCCGCACGACGTCACCCAGACGGGTGCGCAACCGGTTCCGGTGGAACTCGCTGAGGCTGAGCGAGGCGAGGACGTCGAAGCTCACCTCCACCCGGGTGCGGGCGCGGTTGGCGTGCTGGCCGCCCGGTCCCCCGGACGGGTCGAACCGCCACTCCAGCTCATCGAGCGGGATGGCGCAGCTCCGGTTGACCTGCAGCACCTCGGACACCCCAACAGGATGCCCTGCCGGGGCGCCGGCGGCGATCAGCTGTAGAAGCCGTGCCGGAGGTTCCAGGTCTTGGCGCCCTGGTAGGCGTCGATCATGCCCCACACCCAGAAGCCGATCATCCCGAAGATCCCGATGAGCACGATGATCAGGATGAAGCTGACGAAGTACCCGATCAGGATGCCGACACCCTTGCCGACGTCGCCGTTGAGCATCGAACCCAGACCGGGGATGAAGAACGACGCCAGCAGCGAGATCCCCGGGTTCTTGGGGACCACCATCAACTGGCCGGGCTGGCCGTAGGGGGCCTGGCCGTAGCCGTATCCGGGCTGCTGATAGCCAGGCTGCTGCGGGTACCCGGGTTGCTGCGGGTAGCCGGGT
>DASXTK010000353.1:0-3648 GCA_036505485.1 Acidimicrobiales bacterium
AACACGTTCAAATGGGGCCGGTGGCGGCCCCCGAGCTGGGTCTGCTGGTAGTCCAGGTAGAACCGCAGGATGTCGACCAGTGCGTCGGCGCGGCGATGGGCGGGGGTCCTCGTGGGTTCGGCGTCGGAGTCGGGGGTCTCGGCGAGCCGTAGGGCGGTCTCGGCGATGACTCCGGCTTCGGGGTCGAGGCTCCCGCGGAGTTCTCGTCGCCTGTCGAGGATTTCGGACAGGTGCAGGCTGCGTTCCGGTAGCTCCGGCTCGGGCTCATCATCCAACGAGTCTTTGGCCGCTTGGGCCCATTCCTGCATCACAGCGGACACGTCGCCGACCGACAGGGGCATCAACGTCGGTACCAGTTCGGCTTCGGTGTCGGTGAACAGGGGTGCGGTCTTGTCGTTGAGGTTGGCGACGATCGCCTCGACCTGCCCACTCGACAACGATCCGTCCCGGTACGCAGCCGAAGTCACGGGAAGGTCCCGGAGCCGGGTCCCGGTGCGCTTCATGGCAGCGGCTTGGCGGCCCGAGCGTCCGGTGTGGGCTTTCAACCACCCCACCATGGAGGTGGCGCCATCTTCCTTCCATCCCTCGGCGGCGTCGAAGTCCCCAACGGCTTCGGTGACGACGGCGGTGAACCGGTCCCACAACTGGATGCAGCGGACCAGGGCAGTGCTGTCGACGGGAACGACGAGCTCCTCGATCGCGGTCTCGATGGTGGCGCTGACCTGCTCGAACACAAGATTCAGGGTACACCTGTTCGTGTTCTTGGGCAAGGGCATCAGTGGAGATGTCCCTAGATGTATCTTACACTCCCGAAGATGCCCGGAATGACTTAACAGATGCAGCTTCCCCAGCCCCTTCCCCGTCACGAGACCAGCGAGGGCGGTCAAGGGGACGGCCGAAAGGCCGAGCGAAGCGACCCCTTGAGGGCCCGGACACCGACGCGAACACAATGGAAGAAGCCAGCACCTCCAGGGGCTGGCTTACAAGCCTCGTTGTTCGATCCCCACCGCCTCGGTCTAGACCGGTTGGAGGCTTAGGTCGGCGGGGTCGATCCCGAACATGGCCGCCAGCCCGATGACGCCGGCTCCGGTCAGGCGGACGGCTCGCTGACCGGTGATGCGCCGTAGCCATCCCTGATCGAGATAGTGCTGGCACAGCGCGGCGCCGGACGCGCCGGCCAGGTGGGGGCGGCGTTCCGTCCAGTCCAGGCACATCCGGGCCGGGGAACGGCGCCCGGCGAGAATCGCACCAGTGTCCACGCCGCGATCGTCGAGCCAGGCGAGGCCAGCCGGGGTCAGCGAGAAGCCGGCGGTGTCGTCGATCCAACCCTTGTGCACCATGGCCTCGGTGAGCCGGACCCCGAGCCGTCCGGCCAGGTGGTCGAAGCAGGTGCGGGCGTCGGCCAGGTGCCGGGAAGCGGTGACCGCCCGCAGCGAGCGTGCCGATGGTCCGGGTGGCCCGGTGTGGACGGCCAGGGTCTCGACCAGCTCGGCGATGTGGGGACCGGCCAGGCGCACGTAGCAGTGCCGACCGTGACGCTCCTCGATCACGAACCCGGCGGCGACGAGACGAGCCAGGTGGGATGTCGTGGTGGATGGGGCGACCCCCGCGGCCCGAGCCAACTCGCCGGCGGTCCAGGCCCGTCCATCCATCAGCGCCAGACAGAACGCGGCCCGGGTTCCGTCGGACAGGAGTCCCGCGAGCTGTGCCAGCTCAGTCCCGTTCCGTTCCACCACCGCCCCAGGATGCATCACGGGGTGACCTGACGCAGGAACGACCGGCTCTCCACCAGGATGCAGCGTGACTCCCGGGCTGCGGCGAAGTTGGCCTGGGCATCGGGATCGGCGGCCAGCCAGGCCCGATACGTCTCGTATTGGGCCAACGAGTCGAAGTCGATCAAGGCGATGGCGAAGTTGTTGGCTCCCTCCTTGGGCAAGAAGTAGCCGGTCAGGGAACCCCCACAGCGCTCGATGATGGGCGGCCACCGGGTGGCGTAGTCCTCGAAGTCCTCGATCCGATGCGGATCCAACGTGTACTGGATGCAGCAGGTGATCATGCCGAGGAGCATGGCCTCCCAACGTTTCGCTCGGGGTCGAACCGTGCCTGCAGGGTCAGGCCGGTTCGGCGGACTCCTGCAGCGCCCGAATCGCGGCCGCGGCGGCGGCCCGGGACGCCCGTTGGGAGTCCCGGCCCAGTCGAGCCAGGTGAGGGATCCGCCACGGTTGGCGCAGGACGTACCTCAGGGCGGCGCGCCGATCCGTGGTCCCGTCCGGCTGCAGCAGTCCGGCGATGGCGGCGTCGACCGAGCCATCGGTGGCGTTGTCGCTGATGGCCCGGAACACCGAGTAGACGCAGCCTGACCGCTCGCACACCGCGGCGACTGCCGCGGTCTCCATGTCGACCACGGTGAACCCGTCTCGCTGCAGCTGCGTCATCGCCTCCAGCTCGGTCTGGAACTCGTTGTAGGTGACGAGGCGGCCCTGCGGCTCGACCGGCGCCCAACCCGATGGCCGGTACTCGACGCCGGTCTCCCCGTCGACGATCACCTCGGGGGTCACCACATGGCCGATGGGCAACGTGGTGTCGATCCCGCCGGCGATGCCGATCACGACCAGCCGGTCGATGGCCCGGGACCCAAGCACCTCCTCGGTGGACTTCGCGGCCCGGGTCATCCCCACGCCCATGGTGGTGGCGACTATCTCGTGCCCGCCCAACTGTCCGCCGTAATGCTCACCGGTGCGTTGCAGACCAGCGGCCCGGACGAACGGGCGTAGCTCGGAGGACATGGCAGCAAGCACGGCAACCAGCATGAGTCAGATCATCCCAGTATTTGCTGGCACCATGACGGGGTGGATGCGACCCGGGTCGACCGCTGGTTGTGGGCCGTTCGGCTCTACAAGACCCGTTCGGCGGCTACCGCCGGCTGCCAAGGCGGCCACGTGCGGGTCAACGGGACCAGGGCGAAGCCCTCGACCCCGGTGCGGGTGGGCGACCGGGTCGAGGCCAACGTGCATCACCGGAACCGCGTGCTCGAAGTGGTCCGGCTCATCGACAAGCGGGTCGGCGCCCCGGTGGCGGCCGAGTGCCTGGTGGACCACACCCCGCCGCCCGCTCCCCGGGAGGAGACCCCGCCTGTCGTCTTCGCCCGTGATCCGGGAGCGGGCCGTCCCACCAAACGCCAGCGCCGTCAACTGGACCGCTTCCGCTCCCGGTGACCCGGCGGACTAGCGGCGGTCGTACTCGTAGAAGCCGCGGCCGCTCTTGCGTCCAAGCAGTCCGGCTTCCACCATCCGGGTGAGCAGCGGCGGGGGCGCGTAGAGCTGCTCCTTGAACTCCTCGTAGAGCGACACCGCCACCGCCATGGTGGTGTCGAGACCGATCAGGTCGGTGAGCGCCAGCGGACCCATGGGGTGGGCGCAGCCGAGCACCATGCCCTCGTCGATGTGCTCCTTGGTGGCGAACCCGGACTCCAGCATGCGGATCGCCGACAGCAGATAGGGAATGAGCAGCGAGTTGACCACGAAGCCGGCCCGGTCCTGCGAACGAATGACCGACTTCCCGAGCCGCTCGACCGCGAACGTCTCGGCCGCCGACGCGGTCTCGTCGGCGGTGAGCAGCGAGGTCACCAGCTCGACCAGCGGCAGAACA
>DASXTK010000354.1:0-6331 GCA_036505485.1 Acidimicrobiales bacterium
AGCAGGTCAGAGCCGATCCGCAAGGATCGGCTCTTCTGCTGCCCGGCCAGATTTCTAACGGAATTTCTAACGGACCGATGCGTCTCGTAATTGCGGACCTGCGGGTGACTACGCACGGTGTTGTGAGCGGTGGGTGATGGCAAGCAGCAATAAGAGGCAAGTTCGTCGAGGGAAAGTGTTCGACCGCCAGGCAGCGGCACTGGGTCGGTTCCTCTACGGCACAACTCGGCCGGTGATCATGTGCCCACTCTGCCTGCGAATGTGGGAGCGACGGTTCCTTGCGGCGGAGCAACAGCTGACGATCGAGGACGCTCCACCGAAGCAGTACTCGGGCGGAGTTGAGCGCTGCCTGTCCTGCGGCAACTGCAACAACGACGCAGGCGGCGACTATGAGACCCGCGTCGGGATCCTCAACGCCGCGAGGGACAGCGCCATCGCCGCCGCAAGCCGAGCGCCGTTGGTGGATCCGTCGGGCATCTGGACGTTGCCGACAACGCCGGCGGTGTTCCTGTCGCTGGGCGAGGCGATGAAGCTGGCGTCCGTACACCCCGTCGAACGGCAGCTGGAATTGAAGTCGGCGTACCTGATCGCCTTCGCCACCCTCGGGTACAGCTACATCCTCGGCAAGGGGCTGGAGACTGCGAGGCGTCTGATCCAGCCGGGGGCTGACCTGGGTTCGGTGAACGTCTGCGCCACGTTGTCGGGACCTCCCACCGTGCCCTTCGTGCGCGTGGCGCTCGCGCCGATCGAGTGCGTCGTTGTGTCACACCCAACCCAGCACCTAATGAACGACGGTGGTCACGTCGTCATCCTGCCGGCACCACGGAGCCCCTCCGGGTTCTACGAACAGCTGAAGCTGCTCCCGCAGCGCACGCCTTGGACCTTCTACGGCGACTATCCGCATCCACCGGCTCGGCAGCTACCGATGCGGTGGGACCACGACCCAACTCATCCTCTACGCGCCGTGACGACGTGGCGAGCTGATTGCGACTGCGACCCCTCGACCTCACATGAACACATCGAGATCCGTCTGTCACAGCCGCACTCATCTACTGCCGATCGTCCAGTCGGGAGCGCATAGGCCCGGCGGCGGCTCGAAGGAGCATCCTGTATGGGTGGAAGCGCGGACCTAGGGATGAACCTCCCTCACCAGCCTGGTGCGTCCTGCCATCCGAGCCGAAGTGCCTGCTCGATGATGGGGGCGGTGTCGATGGGCGGTGACTGGGCCTTGAACGCGGTCACTGCTTCCTTCAGGGAGTATCCGTCGTAGAAAGGTGGTTCTGTGCCTTGCAGCAGGTGCGTCACGAGCCGAGCGAGCGCGGCAGGGCTTCGTTGGATGCGTTCGGTGGTGAGCTGGTGGAGGAATGCCGAGTGCTCGGCGAGTCGTGCCGGGCGTTTGGTGGCGAGGTCGACCGCCTGGTCCGTCGACTGGGTGAGGTGGAGGATCCAGTTCGCCATGGCGGCCACCTCGTCCTCGGTGAGCTGGAGAGGCACTCCGGCTACCCGTTCCACCCAGTAGCGCTGCATCCAGCGTTCCCACTGGTGCTCGGCGTTCTCCGGGGGTAGCTGGCGGAGCGCCGAGCTGATCTCGTGCATCCAGTCGGTGCGCGTGCCGGCGTCGGCCTTGCTCGTGAAGTTGGTGAGCCATCCGTTGTCAAGCGGGTGGACTTCGCTGACGAGCGCCACGAAGGCCAGGTGTTCGCAGAGCCGATGACGGAGGTCATCCGGGAAGGATCCGATGTGCGCAGCGGTCTCGATGTAGGCGGTCAGCAGGCCAGCGTTCAGAAGATGGTCGTTCCAGCGGCCCCAGTACAGATAGCCGTCCCAAGCCCTTCTTGCCCGGGCCGGCTCGCTCCAGTCAAGGAGCGGCAGGACATGGGAGTCGCACCACGTGCTGTCTGCTGCGCTGAAGAAGTGCACCTTGCTAGCGAGGACGGTCTCGGCCATCGCCGCTCGGTGATCACCGGTGCTGATCAGGTCTTCGAGATGTCCTCGAGCAGCCTCCGGGAGTCCTGACCAGGAGTCACCAGCCGCACGCCATTCGGCTGCAATCGCATTGACGTGGAACTGGGTCAGCTTGCCGGCAGGGTCGTTGATGGCTACACCAAGCCAGTCATGCGGCTCGTCATGGGTCTCCCGTTGGTCAAGTGCTGACCAGGCGGCCGCGGCGAGGTCGTAGGCGGCTGCGCTGCGGGTCCACTCGGGCGGCTCATTCGTATCCTGGCCGCCGGCGAGAAGGAGCTCGGCGACGTCGTCGACAACCGGGGTGAGGTCGATGGCAGCGAGCGTGGTGAAGATGGCCTCGGCGGCTTCTTGGTCGAGTGTGGCCCCCTCCCAGCCGTGGATGACTGCGGAGAGCACGTCGGGCTCGTCTTCGCTTGCGTTGAGGATCGTGAGCCCATCCGAGGGGTGGAGTGTGACGGTCTCCGCAATGACTGACCGGACGCCGCTCCAGTTCGGGCTGTCGAAGGCCCCGGTGGCATCGCGAAACCGCATCAGTTCCTGGAGCGCGGCGGCTGGATCGCTGCCGATCTGGTCGTGCAGCTCGGCAGCGGTGATAGGCGGTACTGGCCCCGGGGAGGTGGAGTACGCCCACGACATGGTGAGATCAGGGTGGTCGCGTGGTTCGAAGTCGGGTCGCAGTTCCCGAACAGCGTCCAAGGCGTCACTGGCGCTCTGCAGGTCAGGGGCGTGCTGGTTGATCCAGGTCACGACGCTGAACACCTGGTAGTCGCGGCGTTCGGGATCGTTGATTGCCGCCGGTCCCTCGACTGCCTGCTCGACCAGCAGGTCTGCGACGCCGGTGTCGGCTTCCGGCAGCGTCATCTGCATCAGGCGGAAGACCTCGTGACGAAGGCCGCTTCCGAAGAGCCAGCCTTGCGAGAGCAGCCATTGGAGCTTGGTTGTGGCGTCGACATCTTTGCGCTCGATCCAGCCATGCAGGGCCAGCCGCCGAAGCAGCGGGACATCTGTGGCGGCCCAGCTCGCCAGATATCCGGTCGCGATCTCGATGTTGTCGGCAAGCAGCGCTTCGAGGGACTCACGACCAGCGCGAATGAGGATGTCGGAGGGTCCGCGTAGCGGCGTCTCGGGAAGGTCCTCGATGGCAGGCCGCATCGATGACCAGAGGTTCATTGTGGTGTCGCTCGAGTCGGCGGTCTGTAGGAGGCGGTGTGCGCGACGTAGGTGGTGATCGACGATGGCGATCACGTCCGGTGCGGCGTCGGCCAGGTTCGGGGCGAAGGCGTTCTCCCAGGACTTGTCGAGCCAGTAGGCGTCGCCTCGGACACGCAGTTCAAGCCGGGGATGGTCTTCCAGGCCGAATGACCGCCGGTATTGCACGATGGGTTCGCTTAGGTGCTCGAAGAGCAGCCGAGCGAGGGAGGCCTCGTCTGGCCATGTCGAGTTGGCGAGGACCATCTCCAGGAGGTGGGAGTTGGCCCATCCAGGATCGTTCTGCACCAGCAGGACGATCCAAGGACCCAGCCAGGTGGGTAGCGGCCGAGCCTGGTTGAGGAGGCGGTGGCTGAGCGCGGACCACATCTCGGGTCGGAGCCGACCCCCCGCGCTTTGGTGGATCGAGAGAGCGCGGGTACACGTCTCTTCGTCGGCGAGGAGCTGCTCGGCGAACCAGTAGGCCAGCGGACGCGTGCAGTCGGTGATCGGAACTGCAGACTCGAACAGCAGGCGGAACTCGGGATGGGTTGCTGCCCAACCGAGCCATGCTTCGCCTCGAGCAAGCTCAGTGAACAATCCGACTTTGCCCGGGTCGCCGACGATCGCCTCGAGGTAGGCGGCCTCCTCCGGTACCTGTGGTGGCGCTGCCGCAACCAGCTCCGCTACCCGTTGACGGTGGCCGAGCATGCCCATCGACGCCCAGGATTCCCAGCCCTCCAAAGCCTCAGCGAGAGCGCTGTGCGTCCCGTCTTCGTTCGGGTAGCCGATGGGGATGATCCCCAGCCGCCGCCAGTCCGACTTGTCTGGCGTGCTAGTGAGCACGAATCGAGAACTGGAACGGCCGAGCCCTCGCGCCAGGTAGGACACGACGACGTCGTCGTGGCTGTAGCCCACGAACAGCACGGTGAACCTGCTGAACATCCGCTCTAGGAATCGGGTCGCCCACGCGTCGCGCAGATACGCCCGCCCGAAGTCCGCGTCGGTAACGACAAGGGCCCGGGGCTCCTGGAGGAGGCTTCCGTGTAGGTACACGGCTCCCGTGAAGTCATCACCCATCGGCAAGGCCGGCGCCATGTACTGATCCGCCTGTACCTGAGCGGCTGCTAGAGCTGCGGACAGGTGGAGGTCGTAGTTGGTCGTGACCATCCGCACGGGAGGGCCAGCGGCGGCTAGGGCAGCGATCGCTTGATGGAGTTGGTTCGGACGAGATGTCGGATCTCCGATCCGGGCGGCCACCCGGCTGTGCACATCGAAGTCCGGGTTGTCGTCCAGCTCGCCCAGCAACACATCGAGCTTGTCCAGCTGCTCGTCGCTCACATCGACGTTGAAGTCGGCAGCCACGGCCTTCGTCAGCAGCCGGAAATCCGGCAGGCTTGAGGGTTCAGCACGGGAGGCCCCAGCGCCGACGAAGAGGACCAACTCGCCACTCCGGTGAGCCTCCACCAGAGCCTCGGGAATATCGACCTCACGGATCCACATCAGCTGCCGATGCTAAGACTCGGCTGGGTGGTGACCGGTGGGATCCCTAGTGATTCCCTGGGACGATGAGGTGAGCGGTGGCCGGCCCCGGTCTCCGGCCACCACCCAGTTGGATTCCTACACCAGAGCTATGCCGCCGGGCGGCGAGCGCCTACTGGGTCGGGCGGCTCCTCGTCGTCCGTCCGGTCGGTGGCCCGCAGGATGACCATCTCCAAAGCGGCGGCGATGTCCTCTTCGCTGCCGCCCTCGGCTAGCTGGCGCTTGAGCTGCGCGGCGGCCTTGAGGAGGATGTCAGATGCACCCTCCACGTCCTGGCTGGCCCCACCGTGAAGGATGCGGGCGAAGAGGCTCGCGGCCTCAGCCTGCATACCGGGGACGACGTGCTGGTACACGGCCATGGTGAACGCGACGTTCGCGTGACCGAGGCGTTCGCTGACGACCTTGACGGGGACGCCGGCCTTCAGCATCAGCGTCGCGTGCGTATGGCGGAGGTCGTGGAACCGGATCACAGGCTGTTCCGAGCTGACAACGAGCCGATCGAATGCCTGGGTGAGGACATCAGGATGGATCGGCTCGCCGGTCCCGCCGGGCTTCGGGAATACCAGGTCCCCCCACATCCTCAGAGCCTCCGGGCTGGGCCGAGGGCTCTCGTCGTGGAGCTTCTTCCACTCCCGCAGCAGGCTGACCGTGCCGTCGTCGAGGTCGATCGTTCGCACACCGTTGGTCGTCTTCACATCAGACGCCTCGACCTCGTAGCCGACCGAGATGACGGTGGCTCGCACCGACAGACGAGCCGCGTCGAGGTCGACGTCTCTCCACCGCAGCCCGAGCACCTCGCCGCGGCGCATCCCGGTGTGTGCTGTGAGGTAGAAAGCAACGTAGTGGCGGCGAGGAGCTGCGACCTCGAGGAAGCGGCGAAGCTCCTCGGCGGTCCAGACCTTCATCTCGGGCCGCTTCTGTGAACTGAGCTTCGGGGCGTCGGCCATCGTCGCCGCATTGCGAAAGACGATCCCCTTCCGCTGGGCGTCGGCCAAGGCCTTGTGAAGCATCACATGGATGTTGCGGACCGTCTTGATGCTCAGACCGGCCTGCACGCCCTTCTTCTTGGTCTTCCGACCCTTCTTCAGGAGGCGTGCGTAGAAGAGGTCGAGGTCATCGCCGTCGAGCTCCTGAAGGCGGAGCTGTCCCAGTGCTGGGACGACGTGGATCTCGATCGTGCGCCGGTAGGAGTCGTAGGTGCTCTTCCGGAGCTGGGATTCCTTGATCGGAAGCCAGCGCTTCGTCAGGTATGTCTCGACGGTGATCTTCTCGGGAGAGACCTGTTCGCCGGCGTTGCGTCGCTTGAGGAGGTCAGGGAGGAGACGTTCGGCGTCGACCTTCCGTGGCCCGCCCTTGTGCCAGCTGTGTCGGTCTTTGCCTGTCGCTGGGTTGACGCCTTCGTAGATGACCGCGTACCAGGTCTTGCCCTTCTTGGCCACGGAGCCGCGCATGGGTGTCCTCTCTGGGGTTCAGGAGGACGCCGCCAGCAACGAAGCCGTCCCGTCGGCGTCAAACGGGCTACAGCGCTGTGATTTGAACTATAGGACGACCTTCGGGTTAGTGGGGCGGAAATCTGCTGTGCCCTTCGACATGGCTGAGCGGCCTAGCTAGTCGTAGGGCTACGGCTTCGGAGGGA
>DASXTK010000355.1:0-1914 GCA_036505485.1 Acidimicrobiales bacterium
CTGCCGCTGGACAACAGCGACGGACGGTTCACCCGCGACCTTGCCACCTCCCCCCTATATCCGAACGTCCGCAACGGCCGGCGGATACGGGTGCGGTCGATCTGGCCCGGCGCTGGCAACCTGCTATCGGCCAACCAGGCCAGCCTGGAAACGAGCACGGCCGGATGGGTCGCCGGTGCCGACTCCAGCATCGCGCGGGTGAGCACCGACGCAGCCGATGGCACCTGGAGCCTGCAGCTGACCAAGACAGTCGGCGCCGGGACGATTTTCGCCAACACCACCGGCGGGACCGGCGGGATCGCCGCCGCCGCTGAGAAGTCCTACACCGCCGGCGCGTCGTTCCGGGCGGCCACAACCGGGCGGGGCTGCCAGGTCCGGATGGTGTTCTCCGACGTGGCCGGGGCGGACATCAGCGACGCCATCGGCGGCTCGGTGACCGACCAAGTCGGCAACTACAACGTCACCCCCACGGTCACCGCGACCAGCCCGGCGGGCACCCGCTACATCACCATCGAACTGCGCGTCAACGGCGCCGCCCTGAGCGAAGTTCACCGGGTCGACAAGATCTTCCTGCGTTGCGACGGCGTCACTGTGTTCGAGGCGGGGATCGGGCCGGCGGTCGCCTATCCCCGCTTCGACGGCCACACCAACAACTGGCCTACCCAATGGGTCAAGGACGCGGTCGAGTACGCGGAGGCGCAGCTGACCGCGACCGACCGGTTTAAGCGGCTGGGCCGGCCCGGTGAGCTCCGCAGCCTGCTGGAGGAGGAGGTGCTGCGCGACGCGACTGTCGCGTCCGCGTACTTCCCGCTGTCGGAACCGGACGGATCAACGTCGGCCGCCAGCATTACCAAGCAGATCCAAGACACCGCCACGATCCGGCAGGTCGGCAGCGGCGGCGACCTTGAGTTTGGCGCGGGGACCGGGCCCGGCACCGACGGGCTGTCAGCGCCGATGTTCACCCCGGCCACGGCGACCGCCGGCAAGTACCTGCTCGCGCAGCTGGCCACCCCGGTCGGCGGGTCCAGCAACGCGATCACACTGGAGGCATGGTTCGCCACCGAAGGCGCCCCCACCAGCCGCGCCATCGCGATCCTAGAGACCGCCGCCGGCAGCCGCGTCGAACTCGTCATTGATGCCAGTGGGAACCTGCAGGGCTCGACGGTGCTCGGCTCCGATGGCGCCACCTACCTGCTGACGACCTCGGCGGCGACGGTGAACGACGGCCATACCCATCATGCCGTACTGACCCTGTCCTACTCGGCGGGGACGGTCACCGGGCGGCTGTACCTAGATGGCCCGCAGGTCGATACCGATACCTATAGCTCCAGCGGTCTTGGCCAATGCTTCACCTTGCGGCTCGGAGGCCGCAAAGCCTCCAACCTGTTCGCCGGGACGATCAGCCACGTCGCCGCCCACTCGGCGGTACTGTCAGCCGCGCGAATCCTTGACCACTACAACGCCGGCGCGAACGGCCTGGCGGGGGAGCGGACCGATCAGCGGCTGGCCCGGCTGGCCGACTACATCGCCATCCCCACAGCCGACCGGAACTTCGACGTCGGCGACGGCACCATGGGCGCCCAGTCGACCTCCGGGCAGGAGCCGATCGAGGCGTTCCGGGAGGTCGGAGCAGTCGAGGACGGGCAGCTGTTCGTCGCCGGTGACGGCGATCTCACCTTCCACAAACGCAGCCGTCGCTACAACGTGACCCCGGCGGTGACGCTGACCGGTAGCCAGATCATGGGTGATCTTGTCTTCCCCGGGGAGGACACCGACCTCGTCAACGACTTCACCGTGACCCGCCCGGGTGGGTCGCCCGCCCGCTACATCGACCAGGACTCGATTGACGAGTTCGGCCTGTACCGTGACAGCAAGGAGATTCCGGCGGCGACCGACGCGGCGACGTTCTCCGCG
>DASXTK010000356.1:0-13235 GCA_036505485.1 Acidimicrobiales bacterium
CACCACCCGTAGGACGAACCCGCCGCCCCAGTCGTGTCCCACCAGATCGACAGGCGAGCCCAGCCGCTCCAACTCGGCGATGAGCCATTCGGCGTAACGGTCCATCGTCGGGTCGAACCCGTCGGGCAGTGGGCACCCGAACCCCGGCAACGACAACGCCACCACGTCGTCCCGGGAGAGCTCCTCGCGCAACGGATCCCACACCCGCTCGGTTTCCGGGACCCCATGGACCAGCACCGCCGTCATGATTCGGCACTCTAGAAGAGCCGAGCGGATAGGCCGCTCCACAAGCCCACGCGTGGCGATTTGGGACTTGCCCCGAGCCCGGACAGCTCGGCTTCCTGGCAGCACAGAATCGTTACTCTCGGCGGCTTGCCGGCGAGTTCAGGCGGACGTGACCTATCCGCGCAACCTCAACACACGGTTGGGTGCCTTTGCCCGGTGGTAAGCCGGGTGCATGCATCAGCAGCTTCGGAGAGTGGCGCTTCCTCTCCTCATCGTTGTAGCGATGACCCTGGGGACCAGCGGGTGTGGTCGGATCCAGCCCGGCCTGACCGTGTCCTCTGTGCTCGGGGGTCTGGACCATCCCTGGGACATCGGCTTCACACCCGATCGGAGCCTGGTGTTCACCGAGCGGGCCGGGCGCATCAACATCATCGTCGGCGGGCAGAAGCGGATTCTGGCCGCACCCTCCGATGTGGTGGTGGCTGGCGAGGGCGGCATGCTCGGCCTGGCCATCGATCCGAACTTCAGCAGCAACCGGCGGATCTACACCTGCTTCAACTCCAACATCTCGGGCTCGACCGATGTCCGGGTGGTGCGGTGGCAGATCAACCCCGCAGCGACGGCGCTGATAAACCGCGCTGACATCCTCACCGGGATCCCGGCCAATTCGAGCGGGCGGCACTCCGGCTGCCGGCCCCGATTCGGACCCGACGGCTTCCTGTGGGTCGGCACCGGTGACGCGGCCAACAACGTGAACCCCCAGTCGCCGACGTCGCTGGGCGGCAAGGTCCTGCGGATCACCACCGACGGCGCGGGAGCTCCGGGCAACGCCGGCGCGCCGTTCCGGCCCGAGATCTACAACTACGGGCACCGCAACGTGCAGGGCATCGCCTTCTCGCCCGGGGGCCGGGCCTATGCGATCGAGCACGGCACCGACCGGGACGACGAGGTCAACTTCATGGTCCGGGGCGGCAACTACGGCTGGGATCCGGTCCCACCCGGGGGTGGCACCTCGTACGACGAGACCCGGCCCATGACCGATCTCAACAAGTTCCCCGACGCGATCGAGGCGGTGTGGTCCTCGGGTAGCCCGACGATCGCTCCGTCGGGGGGCACGTTCCTGTCCGGCTCGCAGTGGAAGGGCTGGAACATCACCTTGGCGGTGGCGGTGCTCAAGGGCCAGCAACTGCGCGTCTTCGCCCTCGACGGCTCCGGCCAGAAGGTGGAGCAGGAGTTCGTCAAGATCGGCGACCAGGGCCGGCTGCGAACTGCGGTCCAGGGCCCGGACGGCAACCTCTACTTGGCCACCGACGCGAGCCCTGGATCCATCCTCAAGGTCAGCCCCGGCTGACCGCCCGTGCTGCCTGCGCTGACGGCGTGAACCCGCCGTCAGCGCTGCGGGCGAACCGAGGGTCCGCTCGAATCGGTGAAGAGCCCGAACACGTCCACGATCAGGTGGACCTCACCCGCGGCGTCGTAGAGGACGAACGCCGTGGCCGCCAGCACATGGGTCTGCCCGGCTGCGTTGTAGAACGACAGCATCCCGTCCGCCGTGACCCGGACCGTGACCAGGTTGGGGACCGTCTGGGCCGGGCCGCCGAGACGCCGGTCTCCGGCACCCCGCCCCGCCCCGTGACCTGGACATCGATGGAGCTGTTGGCCTCGATCGGGTCGGTCTTGCCCTCCGTGCCGTTGCCGTCACGGGTATCGAGTATCCGCGCCGGGGTCAGAGGAGTGAACTCGCCGGACGGGTTCGGCGCTGCCACCCCGTGGTCGTTCGGTGGTCGATCCGTGGTCGTTCCGTGGTGAGCACGGATGTGGGAACGGGCTCTTGGGAGGACGATGTGTTCACGGTCCAGAACGAAGGATCGGACTGATCGAAACCAAGGAGCACCGATGTACCAGATCACTTCAGCCATCGTCGAAGAGCGTCAGAACGACCTGCGGGCCGAGGCCAAGCGTTTCCACCTCTCCCGGCTCGCCCGGCGAGTCATCGGCACCGCCAAGCCCCGCAGCTGGTGAGGCCCCTGACCCGAACTTGCCCCTGAAGGTGCCGTATGAGCGGCATCTTCAGGGGCAAGTTCGCGTGAGCGGTAGGGTCCGGCCATGGCTGCACCTGGTGGCTCGGGGCCGATCGGGCCGTTTCCGGCGGGCGTCGACACCCCCGAGGCCGAGGCCGACTACGACAAGCTGCGACGCCGGGTCCTCTGGTCGCTGCCCTACGGTCTCTACGTCGTGGGGTCGAGGCTCGGCATCCAACGCAACCTGATGACCCTGAACTGGGCCACGCAGGTCAGCTTCGAGCCCAAGCTGCTCGGCATCAGCGTCGAGAAGACGTCGGTCACCCACCACCTGATCAGCGAGGGCGGCTACTTCAGCCTGAACACGGTGTCCCGGGAGGACCGGGCCATTGTCCGCAAGTTCACCAAGCCGGTCGAGGCCGATCCCGACGCCGGCACTCTCAACGGGTTCCCGTTCCACGACGGCCGGACCGGGGTCCCGATCCTGGACCAGGCCCCGGCCTGGATCGAGTGCGAGGTGCGCCAGCCCGTCGACTGCGGAGGCCACACCCTGTTCATCGGCGAGGTGCTCGCCTGCGGCTTCCAACAACCCGAAGACACGCCTGTCCTCCGCATGGAGGACACCCGCATGAGCTACGGCGGCTGACCGATGACGGCGGGCTTTCCGGCGCAGGGCCGTAGTGCGGACGAGTTGTTGGCTGAGCTCCGGGATGGGCGGGATGAGGACGCTGATTGGCGGCGGGGTCGGACCTTCAGCCTCGTTTACAACCCGGCTGATCCAGCGCTCGAACGTCTGCAGGAGGCCGTGGCGCTGGCCTACCTGCACGAGAACTATCTCAACCCGTTCGCGTTTCCCAGCCTCCTGCGGATGGAGCGCGACGTGGTGGCCATGACCGCCGACCTCCTGCACGGCAACGCCAAGGCCGGTCGGCTCTCCAGCGGGGGGACCGAGAGCATCTTCCTGATCGTCCAGGCGGCGCGGGACCATGCCCGCACCGAGCGCGGCATCGCCGAGCCCAACATCGTGATCCCGGAGACGGCGCATCCGGCGTTCGCCAAGGCGTGCCACTACCTCGACGTCACCGAGGTGCGGGTGCCGGTCGCCACCGACGGCCGGGCTGACGTGGCCGCCACCACCGAGGCCATCGACACCGACACCGCTCTGGTCGTGGGGTCGGCGCCCTGCTACCCCTTCGGCGTCGTGGATCCGATCGAGGATCTCGCCGCCCTGGCCGCCGGACGGGGTGTGTTGTGCCACGTCGACGCCTGCCTGGGCGGATGGCTGCTGCCGTTCCTGGAACGGCTGGGCGAGCCCATCCCGCCTTGGGACTTCCGGGTCGACGGCGTCACCTCCATCTCGGCCGACATCCACAAGTACGGCTGGTGCTTCAAGGGCGCATCGCTGCTGCTGCACCGGGACGAGGCGGTGCAACGCCACCAGTTCTTCATCTTCGACGGCTGGCCCGGTGGGCTGTACGGCTCGGCCACCACGGCCGGAACCCGACCGGCGGCCCCCATCGCCGCGGCCTGGGCCACCATCCGCTACCTCGGCGAGGACGGGTACCTGCGCTTGGCCGACCAGGTGCGGGAAGCCGCGCAGGCCATTCGCGGCGGCGTCGGGGCCATCGACGGGCTCCACATCACCGGCGACCCCGTTCCCGGAGTGCTGGAGATCGCCTCCACCCGCCTGGACATGAGCGCCGTCGGTGACGTCATGGACGACCGGGGCTGGCATCTCGACCGCCAGCAGGGCGGGCTCCACGCCATCCTCTCGCCGTCCCACGTGGCTGTGGCGGCCGAGTTCCTGACCGACCTGGCTGCAGCGGTGGCTGAACACGGCGAGAGCCGAGGAGTGGCCGCCCGGTACGGCGGGGTGGGATGACCTGGAGCGCCGCGATCCTGTGTGGCGGCCGGAGCCGCCGGATGGGGCGGGACAAGGCGCTGCTGGAGGTCGACGGGGTCCCGATGGTGGTCCGGGTGGCCCAAGCGGCCGATGCCGCTGGAGCGTCCGGGATCGCGACCGTCGGCGGCGACGGGGACGGGATCGCGGCGGCGTTCGGCGCAATCGACGTCCTCGACGTCGACGTCGTAGCCGATGACACCCCCGGCGAGGGGCCGCTGGGCGGGATCCTCACCGCCCTGAGCCGTCTCGACACCGACCTGGTGCTGATCCTGGGCTGCGACCTGGTGACGCCGAGTCCTGCGGCCATGGCTGCCACGGTCGCGGCGCTGGCCGACCAGGTCGATGCCGTGGTCGCGGTCCCGTGGGTCGGCGACCGGGCGCAGTGGATGCACTCGGCCTGGCGCAAGCCATCCGCCCTGGCCCCTCTGGCCGCGGCGTTCGGGGCCGGGGAGCGGGCGGTGCATGCCGCCGTGGCGGTCGCTGGGCTGGCGGTCTTCCGCGTCGAGGGTCTCGCGGCGAGGGCGCTGGCCGACGCCGATGCTCCCGCTGATCTATGACGCGAGGGGCGGTGGCCAAGGATGCTGGTCAGGGAACTAGTGTGCGAGCGATGGAGTCCGACGGCGTTCCCGAGATCGATGTGACCGAGCTGGCCCGGCTGCGGGCCGGTGGAGCCACCTTGATCGACGTCCGCGAGCCCGACGAGTACGAGGGCGCACACGTCCCGGGAGCCCAACCCATTCCGCTGGGAACCGTGCCCGATCGCATTGCCGAGGTCCCGGCCGACGAAGGCTCCGTGTACGTCATCTGCGCCATGGGCGGGCGCAGCCTCAAGGCCGCCGAGTTCTACCGGGCCAACGGCATCGACGCCATCAACGTCGCCGGCGGCACCAAGGCATGGATCGAGGCTGGCCAGCCCGTCTCCACCGGCTCGGAGCCGTGATGCCGACGCGCAGACCGCAGATCCGCCGCTAGATGGCCCGTTCGTCGGCCAAGCCCGAGTTCCGTTGGGTTGACGACGCCGACGGCCTGGACGCGGTGGTGCAGGGCCTGGCCGGCACCGGCGCGTACGCGCTCGACACCGAGTTCCACCGGGAACGCACCTACTACGCCCAGCTGGCGTTGTTGCAACTGGCCTGGGACGACCAGATCGCGCTCGTCGATCCCCTGGCCGTCGACATCCGCCCGCTGCACGACATGCTGGTGCGGCCGGTGCCCTGCCTCATGCACGCCGCGGCGCAGGACCTGGCCATCCTCGAGCGGGCCTGCGGGGCGCTGCCGGCCCAGCTGGCCGACACCCAGATCGCCGCGGGGTTCGTCGGGCTCGGGACTCCCGGGCTCGGGGTCCTGTTGCAGCGGCGCCTCGGCGTCCACCTGCCCAAGGCCGATCGGTTGACCGACTGGCTGCGCCGTCCGGTGGATCCGGCGGCGGCCAGCTACGCCGCGGCCGACGTGGCTCATCTCCACGCCCTCTGGCACTCGCTGATCACCGAGCTGGAGGCCCGGGGCCGGCTGGCCTGGGTCCTCGACGAGTGCGAGCACCAGCGCTGCCGCTACGGGGAGCTGGTCGAGATCGACCAGGCATGGTGGCGGATCAAGGAAGCTCGCCGGCTAAAGGGCCGCAGTCGCTGCGTGGCACAGGAGGTCGCTGGTTGGCGGGAGCTGCGAGCCCAGCGTCTGGACAAGCCGGTGCGCCACATCCTCCCGGACCTGGCCGTCGTGGCCATCGCCGAGCGTCCGCCCCGGACGCGCACCGATCTGCAGCGCGTCCGCGGCCTCGACGGCCGACACCTGCGGGGTGGCGCGTCGGCCGAGCTGATGGACGCCATCGAGGCCGGTCAGGCCCTGGACGAGGACAAGCTGCAGATCCCTGACCGGGAGGGCGTCGATCCGACGTTGCGCCCGGCGGTGACCCTGGCCTCGGCCTGGGTCAGCCAGATCGCTCGCGATCTGGACCTCGATGCCTCGCTGTTGGCCACCCGGGCCGACATCGAGGGTCTCGTGCGCGGCGATGCCACGTCCCGGCTGCTGTCGGGATGGCGGGGCGAAGTCGCTGGCGAACCCGTGCGCCAGCTGCTGTCGGGCCGCGCCGCCCTGGCATTCAACGGGGAAGGATCCCTGGTTCTGGAGCGCCGATCACGTCAGCCGATGGCTGACGGGGACGGCTCCTGAGTTGGCCCGAGAGGTCCTCCGGCGTGGTAGGAAACTACGCGGGAGCTCGGAGGCGGACCGTGGGGACTCCGGGCCAGTCATTACCGGCGATACAATTCGCCGCCGAACGCAACCTCATGTGGGAGCAGGCCCGTGAAGAAGGGTCGACATCGCCGATTCGAGGAGGCGCGCGCGTTAAAGCGCAACAGCGACCTCGACCTCGCCGCCATATTTGAACCAGGGGCAAAGGAGCCGTGCCCCGAGTGCGGTTCCGAGCCCGGTGCAGAACACGCGTCCTGGTGCCTCTTCGAGGCCGAAGATGCGGACGACTACGACGACGAGCGGTAGCCCCGACTAACCCGCGACTAACGCAGAGAGCGGGCGGGAGCCTTCCTGCTCCGCAACGTCGGATGGGGGAGCAGATCGGTCGGCGGTCGGCCGGCGATGTGTTCCACCAACCGGTCGTAGGCCCACTGGCCGACCAGCTCGACGATCTCGTCGCGCAGCTCGTCGTGGACCGGCCGGTGTCCGTCGAACGCCTCGGGCGCCTCGGTGCACCACCAGTGGAAGTCGTGACCGCCCGCGCCCCAGTCCCGGCGCTTCCACTCCCGCAGCGTCGACGTGACGTGGCCGTCGTCGTCGGTGTGCTCGACCAGGCGGAGCGGAAGCTGCCAGCACACGTCGGGCTTCCAGTCCATCGGCCGTTCGTTTGACGCCACGGCGGCCTGATGCAGGGCACAGCCGGCTCCGGCCGCGAACCCGGGCCGGTTGAGGAAGATGCAGGCGTCGTCGACCTGCCGGGTGATCTGGCCGCCCTCGTCGGTGCGTCGCAACGGTCCGCCCTCGCGGGCCGCTACGTCGTGGTGCTGCCACTGGTCCGGCCGTAGGCGGTCGGCGGCCTTCAGCACTGCGGCCGCGTCCTCGTCGTCGACCAGGTGGGCGCCGTAGCTGCAGCAGCCCTCCTCCAGCTCCGGGACCGGGCCGGTGAGCACACCGGGACAGCCGTCGCCGTACAGGCAGCGCCAGGGGCTGCTCAGGAAGGTGAGGTCGAACACCCAGGTGCGGTGCTCGTCCGGGGCGTCGAACGACACGTACTCGTGCAGGTCGGCCGGGATCGGAGGGGAGGTAGTCGACATGAGGCGTTCACTTTGGCGCGCCATGGTCCCGATGGTGGTGGACCAGGTGCCATATTTGGGTCATGCCCGGGGAGTTCGACGATATCCGCCAGCGTCTGGAGACGATCAGCGAGGAGCTGGCCGACCTGGCCATCATCCGCTTGCGGGAGTCGATCGACGCCGGCGGCCATGAGCTTCCCGTCGACGAACGCCGCCTTACCCGAGCCCGCCGCGCCGTCGAGAAGGCCGCGGCGATCCTCGCCGAACCCAACGACTACTAGTCGGTCGGAGCGAGGGGCGGGGAGGACGGGAGCTCGTTGAGGGCCTCGATGAAGGCCCGGAAGCGTCCGCCCTTGCGGACGTCGAACCGCAGCACCAGCCGGGGCCGGTCCAGCTGGTCGTGGTCGGACGCCTCGGCGGACAGGGGGGCGGTCGTCTCGATGGGGCCTTCCAGGCAGATGTCGCCGAACCGCTCGTTGAGGTCGGCCACCTCCTTGGGCGTCGGCTCGGCCTGGAGCCGCACCACCAGGCGGCTCCCGACCCACCGGATCGAGTGGTAGTTCCGCCAGAAGCCCCGCACCGCCAGGACCGCTTCGTCCACGTCGTCGGTGATCAGGTACAGATGATCGTCCTCGGCGGAGATGAGGCCGGCTGCGCCCAAGCTGTCCTGCACGAAGCTCTGCCAGCCGTCCCAATAGCCCCCACCCGGCACGTCGAGCAGCACCAGCGGTGAAGGGGTGGCCTTGCCGGTCTGGAACAGGGTGAGCAGCTCGAAGGTCTCGTCCTGGGTTCCGAACCCGCCCGGCAGAGATACGAACCCGCTGGACTCCTTGATCAGCATCAGCTTGCGGGTGAAGAAGTACTTCATGCTGACGAACTTGTCGTCGTCGGCCAGGACGTCGTTGATGCCCTCCTCGAACGGCAGCCGGATGTTCACCCCGAAGCTCCGCTCGCGGCCCGCGCCCCGGGCCGCGGCCTCCATGATCCCGGGACCGGCACCGGTCACCACCATCCAGCCGGCCTCGGCCAGACGATGGGCCAGCTCGCGTGCTTGGTCGTACAGGGGATCGCTGGGATGGGTGCGGGCCGAGCCGAAGACCGTGGCTTTGCGGATGCCCTCGTAGGGGGCGAACATCCGGAACGCCGCCCGCATCTCCTTGAGGGCGTCGCGGGTGATCTTCAGGTCGAGTCGGTCGGCCTGATCCCCAGCCAGGTCATAGGCGGTGCGGAGGATGTCCGCCAGCACATCGCGGTTACGGGTGGCGCCGCTCTGGTCGAGCAGCTGGTTGACGAGATCACGATCCATGACGTCTGCCAGCCTGGCACGTCCAACCCACCACCCCGCGCCACCTGGGCGCGGTTCAGCGCAGCTCAGTGGGCTGAGAGAGCAGGGCGGCCGTAGAGGGTGGTGCGCTCCTCTAGATGGCGGCCGAGGTTTTTGACCAGGTGCTCCAGCTCGTCGACCTGGAGCTGCTGGCCGTGGGAGGCGCCCGCGGCCCGCGAGATGTTCTCGTCCATCAGGGTGCCGCCGACATCGTTGCAGCCAGCCTGCAGGAGCTGCTCGGTTCCGTCGAGGCCGAGCTTGACCCACGACGCCTGGACGTTGTCGATCAGGCCTCGGTACACGATCCGGGCTACGGCGTGGACCAGAAGCACCTCCCGGAACGTCGGACCCCGGCGAGCCTTGCGCTGCAGGTAGATCGGTGCGGCCATGTGGACGAACGGCAGGCCCACGAACTCGGTGAAGCCTCCGGTCTCTTCCTGCAGAGCCCGGGTGCGCAGGAAGTGTCGGGCCCACGACCGCGGTGATTCGACCGCTCCGAACATCATCGTGACGTTGGAGCGCAACCCGACCTGGTGGGCGATGCGGTGGCACTCCAGCCACTCCTCGGTGTTGATCTTGTCCGGGCAGAGCAGCTCCCGCACCGGGTCGTCGAGGATCTCGGCGGCGGTTCCAGGCAGCGAGCGCAGACCGGCGTCCATCAGCCGGCGCAGGTAGATGTCCAGCGGTTCGTCCAGCCGCTTGGCTCCCTCGGTGACCTCGAGGGCGGTGAAGGCGTGGATGTGCATGTCCGGCACGGCCGCCCGCACCGCCCGGGCCACATCGATGTAGTAGTCGCCGTCGAAGTCGGGATGGATGCCGCCCTGGAGGCAGACTTCGATGGCACCGGCGTCCCAGGCCTCGCGGCTGCGTTCGGCGATGTCGTCCAGCGTGAGCAGATACGGCGTGCCCCGCAGGTTCAGCGACAGCGGGCCCTTCGAGAAGCCGCAGAACCGGCACTTGAACGTGCAGACGTTGGTGTAGTTGATGTTGCGGTTGCGGATGAACGTCACCGCATCACCGACGGCCTCGGCCCGCAGCTCGTCGGCCACGGCGGTCACGGCGGTCACCTCGGGTCCCCGGGCCGCGAACAGGGCCACGATCTCGTCCTCGCCGACGGTCTGGCCGGCCCGGACTCCGGCCAGAACCTCGGCGACGCGGCCCCGCACTCCGTCGTGGGCCGCCGGCACCAGCCGCGGTGCCGCGACATCGGCCCCCGAGTACCAGGCGGTGGAGCGATGTCCGGTGATGACAACCTCGGCGCCGGTCCCGGCCTTGGCGTTCTCCATGGTTCGTTCCGGGAAGACCGCCCCCGGGTCGTCCCGTCCCAGGCCCTCGGCGTCGGCCCGGTCCATGACCGGGAACCGCAGCGCCGGGTCCAGCCAACGCTCCGGGTCGGCCACGTAGGTGGGATACACGGTCAGCCGGGGCGCCAGGGCGAAGCCCCGGGCCTCGGTGACCGCACGCAGCTTGTCCAGCGCCGGCCAGGGCCGTTCCGGGTTGACGTGATCGGCGGTGATGGGCGACACGCCACCCCAATCGTCGATGCCGGCATCGAGCAGGACCCCGAAGTCGTCGGCCAGGTTGGGTGGCGCCTGGACCCCGACGTCCTCGGGCAGGATCAGCCGGGCCAGGGCGATGGCCTCGAGATGCTCGTCGGGAGGGCAGGCCGGGGCCAGATGCATGGCCGTTCCCGGCTTGGGTAGGAAGTTCTGGACAATGACCTCCTGCACGTGCCCCCAGCGCGCATGAGCCGCCGCGATCGCCTCGAGGGCCGCCACCCGGTCCTCACGATTCTCACCGATGCCGACCAGGATCCCGGTGGTGAAGGGAATCGCCAGCTGTCCCGCCGCCTCCAGGGTGGCCAGCCGGCGCTCGGAGGTCTTGTCCGGCGAACCTCGGTGACAGTCGAGGTCGTCACGCAGGGACTCGATCATCATCCCCTGGCTGGGGGCGACCTCACGCAGGGCGGTCAGTTCGTCGGGATAGAGGGCCCCGGCGTTGGCGTGCGGGAGCAGTCCGGCCGTTTCGACCACCAGCCGGCACATCGCCACCAGGTACTCGACGGTCGAGGCGTAGCCATGCTCGGTCAGCCAGTCGCGGGCGACGGGGTAACGGTCCTCGGGACGCTCACCCAGCGTGAACAGCGCCTCGTGACACCCGGCCCGGGCCCCGGCACGGGCGATCGCGAGCACCTCTTCGGGGGTGAGATAAGGCGCTTCGAGCCGCGCTGGCGGTTGAGCGAATGTGCAGTAGCCGCACTTGTCGCGGCACAGCTTGGTCAACGGGATGAAGACCTTGGGGGAGAAGGTCACCCGGGTGCCGCTGCGACGGTCACGGATGGCTCTGGCCCGCTCCGTCAGCGTCCCCAGCGGAAGCTCCAACAGGCTGGACATCGGGGCGCACCCTATCGGCGTGCTGGGCCTTCTCAGTCCGACTAGAAAATGAAGCTCGGACGTTCCACGGACGAACGTCCCTGAGATCCCCCGGCGGCGGCTGGGCGGCCGATGCCCGGCGACCCTCGACGCGAGGGTCGCCGGGGTCGGCTGTAGGTCGCGGCCGACCCGCCTCGTCGGCTGTCCTCGCTGAAATTGAGGCGTTTGGCGCGCTTATAGCGCGAGAAACGCCTCAATTTCGGGTGGTGACCGCGGTGGGTTCGCGGATGGGGGTGGGGGCGGAGCGGCCCTTCAGGGCTACCGAGCCGACGTCTCGCCAGTGGTCGGCTTCGGTACCGGCTCGGCGGACCGTCTCCTCCGAGGCCAGGACCTTGACGGAACGGCCCTTGGCCACCTCGGTGAGGCGGTTGGCCTCGTTCACGGCGGGGCCGATGACCGTGTACTCGTAGCGGGCCTCGGTGCCGACGTTGCCGGCGACGACCTGGCCGGACGACACCCCGATCCCGGCCTCGAGGCCCGGGTGGTTGTCGGCCAGGGCTTCCATGGCCTGGCTCAGCCGGCGGGCGGCGCGCAGGGCCCGGCTGGCGTGGTCGGGCTGGGTTCCGGGGACGCCGAAGATGCACAGCGCACCGTCGCCCTCGAACTTGTTGACCCAGCCGCCCTGGCTGTCGACCACCCGTACCACCACGTCGAAGAAGTCGTTCAGGGTCGCCACCACCTCGTCCGGCGGCAGGACCTCGGCCATCGCTGTCGATCCCACCAGGTCGACGAACACCACGCTCGCGTCCCGCTGCTCCCCACCCAGCCCGGTACCGCGCTCCAACGCTTGCACCGCTACGGCCTGACCGACATGGCGCCCGAACAAGTCCTGCACGTGCTCCCGTTCCCGCAGGCCCTCGACCATGTTGTTGAACCCGGCCTGGAGCTCGCCGATCTCGCCTCCGTCGTCGACGACCAGGCTGGCGTCCAGGTCTCCGTCGCGCACCCGGCTCATGGCGTCCCGGACCGCGTCCAGCGGGTCGGCCAGCGAACGGGCCGCGCTGAAGGTGGCGATGAACCCGGCGCCGAGACCGGCGACCGAGAGCACCAGCACGGCGCTCAGTGGCATCCGGGTGCTGGGGACCACGGCATCGAGGGCGAACGCCAGAAGCGGCACGCTCGAGCCAGCGGCCCAGGCGAACAGGAGCCGCATCTTCACCCCCAACGTGGCCGGACGCCGTGGGAGCTCCCCGGCCAGCGCCAGGGCGAAGAGCGGGGTGAAGGTCCGCTCGGTCCACAGGAAGCCCAGGGCACAGGTGACCAGCCCGCCGAGCACGATGGCGTTGACCACCTGGAGGACGGAGAGGGCGTCGGCGCCCCCCACCGTCGGGGCGACCGCGGCATACAGCGCGGCACCAGCAACCCAGAACAGCAGCGCCCTCAGCGCTGACTCCCACGGCATCCGCAGGACGTTGGCCCGCTCGGCCTCGGTGGGCTCCCGTCCCTGGACCACCCACGCCACCGACCGGAAGAACGCCATGTACGCCCAGATGTTGGCGAGGACCCCCGACACTGCGAAGGTCGCGGCGAACGCGGCGGTAGACACCAGCACCGAGAACTCGGGAGCCAGGTGCTCACCCAGAGCGAACTGCACGAAGACCAGCACCACCAGCCCACCGGCGGCATTGGCCAGCAGGAGCCGGTTCCGGACCCGGGCCTGCACCCGTCGGACCATCCGCCTCCGCTTGGTGTTCTCCGAGAGTGCCGCCATCCCGCCGTGGAGCCTACGGGGCGAGGCTCCAGCTCCCGAGAACGGATCCAGGTCACAGAACGACTAGGCCAGGTCTCCGGCGGCTGCGGGGTCGACGATCCAGAGGATGTTCTCGGCCTGGATGTGGGTGGCCGGCAGGCTCGGGTCGCCGGCGGCCACACCGGCCAACGCGGCCCGCTTCTCCTCGCCCGACACCGTGACCAGCACCAGCCGGGCCCGGGCGATGCCGGCGAAGGTGAACGTCATCCGCTCATAGGGGTTGCGGCCGGACGGGTCGTGGTTCATGACCACCAGCCGCCCGGGGTCGGCCTCGAGGGCCGGTGAGCTCGGGAACAGCGAGGCGATGTGGCCGTCGG
>DASXTK010000357.1:0-12437 GCA_036505485.1 Acidimicrobiales bacterium
ACACCGGTGGCAGCCCCCTGGGTGATCCGGCCGCGGCCGGGACCGATGTCCAGATCGCCGAGCACACCCCCGGACCTGACGGCAACACGGTGGTCGTCGGGAACCACTGGAACGGGTTCGCGGCCTCGGGGGTGGCCGATACCCGGCAGGTCGACAACCCCGGGCGCAAGGCCCTGGACGATGACTTCCACGACTACGGGGTGTTGTGGACGCCGGAGGGCTACACCATCTACCTCGATCGGGTCGAGGTGTGGCGCAGCCGCGACGCCGTGTCGGATCGGTCGCAGTACCTCACGATCGGGTCGCGCCTGGTCGCCGGGGTTCCCGAGGACGGCTACGGATCCCGGGAGGACAGCACCAACCACCTGATCATCGATGCGGTCAAGGTGTGGCAGCGTCCGATCTCGGCCATCGCCGACCAGATGACCGCGGTCAACACGCCGGTCGCGGTGCCGTTCTACGTCACCGACCACTTCTCCTCCTCGGATCCCGCAGTGGCCGAACCCCGCTCGGTGACCGTGACCGCGACATCGTCGGACCAGGGCCTTCTGGCCGATGACCACATCGTGGTGACCGGCAATGGCCCGGCCGATCCCGACGGTTCGTTCGCCAACGGCTCCTTCGATTCCGGCGCTGACGGTTGGAACCTGATCGACGCGGCGTCCCCGGCGTCGGGCTCACTGCATCTGGAACAGGCCGGAGGCCGGGCCGAGCAGGCGGTCACCGGACTGCAACCCAACACCCGCTACATGCTCGGTGGGTCGTACAACCTCGAACGGGACCTCGACAGCGTCGCCGCCATCGACGTCGGGGTGGTCGACGCCGACGTCACCCGGCCCGGGGACCAGGAGGTGAGGCTGCACCGGGAACGCAGCGAATGGGACGAGAACTGGGCCGAGGAATGGGTGGACGACTACCTGGTCTTCACCACCGGGCCGTCGACCACCGAGGTCACCGTGTTCGTGGACAACCGGGCCTATCGCGTGCTCGATCCCCGGGCCTCGAACCTGTCGATCGACGATCTGTATCTCGAGCCGTTGATCTCGCCCCGGCGCACGATCACACTGCGGCCCCGGGACAACGGGACCGGTCCGGCGTGGGTGACCCTGACAGCGCAAGACGGCGCGGGCCAGCCGCTGCTCGACGCCCAGGGCCAGCCGGCGCAGGAGACCTTCGTGCTGACGGTCAACGCCAACAGCAGCTTCGTCAACGGCGGGTTCGAATCGCTGCCTCTGGGCGAGGGCTGGGACATCCACGGCGGCGCAGGGGTGGTCGTCGAAGACCCCTTCGAGACGGAACGGGCCCTGGTCCTCGGGCGGCCGGCCTCCTCGAAGGTGGAGCGGAGCGCCCACACCGCGGTGCAGCACGTGACCGGTCTCACCCCCAACAGCTCCTACGTGCTGTCGGTGACCGGACGGGTCTCGTCCCGGGACGGCGATGTGCGCTTCGGAGTGGCCAACCAGGGAACCCATCTGGTGCAGAACGCCATCACCAGCACCGACTGGTCCACCGAGACCCTGGCGTTCCGGACCGGGCCGAGCTCGACGACGGCCGACATCGTCCTGTGGGACTGGAAGACGCCGGGTCGCTGGGGGGTGGTCGACAACGTCCAGTTGGCACCAGGCACGAGCGTGCCTCAGGCCAATGCTGCCCCGGCGTTGTCCGCCCTGGGCGAGCAACATCTGGTCGCGGGCGTGCCGGTAGCGCTGGCCTTCAGCGCCCCCGAGCTGCCGGTGGAGGTTGCGGTCGAGTCGTCCAACCACGAGCTGTTGCCGGATACCGACGTTCGGGTGGGCGGTAGTGGCGCCGAACGGGTGCTGACCATCGCCCCAGCTCCCGGGCGCACCGGGCTGGCCAACGTGCGGATCTTCACCGATGAAGCCCGTACGTCGTGGTGGGACATCCCCGTAGTGGTGTCCGATCCTCGGCTGTACAACCCGGACTTCGAGCAGGCCGACCTGCGCTGGCGCCTGTCGTCTCGGTCCACGGTGCAGGGAACCGAGGGCGGTCGAACCGGCCCTGGGGTGGTCAGGCCGAGCGGGTCCGGTCCGGTTCGCCAGACCATCGACGACCTGGAGTGGGACACCACCTATGTGCTCGGAGGCTGGGGGCGGCTGGGAGCGACTCTCCAGGTGGGGCAGGGCGACCAACCGGCGGTTCGGTTCGATGGCGCCCAGTGGACCCGGCAGCAGGTGGTGTTCACCACCCCGCCCAACCCGTGTCCCCGGTGCCGGCGCCACGACCCGTCCGACTTCTCGAAAACCCGCCTGGCCTCGGTGCAGGTGGCCTTGGACGGGGTCGGCTACGTCGACGACCTGTACCTGTTCCACGGTCCGGCCCTCAGTGCCGTGGCCGACCTCTCCCTGCACCAGGGCCAGGCCGAGCCGGCGTGGAGCACGCCCAGGCTGGCCGTGGGTGGGGTGAACGAGGACGCCTACCTCGACAGCTCGACGGTGGTGGAGAGCTCGAACCCCGAGGTGTTGCCGCTGGCGAACCTGCGGCTGTGGCATCCGGAACCGGTCTGGCCCCATCAGTGGGCGCTCGACCTGGCCGCGGGGCACACCACCGGTCGTAGCGATGTCACCGTGCGGGTGACCGATCCGAACACCGGAGCGGCGACCACCCGCACCTTCGCGGTGACGGTCAACGCCGGCGACAGCTTCAACAACGGCGACTTCCAGCGGGGATTGACCGGCTGGGTCGACGTAGACCACTCCGATCGCACCTTGGTGGACCGGCGCCCGGCCTCGCAGCCGCCCCGCGATCCCGACAAGGTTCTTCGGATCTCCGGGGGCGAAGTGGGGTTGAAGGTCACTGGCCTGGTGCCCGGGACCGAGTACGTCCTGCAGGGATCGGCGCGGGGTGACGGATCCCAGCTACAGGTGCGCTCGGGCGAGCCCGACGGAAGGGTCATCGGTTCGGTGGGGATCAGCGCCCCGCAGGCGTGGGCGCCGACCCGGGACCTGCGCTTCCGCACCGGCGACGCCGAGACCACGGTGTGGATCGTGGTCGCCGACGACCACTCCGACGAGCCGGACCGGCGTCCCAACGAGGCCCCGTGCGTCAACTACCGCGCCGGCGAAACCTGCCTGGACGACCTAGGCCTGTTCCTCGGCTGACCAGCTGGCCCGGCCGTTATGAAATTGTCAAGGAGCGCCTGACCAGGCGCCACCTCCGCTCAGGCGGTAACAGCGACGGCTTGTGTCTGTTGGTGGTCAGGGTGGCGGGGGTCGTCGGGTGGGACCATGGGTCGTTTGCCCTGGCCCTGGACGAGTGCCCAGCCGTGTTGGGTCTTCAGGTTGTGGTGGAAGTCGCACAACAGGTCGGTTTCGTCCACTCGGGTGTGGTGGGTGATGGTCCAGTCGATGCGGTGGTCGGCGTCGACCAATGTGCAGGGGCAGCTTTGGGCGGTGCAGCCGGGGTTCTGCCAGAGCAGGGCGAGACGCTGAGCTGCGTTGGGTCCGCGGCCTAGGTGGGTGATGTTGGCGACGTCGGTTCCTTTGGTGAGGACGAGGTGGAGGATCGACTCGCCTAACAGCTGTCGGGCGACGGTGACGGGGATTGGTCCTATGCCGGTGATCTCGCACAGCTCCCCGTCTTCGACGTGGCCGCGGGTGAGGGCGGTGAGGTCGAGGCGAAGCAGGGCGGTGTAGTTGGGGGTGGTGGCACCCCGGTGCTTCCTGCGCCTACGCCGCCGTCGGGATCCGGCGGGCCGCTCAACGTCATCGTCCCGGTCGGCGGTGTCGGCGTCCGGGTCGTCACTGGGTTCCATGTTGTGGCCGAGGGCTCGGCGGGAGAGTTCGATGAGGGCGTCAAAGGCCAGGGTTTCGCGTCGGACCGGTGTCTCGCTGTTGCGGGTTTGGTTGAACAGGTCGGTGATTAGTGGTTCCAGTGCCAGGTTGACGAGGGCGCCGTCTTGGGCGGTGCCGCGGGCTTCGAGGCACCAGGCGCCTTCGGCGTGGGTTCGGATGCGCAGCCGGCGTTCGGCATGGATCCGCTGATGGGTGGTGTCGGGGTCGGGGTCGCCGGCGGTCTTGGCTCGGAGGCACTCGGCGCGTAGCTCGGCCACGCTCGAACGCCCCGCGAACGTGAGGAGGTGTTCCTCGGCGTCGGGGTTGGTGGCCGCGGCGTCGGCGATCGGCTCGGCCTGGGTGGCCGACAGGTCCCCGTGGAGCAGCGCGGCACGGGTCACCGACAGCATCCGGAGTCGTTTCGAGGTTGTGAGCGTGCGTCGCGCTGCTCCGATCGAGTTGCCGGAGCGTCGGGCTAGGTAGGTGGCGGCGTCGCGGTCGCCGGCCTGGCGCCACTCTTCGGATTCATCGACTTTGCGGGCCAACACAACGGTTGCGGCGTCTGCCAGCCGGGCGATCCGGTGGAAGCCGGCCCAAAGGTCGGGGGCATCCGGCAAGGTCACAGCGTCGGGGTTGAGCTGCGTTACGAACCCGGCGAGCTCCGCCTCGAGGCGACGCAAGTCCCCGGGTTCCGGCTGGTTGAACATGCCTCCATCATCCTCAGGGGGTCTGACAATTAAGGGCGCCCGACCCACAGAAACCGAAGAAAAATCTCCGACAACGGTGGGCGGTCAAGGGGTCGCCGAAGGCCGAGCGCAGCGACCCCTTGAGGGCCCACCCCGCAAGGAACCGCCAGCCACAATCGAGATGGCAGCCGGCCCCGCCGGCTGCCTGGCCGCCTCATTCCTCCCTTACCGCATCCGACAGACGAACTTCGGGGGCAAGTTCGCCGTACCGCAACTACAGGTCCGCGGCGAGGCGGGGGGACTCTCGTTCGGTTAGGGCCACCGAGACCCACATGCGCTCGAGGTGTTGGCGTACCTGCATGTCGCCTTGGGGGACCGGGTGTTCGGCTAGGAACGCCACCACCTGGTGGGCCACCGAGCGGTCGCGCAACGAGCGGATGCCCGAGAGCATCCGGGCGATGCTGTTGCTGGGGAAGCGCTCGTTGGCCTCGTCCCAGTGCTTGGCCACGAAGTTCCAAGCCATCTCGCCGTTGTCGCGGTTGGCGATGGTGTCGCGCAACAAGAACGGCGCATCCTGGGTGCGAACCTCGCCCGACAGGCTGAGATCGAGCGTCCGCTGCAGGCACTCCGGATCCCGGAACCGAGCCAGGGCGTAGAGGAACCGTTCGCGGTCCTGGGGGTTGGTGGCGTCGCGATAGTGCTCCACCAACCGGTCATAAAGGGCCGTGCCGCCCGTCGTAGCACTGGCCGAGAGCGCGGCCGCGGCCAGGCTGGCCTCGACGCTGGACGCATCGGCCAAGTAGGCATCGAGCCGGGCCCGACAGGCCGCCAGTGCTTCCTCGTCGGCGCCGAGCGTCGCCGCCGCTCCCACCAGCAACCCCCGCAAGGTGCGAGCGCGATCGTCGTCGTCGCTGCGGGGCTCGGAGCCGAGCCGGGCCATGACCGGAGCCACCAAGCCCCGCACCCGGGACGCCAGAGACGCGCGACCCGCATCGTCGAGCAACGAATCGAGGCTGCTGAGCCCAGCCAGGAGCCGCTGCCAGACCGACAGATCGGTCTCGTCCGCGAACTGCTCGGCCAGCGATACGAAGGTCGACGCCTCGACGGTGCCAGCCAGGACCCCGGACCAGGTGTCGTCGACCAACACATACCGCTCCAGCGCGGTCAGCCGGTCGCGCTGTTCGACCAGCTGCGCCAGCAGCGAGGGGCTGTAGCGAACCCGGTAGAAGCCGTCGGCGCCGAAGTTGGCGTTGACGAAGGGCCATTCGGCCGACGGCAAAGCCAGGTCCAGCCCGGCCTCGTCGAGCAGACCCCTGGTCTCCTCGGCCGCGCCGTCAGCGCTGCGGTGACCCACGATGAGCGGGACAGCCCAACGTTCACCCGAGCCGCCGGCCGAGGCACCGTCGTAGCTGAAGCGTTGCTGGGTGAACCGCACGGTGTCAGCGCCCTCGACCCGGGTGGCCGCCACCTCGGGGAAGCCCCCCTGGAAGATCCACGAGTCGGCGATGCGCCGCACCGGCTCGCCGGTCTCCTCCTCCAAGGCGTCCCACAGGTCGGTGGTCTCGGTGTTGCCGTACTGGTGGGTGCGCATGTAACGCCGGATACCGGCCTGGAACCGGTCTTCATCCAGGTACTGCTCCAGCATCCGCACCACCGAGGCGCCCTTCTCGTAGGTGAGGATGTCGAACATGCCCTCGGCCTCTTCGGGCGAGATCACCGGGAACTCGATCGGTCGGGTGGAGGCCAGGGCGTCGGTGTCGAACGCGGCCGACCGTGACAGCCCGAAGTCGACCCAGCGTTGCCAATCAGGCCGGAAAGCGTCGGTGGCCTTCATCTCCATGAACGTCGCGAACGCCTCGTTCAGCCAGATGCCGTTCCACCACTTCATGGTCACCAGGTCGCCGAACCACATGTGGGCCAGCTCGTGGGCGATCACGTCGGTGACCGCCTGCCGCTCGGCCTGGGTGGCGGTGTCGGGATCGATCAGCACCAGGCGCTCCCGGAACGTCACGCAGCCCAGGTTCTCCATGGCCCCGAAGGCGAAGTCGGGCACCGCCACGAGGTCGAGCTTGTCGCCCGGATAGGGCAGGTCGAACCAGTCGGCGAAGTAGCGCAGGCAGAACGCCCCGACCTCCAAAGCGAACGGGGTGAGGTCGCCCTTGCCCGGCGGATGGATCACTCGCAGGGCGGTGCCGTCGACGTCCACCGGCTCGGTGGCTTCCAGCGGGCCGACGATGAAGGCCACGAGGTAGGTCGACAGGGGGATGGTGTCGGCGAAGCGCACCTCCACTCGGCCATCACCTGTGGGCGTGCGCGAGATCTCCGCCGCATTCGAGATGGCCTGCAACCCGTCGGCCACCATCAGCGTCGCCCCGAACACCGCCTTGAGATCGGGTTCGTCCCAGCAGGGGAACGTCCGCCGGGCGTCAGTGGCTTCCATCTGGGTGCAGGCCAGCACCTGCTCGTTGCCGGCCGCGTCGGTGAACGTCGATCGGTAGAAGCCATGCAGCTTGTCGTTGAGGATGCCCCGGAAGCGCAGGTGCACGGTCGCTCCACCCAGAGGCAGCGGAGTCGCAAGGGACAGCGTGGCCCGCTCGGCCTTCTCGTCGAGGCTCACGCTGGCGTCGACGCGAGCGCCTCCCGAGGGCGTCACCCAGGCCTCGTCGATCTCGAGCTCGATGGCGTTGAGCACCACGGTGGAGGTGGGCTCGATCACGTCGACCTCGGCTTCCACCGACCCGGCGAAGCTGGCTGCCTGGAGGTCGGGCTCCAGGGTCACCTCGTAGCGCCGGGGCACGACCTGCCGCGGCAACCGGTGGGGGTTGTCGTTCTGGTTCACGTTGCTATCGACCACGTCGAGCAACCTACCCCTGAGGTCTGACAACGAACGGCTGCCACGGCAGGTGACTCCCGAGGCCGAGCCGCAGGTGAGGCCGGGGCCCGAGCGGCCGGCCGCCTTGGCGGCAAGAGCAGGAAACACAGAATCGTTACTCTCGGCGGCTCTGCCGCCGAGGTCGAATCAACGTGACCTCACCGCGCGTGACTCATAGTGGCGATTCCGCGGTTGGGTCGGCGCCTGGCCTACCCTCGGACCCCGTGACCCAAGAGCTGTCCTTTGACGTCGTCGGCATCGGCAACGCGCTGGTCGACGTGCTGGCCCACCATGACGATGCCTTCCTCGATCTCCACGGGATGATCAAGGGCACCGTCGACCTGATCGACACCGACCGAGCCGAAGAGCTGTACCGGGCCATGGGCTCCGGGCTCGAGGTCTCGGGCGGATCGGCGGCCAACACCATCGCCGGGGTGGCCAGCTTCGGTGGCTCCGCCGCGTTCATCGGTCGGGTCTACGACGACGACCTGGGAGCCGTGTTCGCCCATGACCTGCGGGCCAGCGGAGTCCACTACGACACCAAGCCCGCGGTCGAGGGGCCGCCGAGCGGACGCTGCCTCATCGTCGTCACCCCCGATGCCCAGCGCACCATGAACACCTACCTGGGCGCGTCGTCGCTGCTGGGTTCCGACGACATCGACGCCGGCCTGTTGGCCCAGTCCAAAGTGACGTTCCTGGAGGGCTACCTGTTCGACCGGCCCGAGTCGAAGAAGGCCTATTGGACCGCCACCGAGATCGCTGCGGACGCCGGTCGTGAGGTCGCGCTGACGCTGTCGGACCTGTTCTGCGTCGAGCGTCACCGGGACGACTGGCTGCCGTTGGTCCGAGACCGGGTCGACATCCTGTTCGCCAACGAGGTCGAGGCCCTGGCCCTGTGGCAGTGCGACAGCGTGGATGAGGCGGTCGAGCACGCCCGTCGTGAGGTGTCGATCGGCTGCATCACCCTGGGGGAGTCGGGGTCGATCATCGTGGCTGGCGACGAGGTCCACCAGGTCGCGGCCGAGCCGGTCGAGGTCGTGGACACCACGGGAGCGGGCGACCTCTACGCCGCTGGGTTCCTCTACGGCTACACCCAGGACCGTTCGCTGCCCGAATGCGGCCGCTTGGGCTCCATCGCCGCCGCCGCCGTCCTCGGACACACCGGCGCGCGCCCCGAGCTCTCCCTGGCCCAGCTCTTCGACCTCCAGGACTAGCGCCCCATCAGGCAACGTTTGCACGCCCTCGCCGGTTGATGCCGCCGCCAGCCTGCGGAAGACGCCCCTCGCTGCACCGCGCCGACACCCCCCGCCCGACCCCACCCTGTGCGGTGTCGGCTTCGCCGACGCTGTCTCCTTGGGCGGACCGCCGGTGGGTTCCTGCGTCGCCGCGGCGCACCGAGGAACGCCCCTGACTCGCCGTGAGAACGTAAACGTCACCTGATGGGGCACTAGGTCAGAACCGACGCCAGCTACATCGTCCGGTTGACCAGCCAGGCTTCGCCCGCGGTGTAGGCCGCCTTGGTGGAGGCGCCGATGCGGGCCGTGGCCGGGAAGACCGTGACCGGGCCGTCGAGGTCCAGCCAGTCGCCCCGGCGGAGCCGGGCCACCATGGCCGGATCCAGCCCGCTCAGGTAGAGCTGTCCACCCGCCGCGGCCAGCTGCGCCGCGTAGTCGGCCAGGACCAGGAACGACGTCGCGCCCAGCGAGGTGCGCCCGCGCAGTCGCAGCACCACCACCGGCGCCTGCGCGCCACCCACCGAGGGCAGCCGGGCCTGCAGGGTCTGGGCCCCGGCGTAGAACAGGCTGCCGTAGACGTCGAGGATGGTGATCTCGTGGTCGGGCAGGGTGGCCGGTGCCGGTTCCTCCAGGAAGTCGCCATCGTCGGTCGGCTCGAGCCGCACCACCACCAGATCAAGCGCTTCACGGTTGAGCTGGAGCAGCAGTGACAACGCCACCCCGATCCCCACCGCCGCGGCGACCGGGAGGAACAGCGTGGCCAGGAAGGTGGTGATGATCGCGGTCTGGGAGATGGCCCCGGTACGCAAGATCACCGCCACCGCGTCCACCCGCAGGGAGCCGACCGCGGCCACGATCAGCACGGCGGCCAGCGTGGGCATGGCCACGTGCCCGACCAGCCGGGAGAACACCAGCATCACCGCCCCCACCCAGACCCCGGACCAGATGGCGGCCCACCGCGTCCGGCCGTGGGAGGCCACGTTGAGCGCGGTGTGGCTGACCGAGCCGCCGACCGGCATCCCGGTGACCAGGGACGCCGCCACGTTGCCGGCGCCCTGGGCCACGAAGTCCCGGTCGGCGTCGGAACGGCTGCCGTCGGGGTTGGGGGCCGCCTCGGCCACCCCGGCGCCCTGCACCAGCACAATGGCCGCGACCGCGAAGGCCCCGACCACCAGCTCCGGCGTCAGTTGACTCAGGCTGGGAAGCGATGGCAGCGGCAATCCGGCCGGGACAGGGGAGATGTCGTCCACCGAAGCCACCCCGTCGAGCCTGCCCGCCCAGACCAGGAAGGTGGGGACGGCCACCGACACCAGGGCGCTCACCAGAGCCCAGCGGCCCTTCCCCAGGAGCCCCAGAAGCGCCAGCGCCCCGCATCCGGTCAGCAGCGAGGCGAAGTCGATGCGTGACGGGTGGACCAGGACGCCCAGGGCCTTGGCCAGCGGGAACGAGCCCTCGGCCGGCGCGCCGACCAGGGCGGGGATCTGGCTGCACACGATGTTGACCGCGATCCCTGCAAGGAATCCGGCCATCATCGAGTGCGACACGAAGCGGGTGTAGCGGCCGAGCCGGGCCCGGCCCGCCAGGATCATGAGCCCCCCGGCGATGGCCGTGAGCAGGACCAACGCCGGACTCCGGTCGGCCCGGTCCAGCCCTTCGACGGCGGAACCGGCGGCCAGGGCCGCGGCCGAGGTGGTGGTGATGACCATCAGCCGGGTGCTGGAGGACAATCCACCGGCGACCGGTCCGGCGAAGCTGGCGTACAGCCCCTGCACCGGATTGACCCCGGCCAACACCCCCGAGGCCAGGCCATCGGGGACGCTGGCGATGGCCCCGGGCAGTCCGGCCGACATGTCCGCTTTGGCGTGGATCCGCTCAGGCCGAACGCCTCGCCACCAGCGGTCAACGACTGCCGGCACGAGCACGCTTCTCACCGCAGGAAGTGTCGAGCGCTCCACGGGAACCCGCCTCACCCCGCCCGGGTGACGTGAGCCGGGTTACGGGGTGACGATGGCGAAGGTGGGGTCCGGAGCGTCCAGCAGGCCGACCAGCTTGAGCAGGACGGTGGCATCGCCCTCGGTCTGGACCCCGTCCAGCCCCTTGCCGGCCAACAGCGCCAGGAGCCGGGGCTTGGTCAGGGTGAGGGTGACGTCAGGGGCGCTGCCGTTGCTGGTCGGGCCGGAGTGCTCACCGTGGATCAGCGCCCCGTTGGACAAGGTGCAGCGGTACCGCAGGTCCAGGTCGGTGAAGTTCCAGTCGGCGGTCAGCTCCTGCGACCACGCCTTGGGACCGTTGATCCGAATGGCGATGGAGTCGAACAGCTGCTCGACGGTGAGGGCCCCGGCCATCGACGCGGCACCGCCGCTCAGCGGGTTGGGGGAGATGCCGGAGCGCAGCTCGTGGGCGCCGACGAGGAAGAAGTTGCGCCAGGGCCCGTTTTCCGAGCCCCAGCCCAGCTGCTCGTAGATCCCGGCCAGGACCTCAGTGGCCTCGGTGTTGTCGGGATCGGCGAACACCACGTGGTCGGCCAGCTCGGCTGCGAAGCGCAGATCACCGGCGGCCTGGCAGTCCCGAGCCTTGGTCAGCGCGGCATCCGCACCACCGAGGCACTCGACGTAGCGGGTGGCCGCTTCCTCCGGCGGATGCTGCCACAGCCGAGCCGGGTTGCCGTCGAACCAGCCCATGTAGCGCTGGTAGATGGCCTTGACGTTGTGGCTGACCGAGCCGTAGTAGCCGCGGGCGTGCCAGGCGCTCTCCAGCGCCGGGGGCAGCTCGATCATCTCGGCGATCTCGGAACCGGTGTAGCCCATGTTGAGCAGCCGCAGAGTCTGGTCGTGCAGGTAGGCGTACAGGTCCCGCTGCTGCGAGAGGAACAGCACCATGCGGTCGCGGCCCCAGGTCGGCCAGTGGTGGGAGGCGAAGGCCACGTCCGCCTTGTCGGCGAACAGCTCGATGGCCTCGTTGAGGTACCGGGCCCAGGTTCGGGGATCCCGCACCAGGGCGCCGCGCAGGGTCAGGAGGTTGTGCAGGTTGTGGGTGGCGTTCTCGGCCATGCACAACGCCCGGAGATCGGGGAACAGGAAGTTCATCTCCGCCGGGGCTTCGGTGCCCGGGGTGATCTGGAACTGGATCCGCACCCCGTCGAGTGTCTCCTCCTGCCCGGTGTGGGTGATGTCGACGGTCGGCGCCAGCAACCCGATGGTCCCGGTCGAGGTGGTCATGCCGAGGCCGCAGCCGATCTGGCCGGCCGGACCCTTCTCCAGCGCCGCGCCATACATGTAGATGGAGCGCCGGCTCATCGCGGTGCCGGCGTAGACGTTCTCCGACACGGCGTGGTCCAGGAAGCCCTGGGGGGCCAGGATGGGCACGTCGCCGTCGGTGACCCCGAGCACCCCGCCGAAGTGGTCGACGTGGGAGTGGGTGTAGATCACCCCGGTCACCGGCTTGTCCCCCCGATTCCGCCGGTACAGGCCCAGGGCGGCCGCGGCGGTCTCGGCTGAGACGAGCGGGTCGATGACGATCACGCCGGTGTCGCCTTCGACGATGGTCATGTTCGACAGGTCGAAGCCCCGCACCTGGTAGACGCCCTCGGTCACCTCGTAGAGGCCCTGCCTGGTCACCAGCTGGGCCTGCCGCCACAGGCTGGGGTTGGCGGTGTCGGGGCAGTCGCCCTGGAGGAACGCGTAGGCGTCGTTGTCCCAGACGACCGTCCCGTCCTCGGCCTTGACGACGCCGGGATCGAGCGCCGCGATGAACCCCCGGTCCGCGTCTTCGAAGTCGCCCCGATCGTGGAATGGCAGCGCGTTCACCGCGCGAGCCTCGCCTCATCCGGGATACCGGATCATCACCCCAGGTG
>DASXTK010000358.1:0-23358 GCA_036505485.1 Acidimicrobiales bacterium
CGTCGTCGACGATGCGGACCTCGACGCCGGGGATGGCCCGCCCCGACGTGGTGGCGATGGTCTCGGGGTCGTCGTCGGCCCGGCACGACGTGGCGAACCCGGTGGCCTCGGTCAGCCCGTAGGCGGTGAGGACCGTCTCGAACCCCAGCTCGGTGCGCATCCGGTCCACCAGCGACACCGGAATCGCCGCGGCCCCGGTGACCGCCAGCCGGAGGTTGGCCAGCTCCCCGGCCTCGGGGGAGTTGAGCAGGGACTGATAGATGGTCGGAGGACCGGGGATGCAGCTGATCTTGTGCTCGCCCACCAGACGCACGGTCTCGGCCACGTCGAACACGGCCTGCGGGACCACCGTCGCTCCCGCCACCAGTGAGGCCACGATCCCGGCCTTGTAGCCGAAGCTGTGGAAGAACGGGTTGACCACCAGGTAGCGGTCGCCGTGGTCCAGCCCCACCAGGTCGGCCCAGTCGGTGAAGGCCCGGAGAGTCTGGCCGTGGGTTGCCATCACCCCCTTGGGCGCCCCGGTGGTGCCCGACGTGAAGATGATGTCGCTGAGATCGTCGGCGTCCCGAGCCGAGATCCGCTCGTCGACGACCGAGTCGGCCACGTCGGAACCAGCGGCCAGGAAGTCGTCCCAGGACGAGTCCCGGAGGACGACCCGGTGTTCGAGCGCCGGCAGATCGTGACCCTCGAGCATGGACAGGTAGTCGTTGCCGAGGAACCCCTGAGCCGTGACCAGCACCCGGGCACCGCTCTTGCCCAGGATGTACGCCGCCTCCACCCCCTTGTACCGGGTGTTGAGCGGGACTACGACTCCGCCCGCGGCCTGCAGTCCGAGCAACGCCACTGGCCATTCCCAGATGTTCGGCGACCAGATGGCCACCCGGTCTCCCGGCTCGACCCCCACGGCCACGAACGCCTTGGCCGCGGCCCGGGCCGCCGACCACAGCGACGCGAAGCTGAGCACGGTGTCGCCGTCCACCACCGCGTCGTCGCCGCTGAACCGCTCGGCGGCACTGCGCGCCAGCCGGGGGATCGTCCCCCACTCCAGGTCCCCCCTGCGCATCAGATCCCCTTTCCCCGTCCCCAGATCGCGGCCAGCTCGTCCGCGGTGGTGATGGTGGCCAGCAATCCCAAGGTGTTGTCGATCACCGCGGCGACGTAGTCGGCCGGGAGCCCGGCCACCGCGTCCCTTGGTAGCACCACCTGGTAGCCGTGGTTCACCGCATCCATGACCAGGTTGGTCACGGCGATGTTGACCGACACCCCGACCACCACCACGGTGCGGATCCCCAGGTTCCGCAGCACCGGGTCGAGGTCGGTACCGGCCATCGGGTTCAGCCCGTGGGTGCGGGTGAGCACCAGGTCGTCGGGTTCGACCCCGATCTCGGGGACGACATCCACGGCGGGCGTCCCCGGTTCGAGCCCGGCCGGCGAGCGTTGGACCGCGGCGAACAGCCGGGCGTTGGTGTTGGCCCCTCGCCCATCGGCGCGGCGGTAGGCGGTGCCGTGGATGACCGTGACTCCGGCGCTCCGGGCCGCCTTGACCAGCCGTCCGGCGGCCAGCACCGCCGGACGGGCGGCCTCGGCCAGAGCCGGCAGGGGGCTGTGCTCGCCCACCACACCGTTCTGCAGTTCGGACGTCACCACCGCGGTGATCGCCGGGTCGACCAGCTCGCCCAGATCGACAGCCATCCCCGGACGATATCTGACGCGGCGTCAGATGTGGAGATACCGTGAGGGCATGGCGACGGAGCCGTCCCAGTTCACGACCATCTCGTACGAGGCCGGCGACGACGGGGTCGCGGTGGTGACCCTGAACCGGCCGGAGCGGCACAACGCCTTCGACACGACCATGTGCCAGGAGCTGTCCTCCCTGTGGCGCGGCCTGCGGGACGACGATTCGGTGCGGTGCGTCATCCTGACCGCGGTGGGCAACAAGGCGTTCTGCACCGGCATCGACCGGGACGACGTGCCCGCCGACGCCGACAGTTACGACTTCGACCCGTTCACCTACGAGGATCCGGGCCAGCGCCTGGGACCCAAGGCCAACGAGCTGTGGAAGCCTGTCATCGCCGCGGTCAACGGCATCGCCTGCGGAGGGGCGTTCTACCTGCTGGGCGAGGTCGAGTTCATCATCGCCGCCGACCACGCCACCTTCTTCGACCCTCACGTGACCTACGGGATGCCGGCGGTGTTCGAGCCCACGCTCATGGCCTCCCGCATGCCCTTCGGCGAGATCATGCGGCTGTCGCTGCTGGGCAACCACGAGCGGATGTCGGCCCAGCGGGCCCATCAGATCGGCCTGGTGTCCGAGGTGGTCCCGGGCGCCGATCTGCTGGACACCGCCCGTTGGGCGGCGGCGGCCATCGCCAGCGCTCCACCCCTGGCGGTGCAGACCACCCTGCGGACCCTGTGGGCGACCCGCGAGCTGTCCCGTCAGCAGGCGCTGGACCTGGGCAACACGTTCCTCAACCTGGGGATGCGCCAGGACGCCCTCGAGGCCGGGCAAGTGGTCTTCGCCTCCGGTCGCCGGATCCAGCCCCGGGTCCGATGACGGGGGGACATGCTCGCTGACACCGTCCGGGAGGCGGCCCGGCGCTTCGGCGACCTCGTGGCCTTCGTCGACCCGGACGGATCCCCGCTCACCTACCGCGACCTGGACCGGCGCTCCGACCACATCGCCACGGGATTGGCCGAGGGCCGTCGCGTCCGCCCTGGCGATCGGGTGGCGCTGCGCCTGGCCTCCGACACCTCGTACATCCTGGCCTACGCCGCGGCGGCCAAGCTCGGAGCGGTCACCGCCGGGATCAACCCCCGCCTGGCCCCGCCGGAGCAACAGGCCCTCGTCGAGCTGGCGGACCCGGCCATCACCCTCGAGGCACCCGAGGAACTGGCCGAGCTGGAGGCGATCGGCACGGACCACCAAGCGCCTCTAGCCCTACCGACCGATCCCACCCGACCGATCGCCATCGTGTTCACCTCCGGGACAACCGGCCAGCCCAAGGGTGCGGTCTTCACCGAGGCCCAGCTCAGCGCCGTGGCCCAGATCGACACCGGCGGAGCCTGGGCGACCAGCGGAACCCCGGGTCCGGCCATGCTGGCCTCGACCCAGTTCGCCCACATCGGCTTCATGACCAAGCTGCCGTGGTACCTGCGTCTGGCCACCCGGACCCACATCCTGGGACGGTGGCGGGCCGAGGACGCCTTGCGGACCGTCGCCGAGCAGGCCATGCCGTCGATCGGCGGCGTCGCTCCCCAGATAGCCCTGATGCTGCGCTCCCCCGAGCTGGACCGCCACGACTGGACCCACGTCCGGACCCTGGTCATGGGTGGTGCGGCCTCGCCCCCGGCCATCGTCGACGCCGCCCGCAAGGCGTTCGGCTCGGCCTATTCGATCCGCTACTCGTCGACCGAGTCGGGCGGCTGCGGCACCGCCGCGACCCTGGAGCTCGACGACGGCGCCGCGGCCGAGACCGAGCCCACGGTGGGCCGGCCCCGCCCCGGCATCGAGGTCACCGTGCGCGTCGACGAAGGCCGTCCGGTGCCCGAGGACGAGGTGGGCGAACTGTGGCTGCGCTCCCCGACCCAGATGTCCACCTACTGGCGGGACCCCGCGGGCACGGCCGCGACCATCGTCGACGGCGGCTGGTTGCGCACCAACGACCTGGCCCGCCTGGACGAACAGGGGAACGTGATCCTGGCCGGCCGCCGCAGCGAGATGTTCATCCGAGGTGGCTACAACGTCTATCCGGCCGAGGTGGAGGCCCAGCTGCTGGCCCACCCGGACGTGGCCGACGCCGCCGTGGTCCCCCGGCCCGACCCGGTCATGGGCGAGATCGGGGTGGCGGTGGTCGTGGCCAAGGACCCGCAGAGTCCCCCCGAGCTGAAAGTCATCCGCGACTTCCTCGCGGCCCGGATCGCGATCTACAAACTCCCCGAGGCCCTCCACGTGGTCGAGACCCTGCCCCTCACCCCCGGACAGAAGCTCGACCGCCGGCGCCTGACCACCGAGGTTCAGGAGCCCGAGGCGAAGACGGAGTCGAAGGGGTTGGTGCGGAGGCGGGTCTCCAACCCGATTCCGCCGGTGGTGTAGGTGGTATCGGTGGCCCGACCCAGCTCGGTGTAGGTCTGACCGTCGTCGGTAGACAGCTCGGCGATCAGCTGATCGCCGCTCATGGTCAGCCGCAACCGATAGGTGATGTCGGGGACGTCGGGGATCGAGCCCGAGGCCAGGATGGTCGTGACTGTGCCCCCGTCACGCCGTTGCAGACGCCAGCCCAGCTCGTCGCCGGTCTTGTCGTCGAGCCGCAGCCCGTAGTAGTGCTCGGCGTCCTGGACCCGGGTGATCACGCCGGCCTTGCCGCCGTTCTCGGCCGGCACCGTCGTGGCCTCGACCACGCCGTCGGTCAGCGTCACGCCGTCGGCCAAAGCCACCCCGATGTCACCGACCGGCACCTGTCCGCAGAAGGCGAACCCGGGAGCGCCGTTGGGGGCAGGACAGATGGCCCAGTTCCCGCTGGCCACGGTCCACCCGGTGCTGTCGCCGTCGTCGAACGCGTCGGCGAAGCTGAGGCCGACCGGGACGTAGCTGGCCGTGTAGAGCGCAGGATCCGCCGGCACGGTGATCTCGTGGCTGCGGGCGCCGCCGTCCGACCAGCTGCTGAAGATGTAGTCGATCCCACCGATGGTCGCCGTGGCCGGTGCGGTCAAGGTCACCTGGCCGTTGGTGGAGAACGGCATGGTGATCGGGGTCGCCGCGGTGGTGTCGCCGGCGCTCACCTCCACCCCGATGGGGTCGGAGGTCACGGTCAGGTCGGTCGAGCGGTAGTCGATGCGGCGGGTCGACGAAGCGGTGTGCCCCTGCCACACCACGGTCAGCTTCACCTCCAGCGCCGCGGAGAAACCGTGATCGGGCAGCGGCCACGAGCCGTTGAGGACGCCGGGCGCGGTGAACCAGTCGCCGTGGCGATGGCAGGAATCGGGACAATGCAGCAGGTCAGCCGACCACGTCATCGCCTCTGGAGGTAGGAGGTTGCCGTCGGGATCCACCCCGAAGCCGCTGAACGAGATGGTGTCGCCGACCGCTGCCGTCGTTCCCCCTTCCGGGGTCTCGATGACCGCAGTGGGCGCCGTCGGGTCTCCGACAGTGACGCCGGCCAGCCCGATGTCGGTGTCGCCGGCCAGGTCGCTGACCCGGACGCGGACGATCTGGAACCCCTCCTCGGTGAACGTGTGCGACAGCTGTGGGGTGGAGCCGTCGTCGAACATCCCGTCGTCGTCCAGGTCCCAGGCGTAGGTCAGCTCGTCGCCGGGATCCGGATCGGTGGAACCGCGGGCGTCCAGGCTCACGGCCAGCGGGGGCTCGCCGGACGTCGGGGTCGCGGTCACCGCGGCCTGAGGCGGGTGGTTGGTGCTGGCGTAGCCGATGCGAACGATCCGGCCGCCGTAGTGGTCCACGTACCACAGCTCCCCGCCGGGACCGAACGCCAGCTTGACCGGAGTTCCACCGGCGACGACGAAGGGCTTCACGGTCGTCGGATCGGGCAACCCGTCGCTGCCAGCCTTCATCACCCAGATGCAGCTGCGGGAGGCATCCCCGAAGAACAGGGCGCCGTCGTAGTCGTCGGGATACGAGCTGTCAGCCGGCGCGAAGGTCACACCAGTGATCGAGGATCCGTCCTTCCCATCGCAGCGCGAGTCCGTCCCTATGGGAGGACCGTGCTGGTAGGCGAACCACGGCGCCGTCACCGCGCTCGGACCGGCGGCATACAGCGACTCGCACATGGTCAGGTCCAGGTTGTCCCAGGTGGGCATGCGCGGGGTGCCCTGGTAACAGGGCCAGCCGAAGTTGTCAACGACGGCGTCGTTGCCGACGCTGCGATTGATCTCCTCCCACGCGCTCTCGCCGACGTCACCGATCCACAGCTCGTTGGTTCCCGGGCGCAGCGTGAACCGGAACGGGTTCCGCATCCCATAGGCCACGATCCGGCGGGTGTTGGGATCGGGCGATGAAGCCATCGGGTTGTCTGGCATGGCGTCACCGGTGGTCGGGTCGATGCGGATGATGGTCCCGTTGAGACCGGTGGGATCGCCGGTGGTGCGCACGTCCTGGCTGCGCAGCGAGCCACCCTCGGCCGTCGGCGGATGCAGGGACGCGCCCACCCCGCCGGGCGGATCGCCACAGGGGTTGAGCGGATCGCCGCGCTGGCCGTAGTCCCGGAAGGTCCAGCTGGCGCCGTCCCCACCGCCCACGTAGAGGGAGCCGTCGGGGCCGAACACCATCGTGCCGATCGAGTGGCTGGGGTATTGCTGGCACCAGTCCTGGATGAGCACCTGCTCCTCCCCCGTCCACACGCCGTTGACGATGGGCAGGCGCGAAAGGCGGGCGGTGACCACGCAGCCGTCGTCGGTGGGACCGGGCGGGGTGGGACACGGATCGACATCGACCCCAGGCTGGCCCCAGAACGGTGCCACCTCGCCGGGCGGGGCGTCGTGGGTGTAGAGGACGTAGAGCGACGGGTCGGCCGGGAAGCCCGGGGCCAGCTCGATGTCGAGCAGACCCCGATCCGCCTGGTCGATCACGTTGGTGCGGATGTCCACCAGCACCGTGGGGGAATCGTCGAGCAGGTTGTCGAACTCCTTGACGACGCCGGGCTTCTCAGCCACCAGGACCTTGCCGTCCGGGGCGAAGACGATGTCGGTCGGCCGGTTCAACCGGTCATAGACGACGTACTGGTTGAACCCCTCGGGGATGTTGCGGGTACAGCCCACCGCCAAACCGAACACCAAAAATACAACACCGCTAACCGCCCACCGCCGCACGATCCGTAGTCTCCCCCAAACGCGACCCGCCTTGGAAGGGTCTTACCCGTGAAGATCAGCTGACGGATCTCTAAGTGCCGAAAATCCCTACGAAGCTGACCATTTCGCCGGGGTAGCCGCCGAGGTTGTGGGTCAGGGCGAGCGTCCGGTTGGCGTCGATGGTGGTGATGCGGCGCTCCTCCGGGGCTTCCCCGCGCAGCTGCAGCCACGCCTCGTAGATCATGCGCAGACCGCTGGCTCCCACCGGATGGCCGAAGGACTTCAAGCCGCCGTCGGGGTTGATCGGCATCTCACCGTCGAGGTCGAACACCCCGTCGAGCACCGCCTTCCACGCCGTGCCCCTTTCGGCGAACCCCAGGTCCTCCATGAGCACCAGCTCGGTGGGGGTGAAGCAGTCGTGCACCTCGGCCATGGCGATCTGGGCCCGGGGATCGGTCACGCCGGCCTGGGCGTAGGCGTCCTCGGCGCACCGGGCCACCTCCCGGAAGGTGGTGTAGTCGTAGCTGGGGTCGCTCAGGCCCGAGCCGTTCCCCGCCACCAGGGACAAGGCCTTAATGAACAGCGGACGGTCCGTGGAGCGGTGGGCGTCCTCGGCCCGCACCACGATCGCCGCCGCGGCACCGTCGGCCACGCCGGCGCAGTCGAACACCGAGAGCTCACCGGCCACCGACGGCAGGGCGCAGATCTGCTCGACCGACATCTCCCGGCGGAACTGGGCCCTGGGGTTGCGGGCGCCGTTGTAGTGGTTCTTGGAGGCAATCCTGGCCAAGGCCCGGCGCAGCTCGTCGGGATCGACGCCGTAGCGCTCGGCGTAGGCCGGCACCACCATCGAGAACATGGCCGCCGCGGTCAGGGTCCGGTTGGTGCCGTCGGTGGGGATGGGAAAGGCGTTCAGCCCCTGGTAGCCGGAGTCCTTCACCTTCTCGACGCCGACCGCCATGGCCACGTCGTAGGCCCCGGAGGCCACGGCGTAGGCCGCTTGGCGCAGGGCCTCGGAACCGGTGGCGCACATGTTCTCCACCCGGGTCACCGGCTTGCCCTCGAGGCCAAGAGGCTTGGCCAGGACCATCCCGCTCATGCCCGACTGCGCAGTCCCCAGCCAATAGGCGTCGACGTCGTCGGGCCCGATCGGGGTGTTGAGGTTGGAGAAGGCCTCGGCGGTGGCATCGACCAGCAGCTCGTCGACGCCCTTGTCCCAGTGCTCGGCGAAGCGGGTGCAGCCCATCCCGACGATGGCCACCCGATCGCGGATGCCGTGCGAGCCCATCAGTCCCCTGCCTTCCTGGCCTTCCAGAAGTAGTTGTGGATGCCGTCGGCGGTGAACAGCTTGCGGAACGTCATCCCCACCCGGTCGCCGATGTGGACGTCGGCCGGGTCGACGTCGGTCAGCTCCACCGGCAGCCGGCCGCCGCCGTCGAAGTCCACCACCGCGAAGACCACCGGCGGCGACGGCGAGTAGGCCAGGCGGTCGATGGTGAAGGTCACGATGGTGCCCTGCCGGTCGGCCATGCGGCGGGTCTGGTCGTCGAGCGGCGAGGGCGGCAGGTGCACGGTGCCGTCGTCGGACTCCGATCCCACGAACGCGAACTTCCAGGAGGTCGAGCGGCCCGCGGCCGACGCCGACGGCCGGGCCGGTTCGGGGCGGCGGGGCGGATCGATGGGCAGCAGGCCGCGCCAAGCCAGGTAGCGGCCATAGCTCACGGACCCTCCGCTCGCGACCTGAGCGGCGACCGAGCGGCTCATCCGTCGGTCGACCAGCGCCTCTGTGGTCCGGAACAACGTGACATCGGCGCCGTCGGCCAACACCACCAAGGCGACGACCTGGTCGGGCTCGGCCTCGTCCAGGGTGGCCGCCAGCGCCAAGTAGGGGTGCGCCGCGCCGGTGAAGCCCACGGTCGCGTCGAGGTCGACCTCGTTCCGGCGTTGATCTGGTCCGAGTACCGGGCCAATCGAACGCTGAAATGATTTCACCGCCCGGGCATGGGGACCGGCCACGACCACGTGGTCGACCTGGTCGGGCGTGAGGTTGGCGTTCTTGAGGGCATCGTCCCAGGCCCGCTGGCCGAGGTCGAGGTAGCGGCGCTCGCCGAAGCGTTCCTCCCATACCTTGGCGTGGGCCTCGCCCGGAGCCCGCCAGCGATCGAGGAACTCGGCGGTGGCGCTGCCCTCCCCCAGCAGCGCGGCGATCACCGGGGTTGCTTCGGTGGGATCGCCGACCAGCAACGCCGCCGCGGCGTCGCCGCCCCCGGCCTCCTCCGCGCTCCCAGGCAGACCGCTGCGCAGATCGGCGGCCACCAGCAGTGCGTGCCGGCCGCTGCCGAGTCCGGCCCGAAGGGCTCCGGCCGCGGAACGGACCGAACCGTTGACATCGAACGCGGGGACCGCCGGATCCAGCTCCAGCGCAGCGTGCACTGCAGTGGCGTTGGTCTTGTCGGCGTAGGCCGGCGTGGTGGTGGCGAACCACAAGGACAACCCGGTGGGGCGCTGCTCGGCCTCGTAGCCGGGACCCAGGGTCCCCAGCAGGTACCGGGCCGCGGCGAAGGCCATGGTGGTGGTGTCCTCGTCGTAGGACGCCACGGTGCGGGTCCCCTTGCCGCCGCCCTTGCCCGCGACCGCGGCGATCTCGGACCGGTCGAGCCGATGGAACGGCACATATGCCCCATAGGCCAGGATTCCGCGCCGCGTCATCGCGCCAGCGTAGGAGCGAATCTGACGGGTCGTCACATTTCCGGATGGGTCACCTTCTCAAGCCGCACCCCCGGCGACCTATAGGCTGGTTCGGTGACGCCAGCGCCGACGTCCGTCATCTGGGAGCTCGAGGGCGGGGCACCTCTCCGAGGTTCCCTCCGCGCCCAAGGGGCCAAGAACGCGGTGACCAAGCAGCTGGTCGCCAGCTTGTTGACCAGCGAGACCTGCACCCTCTACAACGTGCCGGAGATCGCCGAGGTCGACGTGACCCTGAGCATCCTGGGCGAGCTCGGGTCCGAGTTCCACCGGGAGGGCACCACCGTCGAGGTGTCCACACCCGAGGTGACCGGCCAGGTCTCGGAGCTGTACACCGGGCTCAACCGGGTCCCGATCCTGCTTCTGGGGCCGCTGCTCAACCGGGTCGGTGAGGCCACCGTGCCCATGGTCGGCGGCTGTCAGATCGGCAAGCGGCCGATCGACTTCCACGTGGCCGGGCTCGAGGCCATGGGGGCCGAGATCACCGTCGAGGGGTCGACGATGGTGGCCAGGGCGAAGCGGCTGGTGGGAACCCGCCACCGCCTGCCCTATCCGTCGGTCGGCGCCACCGAGAACCTGATCCTGGCCGCGGTCGGGGCCAAGGGCACCACGGTCATCGAGAACGCGGCCATCGAGCCCGAGATCATCGACCTGCTGCTGCTGCTCCAGAAGATGGGCGCGCATGCGGTGGTCGAGGTCGATCGCCGCATCCTGATCGAGGGCGTCGACCAGCTCCACGGCAGCGTCCACCACGTCATCGAGGACCGGATCGAGATCGCCTCCTACGCCGCCGCGGCCGCGGCCACCGGCGGCAACATCGAGGTGGTGGGGGCCAACCAGGTCCACCTGATGAGCTTCCTCAACTTCCTGCGCCGCATCGGCGGGCAGTTCACGGTGACCGACCGGGGCATGCGCTTCTGGGGCGACGGCGGCAAGCTCCGCTCCCGTCATCTCGAGACCGATGTCCACCCCGGGTTCATGACCGACTGGCAGCAGCCCGCGGTCGTGGTGCTGACCCAGGCCGAGGGCGTGTCGGTGGTGCACGAGACCGTGTACGAGAACCGTTTCGGCTACACCGAGCTGCTGCGGGCCATGGGGGCCAAGATCGAGCTGTCCAGCCAGTGCCTGGGCCGGCGCACCTGCCGCTTCGTCGATCAGGACTTCCCCCACTCGGCCGTGGTCTCCGGTCCCACCTCGCTGTTGGGCACCGATCTGGCCATCCCCGACCTCCGAGCCGGCTTCGCCTACGTGCTGGCCGGGCTGTTGGCCCACGGACGCACCCGGCTCCACAACGTCTGGTACCTCGACCGGGGCTACGAGGACATCCCGGGCAAGCTCGGGGAGCTGGGCGTCGACGTCAAGGTCACCCACGAGACCGACTAACGCAGCCGCGAACGCGAGGTCGGGTCGAGCCTCAGCTGTTGGACCGCGGTAACGAAGTCGGGCAGCTCCGGGATCGGCGCCGGGTCTCGTTGGATCCACACCACGACGTGTTCCCCGGTCCGCACCGGCAGCGCGGGGAAGGTGTTCTCGCTCGGCTCCTCGACGAACATCGCCAACGACGACGACCCGGTCGCGGCCAGCGCCTCGATGACGGCTGGGTCCGCGGGGCCGGCAAGCGAACAAACGGTGACGACCAGGCGCGTCGCGGGCACTTGCTCGCCGTGAGCCGGTCTCTCGGGCTGCGGACCGAACCCGGACTCCGCCGACACCGGACGCAACAGCAGCACATCGTCGACGTCGATCATCGTGGCGTTGGCGGCCGATGCGTGGGTCTTCCACACCGGTCCGCCGTAGAACGCCTCCAGCGCTTCCCGGCGGCGTTCCATGTCCGGGAACCCCCGGAGCCACACGAACCGTTCCGGCCGATCCAGATCACGGAACTGGCCGATGATCTCCATGCCGACGTCCTCCTGCGATTCGACCAGCTCCCGGTCGAACAGCTCGATCAGCACGTCCCGCTGGCCCGGCTTCAACGTGTACTGCCGGAGCTCCACAACTGGACAGCACCAGCTCATCGCCCAACCTCCGAACGGGGTGGGCCGCCGGCGTAGGCGGTGCCGGGCGGATCCACGGCCCAGGGCGCGGGCTTGTCCCAAGCGTCCTCGTAGACGATCTCCTCGAGCGGCCGCCGGCGGACAGGTCCGTGGTTTCCGACCGGCCGACCGAGCGGGATGGTGGCCGCGATGTCGACGCCGTCCGGGATCCCCAGGATCTCGCCCAGGCGCTTCTCGACCGGGCGATGCCACACGGTCATGACCCCGCCGTAGCCCAGCTCCCGGGCCGCCAGCAGCAGGTTCTGGCAGGCCGGGTACACCGACGCCCCCTCGGTGAAGTGGCCGTCGTGCCAGTGCCACATGCAGACCAACACGATGACCGGGGCCTCGTCGACGTGGTCGACGAAGTGCTCCATGGCCGCGGCCATCCGGGACTTGGGGGACGACTGTTCCGTGCCGCTGCCCTGGTCATAGCCGTAGCCAGTCCGCATCGCGGCCCACATCGAACGGAAGGCCTCACCCAGCAGTGTCCGGGCTTCCGCCGCTCGTGGCCCGTCGCGCAGCACGACGAACCGGAACGGTTGCCGATTCGAACCGGACGGTGCCCGGCTGGCGGCGAAGAACATCTGCGCCAGGTCGGATTCGGGGATGGGGTCGGGCCGGTAGCGCCGGATCGCCCGGGTCGTGCTCACCACATCGAAGAAGTCCACCCCCGTCACCCTAGAGATCGTTCTTCGTCGGTAGCGGTCTGGCCTCGCGGGTTACTGAGGCGTAATCTGACGGTCCGTCAGATTTGTCGCAGGGTGGAGGCCAGGATGGACTTCGAGTTCTCCGAGGAGCAGCGAGCATTCCTCGCCGAGGTCGAGCGGTTCCTCGACGAAAATGACGATCCCGCGGTGATGGATCCCACCCGGGAGAACATGGCCCAGATCGTGGATACGCCCGAGCGGCGGGCGTTCATGGCCAAGCTGGGCGAGCAGGGCTGGCTGGGCATGACCTGGCCCAAGGAGTACGGCGGCCAGGAAGGCGACGGCGTCTACGAGTACCTGCTCAACGAGGCCCTGGCCCGCCGGGGCGCGCCGCAGATTGGCAAGGGCGTCGGGATCGTCGGCAAGACCATCATCCGGCACGGGTCCGAACGGATGAAGGCCGAGTTCCTGCCCAAGATCCTGCGCAACGAGGTGGAGTTCGCGGTCGGCTACTCCGAGCCCAACGCCGGCTCTGACGCAGCGTCGATGCAGCTCAAGGCGGTTCGGGACGAGGAGCGGGGTGGCTGGGTCCTCAACGGCCAGAAGACCTGGACCACCTCTGCCCACTTCGCCGACTGGTACTGGGTCGGCGCCCGCACCAACCCTGACGCCCCCAAGCACCACGGCATCACCCTGTTCCTCGTGCCCATGGACCACCCGGGGCTGACCATCGTGGCCATCTGGACCATGGGCGACGAGCGCACCAACGAGGTCTTCTTCGACGATGTGTTCGTCTCCGACGACTATGTGGTGGGCGAACTGAACCGGGGGTTCCAGTACATCGCCCAGGCGCTGGACCTCGAGCGGTTCACCATGTTCACGTACTCGCAGATCGACCAACGGCTGGGGGTCCTGCTCGACTACGTGCGCACGGCGTCGCGGGACGGGGAGCCGCTGCGCAACGATCCGGTGGTCCGCCAGCGGGTGGCCCAGCTGGTCACCCAGATGGAGGTGGCCCGGCTGCTGGGGCTGCGGTTCGTCCACGCCTCGCTGCAGGGTGGCGACCCGCCCCGGACCGAGGCGTCGGAGTACAAGCTGTTCGCCACCGAGTTCTCCCGCCGGCTGGCCGATGCCTCGATGGACCTCGGCGGTCCCGGGACCCAGCTGCGGGTGGGCACCGAGGACGCACCGATGCGGGGCCGGGCGGAGTCGACCTACCGCTACACGGTGATCGACACCATCGGCGGCGGCACCTCCGAGGTGCAGAAGAACATCATCGCTACCCGCAAGCTCGGGCTCCCCAAGAACTTCTGATGTCGGGTTTCCTAGCCGGGATCACCGTCCTCGACCTCTCCACGGTCGGCCCGGCGACCCGCTGCACCCGGGTGCTGGCCGACTACGGGGCCACGGTCGTGAAGATCGGGCCGCCGCGACCTTCGGCGGGAGCCCACCAGCTGGCGTTCCACGCCTACAGCGGGCACCGGGGGATGCGACGGGCCGCCATCGATCTGCGTTCCCCGGCCGGGAACGCGGCGTTCCTCCGGCTGGCCGCCGGCGCCGACGTGGTGGTCGAGAGCTTCCGGCCCGGGGTCGTCGACCGGTTGGGCGTCGGCTTCGAGGCGGTTCGGGCCGTTCGGGCGGACATCGTCTACTGCTCCACCAGCGGTTACGGCCAGGCTGGGCCCCACGCCCAGCGGGCCGGCCATGACCTCAACTACCTGGCCGTCGGAGGGTTCCTCCACACGTCGGGGCGGGAGGGCTCCGGCGCTCCGGCGTTGCCGGGAGCAACCGTGGCCGACATCGCCGCCGGGGGGCTGCAGGCCGCCGCCGCCATCCTGGGCGCGCTGTTCCACCGGGAGCGCACCGGCGAGGGGGCGTACCTGGATGTGGCCGTGACCGACGGCGTGGCCTGGATGCTGTCGCTGTACATCGACGACTACCTGGCCACCGGTGAGCTGCCGGGTCCGGGCCACAACATCCTGACCGGCCGGTACGCCTGCTACGCCATCTACGGGACCCGGGACGGCCGCTGGCTGGCGGTCGCCGCCATCGAGCCGGTGTTCTGGGCCAACCTGTGCCGGGCGCTGGGGCTGGACCGCTGGATCGAGCGCCAGACCGACGACGCCAGCCAGGACGCCATCCGCGCCGATCTGGCCGCGGCCTTCGCCACCCGGGACCGGGACGACTGGGTCGCGACCCTGGCCGACGCCGACACCTGCGTGGCTCCGGTCAACGACATCACCGAGGTGGTGACCGACCCTCAACTGGTGTCGCGGGGTGCCGTGGTCGAGGCCAAGCACCCGGCGCACGGGACGATCCGCCAGCTCGGACCGCTCCTGGCCGGCGCCGGGGACGCCGACGTCAACCTCCCCGACACAGCGGCCACCGACACCGACGACCTGCTCACCGCGGCCGGTTACACCCCCGCCGAACTGGCCGCCCTCCACACCGACGGAGTCATCGCATGAGCGCCGAGACCGTGCCGGACATCCCTGCTGACGTGTCTGGGTGGATCGGGCAGGAACGCCATGGCCAGACCGCCAACTTCCCGGTCGAGCAGGGCTACATCTGGACCTCCTGCGCCTCGGTGGAGAACGGCAACCCGCTGTTCTGGGACGACAAGGTCGCGGCCGAGCTGACCGACGGACCGATCGCCCCGCCGACCACGCTGTCGCTGTGGTTCCGGCCCCACTTCTGGGAACCGGACCAGGCCGGCCCCCGCAACCCGCTGCAGACCCACTTCGACCTCAAGGAACGGTTGGAGCTGCCCGAAGCGGTGATGACCGAGAGCGTGGTGGTTTTCGCCGACCCGGTCCGGCCCGGCGATGTGATCGGCACCTCGGAGATGCTGCGGTCGATCAGCGGTCCCAAGACCACCAAGCTCGGCACGGGCCGGTTCTGGGTCATCGACGTCGACTACCGCAACCAGCACGGCGCCCTGGTCGGCACCGAGATCTTCACCGGCTTCGGCTACCGCCGGGCCGAGGTCCCGGCGCCTGCGGCCGCGGCGGCGAAACCCGCCGAAATTGAGGCGGAAAGCGCGCTTATAGCGCGAGAAACGCCTCAATTTCGGGGGTTTGGGGTCCTCGCCGGGGGTGAGGTCCTTCCCCCGCTGGCCTACGACGTCACCGCGTCCACCGTGGTGCTGGGGGCGTTGGCCACCCGGGACTGGCGGCCGATGCACCACGACGTGGACTTCGCAGTCAACCGCAACGGCACCACCGACATCTTCCTCAACACCCCCAACCAGCAGGCCTGGTTCGAGCGCTACGTCACCGACTGGACCGGGCCCCGAGGCCGGCTCGGTCGACTCCGGTTCCGGATGCTCGACTCGATCTTCCCCGGCGACACCATGACCTTCACCGGGACGGTGCAGTCGGTGACCACCGACCCGACCGGCTGCGGGTGGGCCGAGCTGGCCATCGAGCTGCACGCCGAGGGCCGGGCGCCCCGGCGCCTGTGCACCACCTGCAACGTGCGGGTGGCGCTCCCCACCGATTCCGACGACAACCCCTGGTCTCGGCGCGACGACCAGTGGCGGCCACTCACCAAGGATGCCAACGATGCTTGATCTGACCTTCACCCCGGAGCAGGAGATGCTCCGTGAGGTGGTCCGGGGACTCTGCAGCACCCACAGCCCCCTGACCGCGGTGCGGGAGCTCGAGGACGACCCGGTCGGCTACTCCGACGAGCTGTGGAAGCAGCTGGCCGAACTGGACCTGCTGGGGCTGCTCCTGCCCGAGGAGTACGGCGGCTCCGGCATGACCGCGGTCGAGGGCGTCGTGCTGTACGAGGAGCTGGGGCGAGCGCTGGCCCCGACCCCCCACTTCGTGTCGTGCGTGCTGGGCGCCGGGGTGCTGGCCGCGGCCGGCACCACTGCGCAGAAGAAGGAGTGGCTGCCGCGTCTGGTGTCGGGTGAGGCCATCTTCACCCCGGCCTGGCTGGAGCCCGACGGCGGCTTCGGGCCCAGTGGCGTCCAGGTGCGGGCGGAGGCCGACGGCGACGGGTTCGTCCTGACCGGGAGCAAGAGCCACGTGCCGTTCGCCGCCTCGGCGGACCGGCTGGTCGTGCTGGCCCGGACCGGCGATGCCGCCGACGCCGTCGACCTCTTCCTGGTGGACCCCAACGAGTCGGGAGTGATCCTGACCCAGCAGCACACCGTGGCCTCCGACACCCAATACCGCGTCGATCTGGACGGGGTCCGGGTCGTTGCCGCTGACCGGGTTGGTCCGGCGGGTTCCGGATGGGCCGCGTGGACCTCGGTGCGAGACGACGCCCTCATCCTCCTGGCCGCCTGGATCGCCGGCGCCGCGGGCTACGCCCAGGAGATCACCGTTCAGTACGCCAAGGACCGCGAGCAGTTCGACAAGCCCATCGGCGCCTTCCAGGCCATCGCCCACTACCTCGCCGACCGCCAAGCCGAGCTGGACGGCGCCCGCACGCTGGTCCACGAGGCCGCCTGGGCCCGGGCCACCGGCCGATCGGTGACGACCCTGGCGCCGATGGCCAAGCTGTTCGCGGCCCAGACGTTCCGGAACCTCACCGCCACCGCCCAGCAGATCTTCGGCGGCGTCGGCTTCACGCTGGAGTACGACATCCAGCTCTACTTCCGCCGAGCCAAGGCGGTCCAAGTCGGCTGGTGGAACGACCGCTACCTGGAAGACCTGATAGCCGCCGCCGTCCTCGACCCCTGAGGCTCGCACCCCAATCTCCGTAACTTTACGGATGTGCCGGTGACACCCCGAACCGTACGTTCGACCCAGTGGGGGACGGCGCTGAGGCGGTCGACTGACTGAGTCAGCCAGCCGGCGCCGACCCCCGTGCCCTACGAATCGTTCGAGCTCGGCGACTCTCGTAGGGACCAGAGCATGATCTCGTTTCGGGTACGGAGACGGAGCTTTTGTTTGGCATGGTCCAGGTGGGATTCGACGGTGCGGCGGGAGATGACGAGACGCTCGGCGATAGCGCTGTTGCTGAGGCCCTCGGCGACGAGCTTGGCGATCTCGTACTCCCGCCGCGTGAGCCGGGACTGCTCCGCACCTGGGTCCGCCAGGGCATCGGCCACCAGCTGCTCCCACGACATGTTCCGGCCCTGCTCGACCAGACGGCCGGCGAGAGCCGGAGCCACCTCGTCCTTGATCGGCTCGAGCCGCGCCATGATCGACGAGGCCGTTCCGGCCGGCGGCTGGCTCCCACTGAGGCGACTCGCGGTCTCCGTTCCACCAACCAGACGGAGCGCGGAGTGGTAGCGACGTTCGAGAGCAGCCAGCGCCGAGGCCGACCGCAGCCAGTCGGACCGCTCGACGACCCCGCCGTCGTTCATGGCTTCGAGCGCCGCGGCCAAGTGCGTGCGTTGAGCCACCGCATCGCCGACCAGGCACGCCCCAAGCTGCAAGCCGTAGTGGGCGTACGCCCTGATCGTCGGGCTGTTGACGGCTCGGTTGACTTCGAGAGCGGTGCGCATGCTCTCGATGCCGGCCGCGAGATCACCCGCCCCGAAGTGAGCCCACGCCACCATGGTCAAGAGCTGGGCCCGGCCGTGGGCATCGCCCGTGGCCTCGTGGTACGCCAACGCCTGCTGGCAATGCTCCACCGCCGCGGTGGGACGTCCGGCTGCCAACTCGACCATGGCCAGCAGGGGAAGTGAATGGACGTGCCACTTGGGGTCCTCGACGGAACAGCCCAGCCGGTGCGCTTCTTCGAGATCCGTCCGGGCCTTGTCGTAGTCGCCCGCACGCCACGCCAGGAACCCGGTGAAGTTCAGTATCCGCATGAGGAGGCCGTCGTCGTTGGTTCCCTTCCCCAGCCCTTCGTCGAGCCAGCGGCGGCCGTCGCTGAGACGACCCGTGTAAGCCCAGTACGGCGCTGACGCTTCCCCGAAGCGAAGGCCGTAGTCCGCCGGCTGACTCCGGGCCCACGCGTACGCTGCCATCAGGTTGCTGTCGTCGGGGGTGAGCTCCGCCAGCTCGATCGGCTCGCCGCGTTCGCTGTCGGCGTAGGGGTCATAGCGATAGACCCGGGCGCGGTAGTAGTCGCAGTGGCGCCCCCGGACCGTCTCGGCGTCGTCTCTCCCTGCGAGCAATGCGGCGGCGAACTGACGCACCGGCTCCAGCAGGCGGTAGCGCATCGGTCCACCCGGGGTCCGCCGGGCGACCACCAGGGAGTTGTCGAGCAGCACGGTCAACGGACCCAACACGTCCTGCCCGATGCTGGCCACCGCGTCGACCGCGTCGAGGTCGAAGGTTCCGGCGAACACCGAGAGGTTCCGGAACAGGGCCTGCGCGTCCTCGGGGAGGAGCCGATAACTCCACTCCACCGCGGCCGCCATCGTCTCGTGCTGGGGTCGTCGAGCCCGGGCCGCCCCTGGAGGCTCCGGCAACACGCGGGACAAGCGCTCGAGGATCTGACCGGGTGACAGGGCGCGGGTCCACACGGCGGTGAGCTCGACCGCCAGTGGCAGGCAGTCGAGCACGCCGCAGATCCCCTCGATGACGGGGTTCTCGGCTGGGTCGAACGGCACAGCGCCCGGTATCGCCTGTGCCCGGTCGGTGAAGAGCTCGACCGCGGAACGTTGGTCGAGCGGAGGAACGTCCCAAGCCCGCTCGCTGGCCACGCCCAGCGAAGCCCGGCTGGTCGCGAGCACCGACACCGACGCGCAGCTCGTGACCAGCCGCTGGGCCAGGCCGGCCGCCCCCTCGACCAGGTGCTCGCAGTTGTCCAACAGGACCAGCACCGGCGCTGTCTCCCCCAGCTCATCCACGAGGGTGTCCTCCATCGAACGCCCCGGCTGCTCCCGCACCCCCAGCGCGGCAGCGACCGCATAGCTGATCGACATCGGATCGGTGATCGGGGCCAGATCCACGAACCGCACGCCCTCGCTGACCCGGGACCCGACCTCGATCGCCAGCCGGGTCTTCCCGCATCCCGGTGCACCCACCAGCGTCAGGAGCCGCTCGTCGTCGAGCAGCCCCAACAGCTCTGCCGCCTCCTCGCCCCGACCGAAGAACCGCGTCGAGAGGACCGGCAGAGCTCCAACGCCGCCGGGCACCCCGCCCCTAGCGTCCATCCTCGAAGACTATGCGTCGCCGTCCGACGGCTACGGACGGGTCGCTGGCACACTGGCCGCATGGCGTCGGGCGGATCCGCAGGTCTCAGGGTCACCCAGAGCCAGGACGCGGGCATGTTCCGGGAGATGGCCGAGCGCCCGGCTCATCCTGGATTGGACGAGTACGTGGGTCTGCTGTGCGGCTACGAGGAGCGGCCGGATGTGCCGATGCGCCGGCGTGAGGTTCCCCACGGGCGGATCACCATCATCCTGAGCTTCGGCGACAAGATCGAGCTGGTCGAGAACGCCGGCTCTCCGCCGCCGGGCATGATGACCAGCTTCGTCGCCGGTCTGCATGACGGCCACACCATCGTGGAGAGCGGCCGGCAGCACGGCATCCAGCTCGACCTCACCCCGCTCGGGGCCTACCGGCTGCTCGGGCTGCCCATGGACGAGATCGCCGGTCAGGTGGTGCCGCTGGACGACGTGCGGGGACGGGCGATCGACGAGCTGGTCGAGCGGCTGGCCACGGCGCCCGGATGGTCAGAGCGGTTCGACCTGGTGGATCGGACGTTGCTCGGCTGGGCCGAAGACGGTCCCCAACCCGATCCCGAGGTCCGTTGGGCCTGGAACCAGCTCGCCCGCAACCACGGCCAGATCGCGGTCGGACCGCTGGCGGTCGAGACCGGATGGAGCCACCGCCATTTCGTGACCCGGTTCCGCCGCCAGGTCGGCCTGGCCCCCAAGCCCACGGGCCGGATCCTGCGGTTCCGCCGGGCGGTCCGGCTGCTGGTGGAAGCCGGCCCCGACACCACCATCACCGACGTGGCCGTGAGCTCCGGATACGCCGACCACAGCCATTTCACCCACGAGTTCCAATCCCTCGCCGGCTGCACCCCCTCCGCCTACCTCTCCACCCAACTCCCTGCTGGCGGTTTCGAGGGCTGACGGCCATAGGCTCCCGCGTGGCGGGCCTGACCGAAAGAGCCCGTCGTATGTCGATCAACATCGGTGACCTGCTTGGCAGCCTTACTGGCGGAGGCTCCAACAACCAGCAGCAGCAACAGCAGTCCAGTGGTGGAGGAGGCGGCGGCAACCTGCTGGCCTCGGTCCTGCCCGCCCTCCTTCCCATGCTGGCCAACGGTGGCCTGAGCAAGATCCTGGGTGGCATGCAGGCCAAGGGCCTGACCAGCCAGGTCGACTCGTGGAAGGCCGATGGAGCCAACGAGCAGATGAGCGCCTCGGAAGTGAAGGAAGTCGTGGACCCCGACACGCTCAACCAGCTCGCTCAGAAGACCGGCGCTTCGACCGACCAGGTGGCCGATGCGATCTCGCAGCTCCTGCCCGGTCTGGTCGACAAGGCCACCAGCCAGCCGGCCCAAGCCGCCGCCAGCCAACCCGAGAAGAAGGACGACGACGGCGGCGGCATCAGCGACATGCTCGGCTCGCTGACCAAGCAGCTCGGGTTGTAGCGCGCCGCTTCCGTGATGCTCGCTCGGAGGCGGTAGCGGCGCGCTGGTGTCGCTACTGCCTCGGAGCACCCCCGGAGGCTCGGGAACCCTGTCCCCGTGCCGACCGGGACTTGGACGACCTCGGTTTGGTCTGGGTGGACCGCTGGACGGAGGTCTCGGACTCGGTCACCACCGCGTCGATCTCGACCATGGCGGGTTCTGCGGGCTCGGTCTCGATCTCGGTCTCCGACGCTTCGTCCCCCGATGTCCGGGCCGCCTTGGCCTTGGCCACCAGGGCATCGGCCTCGGCCGCGAGGGAATCGAGGTTGACGTCCTTGAGCGGCGAAGCCACGGCGTCGGCCTTGACCTTGCCCTTGCCCCTCGTCGATGCCTTCGGGGCGACAGGCGAATCGGGAACCGTGGGTTCCTCGGCCTTGACCTCTTCGGGATCAACCGTCTCGACCGGAACGGCCGGCGCCTCGACGGCCTCGGGCAGCAACTCGACGTCGGACAGCTCGGGGGCCACCGGAACGTCGGCGGACTCGGCCTCCGGGACCGCCGCGCCGGTGCTCTCCGCCTCGGCGACCGGGGGCTGGAAGCTGGAACCGACGACCAGCGCGGCCAGGAGGATGCCGCCGCCGAGGCTGATCAGCAGCCCGGGATAGCCGTGGACATGGATGCCCAGGGCATGGTCGAGGCTCCAGCGACCCGGGCCCAGGGTGGCCACGGTGACGCCGATGGTGGCGAGGACCAGGTTGTACTCCCAGCCGTTGGCCACGACCAACAGCCCGTTGCCGCGGTGAACGGTCCAGAACGCCACCGCCATCAGCCCGACCAGGCCAAGCCCTGCGAACGGGGTCATGAACCCCAGCAGGAGGCAGACGCCGGTCAGCAGCTCGCCGGTGGCGGCCAGGCGGGCGTGGATCTCACCCGGCCGCATACCGATCGAGTCGAACCACCTGGCCGTGCCGGTGAGCCGGCCACCCCGGAAGATTTTGGCGTAGCCATGAAAAGCGAAGGTCGGACCGACCACCACCCGCAGCAGAAGCAGCGCCAGGTTGAAGTCGCTCAGGTGGGGCATGTACTCCATCGCCGGCACCATACAAGGATCAGCCGGGCAGTTCGGGGAACCTCTCCTCGCACGAATCGCAGGCGAAGGGACGCCCGTAGATCAAGACGTTTTCGTCCTCCTCGTCCAGGTCGAGATAGGTCTGGCGGTTGTACTCGACGCAATCGCGGCAGGTCACAGTGAGGAATCGAGCGTGGTCGTCCCATTTCAGACCGCGCGCCAGAGGGTGGTTGGTCAGGCCCCAGCGGGCCACCTCGGCGTTGGTGATCGTGAATGGACGGGGCATCCGACAGCGCGTTCGCAGCAGGTAGCTGACGTCGCGCACTGCCAGGCGGGCCTCCAGCATGTCGTCGGATGCCCCTTCCACCTCGCTCGACGATTCCAGGCAGAGCTGGGCCGCGAGATCCAACCGGAGTTGGATGGCCGGCGGCAGACGCACATCAACGTCGAGCGCGAAGTCGGCGGGGTTGATACCCGTGTAGCTCCAGACGAGCTTCCTCGCACGGGCCTCGACGTCCGAGAGATCCTGCGCCTGCACGCCGGCCGCCCCGCCGAGGCCTGCGATGGACACACGCCAGCCGAACCCGCAGCGCTCGACGGTCGCCTTGAAGCGCCTGGTCATGACCATGGTCGTGTCCTGTCTCACTTTCCAGCCCCCACCGGGGCACAAGAGGGTGCGGCATCACGCAGAAAGCGTCCGCCTACGCACAGGGACGAAACCACCACCACTCGGCCGATGCCCTCGGACGTCCTGACTAGTTTCGGAAGGAAGATCACGGCGGAGGTGGGCCATGACCAACGAACGGCTGCGCGAAGCGCTCCACTCCTCAGGCATGACGCTGCGGAACGTCGCGGCTGAGCTGGCCGTCGACCCCAAGACCGTCGAGCGTTGGATCACTCAGGCGCGCAGGCCCTACCCGCGGCACCGCTACCGGCTCGCCGCGATCCTGGGCAAGGAGGAGTCCTACCTCTGGCCCCGCGACCCGGTGTTGACAGAGCCCGGAGCAGGGAATCCCGAAGAAGTCGTCCGTATATATCCCCATCGATCCGCGGTTCCCGTCGGGCTGTGGCGCCAGCTGCTCGACGGGGCGGTCAAGCGGATCGACCTCCTGCTCTACGCCGGGCTGTTCCTACCGGAGCAGCATCCCCATCTGCTCGCCATGCTGCGAAAGAAAGCAGCTGGCGGGACCCGGGTCCGGTTGCTCCTCGGGGACCCGGACTGTGCCGCCGTCGCCCTGCGTGGCGACGAGGAAGGCACCGGCGACAGCGTGGCGGCCAAGGTGCGCAACGCCCTGACCGTCTACACGCCGTTGGCGGGTAGCCCGAACATCTGCGTGTGCATGCACCGGACCACGCTCTACACGTCGATCTTCCAGTTCGACGACCAGATGCTGGTCAACCCCCACGTCTACGGGCTGCTCGCCGCCTACGCCCCAACGCTCCACCTCCGCCGGATCGGCTCAGGCGGCATGTTCGAGACCTATCTACGAAGCTTCGAACGCGTCTGGCAAGACGCCCTCCCCGCCTGGCAATGACCGTCCCAACTCGTCCCACCCCGTCC
>DASXTK010000359.1:0-3831 GCA_036505485.1 Acidimicrobiales bacterium
CGCGGCTTCCGGCTCGACGTCTTCCTCTGGCTCGGCCGCGGCTTCCGGCTCGACGTCTTCCTCTGGCTCGGCCGCGGCTTCCGGCGCTTCCGGCTCGTCGGCGGACTCGATGTCGTCGACGGGGTCGGTGTCGAAGGGTTCGTAGTCTTCGACTTCGGCGACCTCCCGGTCTGGGAGCTCGACCACCTCGTCCTCGTCGTGGGCGGTCATGCTGCGTTCCCTTCGGCGACGTTGACCGCTGGCTTGTCCTCGACCAGCAGTTCGTTGAACAGGGCGCGATAGCCCTGGAACGCCTCCCGCAGGGTGTCGAGCGAGACCGTCGCATCGGCGCTGCGGATATGGACGGCATGGGCAGCCCGGTAGCTCTCGGTCAAGCCGGCATGGTCGACCGACACCATCTCGAACCGTTCGCTCACCTCGGCGACCGGATAGCCCCGCTCCCGCAGGACCCGTTCGACCAGCTCATCAGCCCGGCCGACGGACTGTTCGGGTTCGTCCACGAAGTCGTGCTGCGCCTCCCGCCACTCGCGGGCGTAGAGCTGCACCGTCTCGGGACTCAGGCCACGGATCTCCAGGGCCTGACGCCGCTTGACCCGCTCGCGCAGCGCGGCTTCGGCCCGGCGGCGGTCTCCCTCCTGCTCGACGAGGCGGTCGTACTCCGACCCGAACCGTCGTCTCAGCGTGGCGGACCGAACCTGCATCGCCGCGACGGCCCCGAGGGCCAGCACACCGACGATGATCAACACGATGATGATCGAGCTCATGAGGATCTTCCCCTCTCTGTGCTGGTCGTCTACCCGTGGGCGCGTCGCGGCGATACGTCCTAACAACTGACAAATCTCTGCAAAACGGCGCAACAGCTGACAAAATGCCGATCAGCTGCGGTTGGGGGGACGAGTCATGAACACTTCTGGGCTTCATCGCACGGGCCGACGCCTCATCGGGATCGTCGTGTCGGTTGTTGCCGTGTGGGCGTGGGCGCTTCCAGCTACTAGCGCACCCCAACACGGTTGTGGCGGCGCTGACTGCATCCGGGTCCGCTTCGTCTGGATGGACGGCTTCGACGACCCGGCCACCCCCAATGAGCTGGACCGTGTCGGGGTCTTGAAGGTCGGCCCCACGACGGCGCCGAACGTGCTGGTGCTGAGTCCAGGAACGTCGGCCGGCGCCGGCTACTTCAAGCCGCTCGCGGAGGACATCGTCCGCCGCACCCGCGGCCGCTGGCAGGTCTGGTCGGTGGAGCGCCGGGAGAACCAGCTCGAGGACCACTCGGTCCTGGACCAGGCCAAGCAGGGCCAGGTCATACCGAAGCAGCTGTTCGACTACTACCTCAACTGGCTCACCGACCCGACCATCACCACCCACTTCCAGCTGATCCCCGACGCCGACGTCGCCTACGCCCGGGGTTGGGGCATGAACGTCGAGATCGAGGACCTCCACCGGGTGATCACGTCGGCCAACCGCTCCCGCAACCGGGTGGTGCTCGGCGGGCACTCGCTGGGCGGATCCATCACCACCGCCTACGCGACCTGGGACTTCAACGGCAAGCCCGGAGCCAAGGACCTCGACGGTCTGCTCTACATCGATGGGGGAAGCAACCCCAACCCGGTCACCCCCGACCAGGCCACCCAGGCGCTGCAGAGCCTGGAGACCGGAAGCCCGTGGCTGGCCTTCGGCGGGATCCCGGCGCCGTTCCTAGGGCTGTTCTCTTCCGGTGGATCGACCCTGACCAAGATCGATCCCAACGGCCCGTCGATCGGTCAGCAGTTCACGCTGCTGCCCGACAACCTCAAGCCTCCGGTGCCGGCGACCAACGAGGCCCAGTTCGGCTTCGCCGTGGACACCGAGACCTCGCCGCCCAACCTGGCCGCGGCCCAGGTCCATGCCGGCCGGCTGGCCGACAGCGGCGACCCGCGGGGCTGGGACGGAGCGGGCGAGATCACGCCGATCCAGCGCTATGCCGACATGCTGTCCGGAACCGGGCTCACCGGTGTGGACGGCACGGCCTGGTACCACCCCCGACGGCTCACCATCGACGCCGGCGCGGTGGCCGCGGGGAACGCCAACCCGGCCCAGGACATCCTCGGGGTGCACGCCATCCACGGCCACGAGCTGGATCCCGAGCTGATGATCTATGCCTTCGGAGCGCTCGGCGGCCAGAGCGTGTTGGCCTCAGCCCAGACGTTGGCCACCCAGTCCGGCATCCCGGCCGAGAACCTGACGCTGGTGGACCGGCAGGGCAGCTACGCCCACAACGACCCCAGCGCGGCCAGCCCCAACAACGACTTCCTCGACAACCTGATCCCGTTCCTCAGCAGCGTCGCCCACCACCGCTGAGGTCAGCGGACCGGCAACGACAGCATCTTGAGGACCCGGCCCAGCACCAGCCACCCGTAGAGCCATCTCACCCCGTCGGCATCCCGGGCCGGCCCCCTTCCGGGCATCACCCTGCGTAGGTGACCGTGACAACCCCGAGCCAGCCTCGTTCGTTCTAAGGGAGACACTGGTTCTTCGGGGGAGGGCGCATGAAGCAGTTCGTTCGGGGTCTGTTCGTAGCGGTGCTGTTGGCGTCGGCTGGAGGATGCTTCTGGCCTGCCCCGGGAGCGGGCCCCAGCCGTCAGGCCTTCAACCCGTTCGAGACGGCGATCACGCCGGACACCGTCGGCAGCCTGGAACGGGCCTGGGTGGCCAACACCGACGACGGCTCGGCGAACGCCCCGGTCGTGTCCCGGGCCGGTGTGCACACCACCTCTGGCTTGTCGGTCTACGGCTTCAACACCTCCACCGGCGCCCGGATGTGGAAGGTCGACCTCAGCAGCCTTCCGGCCGCGCTCCCGGTCGTCGGCCACTCCATCGCCGACGGGGACCAGCTGATCACCAGCAACGGCACGGTGAACTTCGGCGGCAGCTACACCACCACCCTGCGGAACCCCGCCACCGGCGCGGGCACCGGCTCACCTGGTCCGAGTGGTCTGCTGGACAGTGTCCGCGGCTCGACCCTCGCGGTGGAGCAACTCGGGTTCCGTTCGCCAGGTGCCTTCTTCTTCAGCATCAGCGTCTTCGACCGGGCCGACAGCACGCGCCGCTGGAGCGGACTGATCGACGCTTGGGCTACGGGCAGCTCGGCTGGCGGGGGCGACCTGTCGCTGGGCACCAACGCCGTCTACCAGGCCGGGTTCGGCACTAACGTGGGGCCCCCGGCGGCTCGCGGCAACGGGTTGAGGGCGTATCCGCTCACGCCGCCTACGGCATGCCCGCCCCCTGTCGACCTCGCGCTCTGCCCGACCTGGAGCACCCTCCTGGACGGGACGACGTCGACGGCACCGGTGCTGGGCGACAGCGAGCAGTCGATCTTCACCGGAACCGATGCCGGCACGGTCTATGCGGTGAACGGGAGCACCGGAGCGATCCAGTGGAGCGTCCCGGTCGGCGCGGCGGTGACGGACTCGCCGGCCCTGGCCAACGGATCGCTGTACGTCCCCACCGCCGACGGTGACCTGGTGGTGCTGGACGCAGCCACCGGGGCGACCCAGTGGACGGCCTTGACCGGGAGCCGCATCGGCGTGCAACCGGCCGTGGCCGGCGGTGTGGTGTTCACCGGATCCGACAACGGCTCGGTGCAGGCCTTCAACGCCGCGGGCTGCGGGTCAGCCGTCTGCGGCTCGCTGTGGTCGGACAGCACCGGAACGGCGGCCATCACCGGAGATCCGGCGGTGAACCAGGGACAGCTGTACGTCGGCACCAGCGACAGCCGGCTGATCGCCTACCGACTCCCCGCCGACTGACGAATTGATCGAGCGTCGGACCGACCGACCGGCCCCGTCGGTCGGT
>DASXTK010000360.1:0-6290 GCA_036505485.1 Acidimicrobiales bacterium
TTGCCGCTGCTGCCCCCCGGCACCGCCGCCAACCTGGGGGTTCTGTCGGCCAACAACGAGCTGGCCGAGGAGTTGGGCTGGCCCGAGCTGGTCGACCAGATCGCCGCCGCCTACAAGGACCTGCCCGACGAGCAGCGGGCCGATGCCCGAGTGATGACCCGGACCTACGGCGAGGCGGCCGCGGTCGAGCTCCTCGGCCCGGAACGCGGCATCCCCGCCGGCACGACATTGTGCGGGCACAACAGCTACGTGGACTGGTGGCCCGATGACCAGCCCGCCGGTGCGGTGATCTCCATCCGGGTCGACGCCACGATGCTGGCCGAGTTCTTCGAGCAGTGCGACCGCGTCGATCACGTCCGCAACAAGTTGGGGGTCAAGAACCAGGTGGCCGGGGCACCGATCCTCGTTTGCCGGGGGCTCAAGGCCTCACCGCAGGGCCTACGCGCCGCCGTTCGGTTCACGAGGTAGAGCAACCCGGTTGGCCTCGGCCCGGCGAGTAACGTCCCCTCAATGGTTGACCAGGCGACGGAACAGATGGTCGTCGGTGCATCGCCGGAGCGCACCTGGGAGGTGCTGACCAACTTCCCGGACTACCCGATCTGGGCCCATGACCTGAAGTCGGTCACGGTTCTCGAGCACGACGAGGAGGGCCGCGGTCTCCTGGTCCGGTTCCGGGCGGCGGCGATGGGCCGCAGCACGAGCTACACCCTGCGCTACGACTTCAGCGATGCTCCACGGGTCCTGGCCTGGAAGCTGGAGGATGGCGACATCACCCGGGCCCTGGACGGCTCCTATGAGCTCCGTCCCGTCGATGGTCAGGCCGGGCAGACCGAGGTGATCTACCAACTCACGGTCGACCTGGTGATCCCGCTGCCGGGGTTCGTGAAACGACGGGCCGAGTCCCGGCTGATGCACACCGCCCTACGTGGGCTGCAGGGCTATCTGGAAAAGTGATCGACCCGACGGGCGCACGGGTTCTCCTGTTCACGGGAAAGGGCGGGGTCGGCAAGACCACGGTGGCAGCTGCCACCGCGGTGTGCTGCGCCGACCTGGGGCTGCGCACCATCGTGCTGTCCACCGATCCGGCCCACTCGTTGGCCGATGCGCTGGACGTGGAGCTCGGTCCGCTGGCCGCGCCCATCACCGAGCACCTGCACGGTCAACAGCTCGATGCCCAGGACCGCATGGAGGATTCCTGGACCGAGATCCAGCGCTACCTCCACGAGGTGTTCCGGTGGGCCGGGGTCGACGCGCTCGAGGCGGAGGAACTGGCTGTCGTCCCGGGGCTGGACGAGGTGTTCGCTTTGGCCGACATCAAGCATCACGCTTCGTCGGGCCAGTGGGATGTCGTGGTGGTGGATTGCGGTCCGACGGCCGAGACCGTGCGTCTGCTGTCGCTGCCCGACGTGCTCGGGCGCTACATGGAGCGACTGTTCCCGGTCGGTCGCCGGGTGAACCGGGTGGTCTCGCCGGTCCTGGCCCGGATGACCAAGCTCCCGGTGGCCAACGACGAGGTCTTCGCCGCCACCCAACGTTTCTACGACCGTCTCGACGGGGTGCGGGAGCTCCTGTCGGATGCCCAGCGCACCAGCGTCCGCCTGGTGGTCAATCCCGAGCGCATCGTGATCGCCGAGGCCCGGCGGACCCACACTTACCTGTCGCTGTTCGGCTATCACGTCGATGCGGTGGTGGCCAACCGTCTGCTACCCGACGAGGTCGACGATCCCTTCTTCGTACGCTGGAAGAACCTGCAGGCCGAGCATCTGGCCACGGTGGATCGCGAGTTCGCACCGCTGCCGGCGCTCAGGGTGCCGTGGCAACCGTTCGAACCGATCGGCCTCGATGCGCTGCGCCAGGTGGGCAAGGAGCTGTACGCCGGCGAGGACCCGACGTCGCACCTGTCCGACAGCCAACCGCTGCGGGCCCGCCCCGACGGCGACAGCTACGTGTTGGAGCTCGATCTGCCCTTCACCGACCGCGAGCAAGTCGACCTGGGACGGCGGGGTGACGAGCTGCTGGTCCGGGTGGGGCCGTACCGCCGGGCGGTGACCTTGCCCGAAGCCCTACGCCATCGGGCGGTCACCGGAGCGCAACTCGATGCCGGACAGCTCGCGGTGACCTTCGCCGCCAACGGCACGGGGAGGATGAGATGAGCGATGCCGATCCGACGCAGGACGTGGACCCGGACCCCAGCCGCGACGGCGCCCGCGATGCCCTCGATCATCTGCAGGCTGCGGCCCGGGAGCTGATCGCCGCGGCCCGTGCCGCGCTGGACGTGGCCGAGGGCCTGGTCGACGATCCCGAGGTCGTGGCTTCGGTGGCTGGCACCGCAGGCCGGATAGGCCACGTGTTGCGGGCGTTCGCTGGGGAACGTGCGGCGGCCTGGGTCGCCTCCGATGGCGAGACCGGGGATCCGGCCGCCGGCAGCCAGGTCGAACGGATCATCATCGATTGATGCGGCTGGTTCTGGCGGTGTTCGTCGCCTTGGCCGTGGTGGGGTGCAGTGGCGACGACGATGACTCGTCGGCCACGACCGAGCCCCGCGACACCACGACGACCACGACCGAGCCGGCCGCTCCCACCGCAGCCCAGCTGTGCGCCCAGGCCCAGCCGGTGGCCCCCGCGGTGCTGGTGGCCCAACCCGAGCTGACCGAGACATCTGGGATCGGCTCCAGTGTGACCAACCCCGGCGTGGTGTGGGCCCACAACGACTCCGGCGGCAATCCCGAGGTGTTCGCCATCGGGGAGGACGGCGCCGATCGCGGTCGCTACGGGGTCGAGACCGCTGAAGCCCATGACTGGGAGGACATGGCCATCGGCCCCGGACCGGACGACTCCGCGGACTCTTTGTATCTCGGGGACATCGGCGACAACGGCTCCAGTCGCGCCAGCGTCACCATCTACCGGGCGGCCGAGCCGGCCCTCCCGGCGGACCCCGCCGCCGCCTCCGGAACGATCACCGACGTGAACACTCTCACCCTGACCTATGCCGACGGGGCCCGCGACGCCGAGACCCTGTTGGCCGATCCGGTGGGCGGCGACCTCTACGTCGTCAGCAAGGAGTGGGGCGGTGGTCCGACCGGCGCCTACCGGATCCCGGCCGAGAGCCTGGGCTCAGGCGATCCGATCGTGATGGAAAGGGTTGCTGACCTGCCCATATCTCCTGGGCAGCTCGTTACCGGAGGCGACATCTCCCGCGACGGCTCCCTGATTGCGGTGCGGACCTACGAGACCTTGTGGCTGTGGGAGCGCCGGCAGGACCAGACCGTGGCCGAGGCTCTGGCCACCCCTCCGTGCCAGGCGCCCGTAGCCACCGAACCTCAAGGTGAAGCGGTGGCATTCGCCGCGGATGGCAAGGGTTATCTGACCGTCAGCGAGGGTGTGCAGCCGCCGCTGAACCGGTTCGCGCTCCCTGCCGGCGAGCCCCCTTCTGGTTGAACACTCCGCGTGACGGGAACGGGAGACAGCAACCAGACCGTGGCCTACCATGACCCCGTGGCCTGAGTTCTGTCCCGCACGTCGCTGTCGTCCCCAGGAGGCGCCCGTGGCCGTCATCACCGAAGACGGAGTCCGCGAGTTGGCATCGATGAAAGGGGAGCGGGCGCCGATCACCTCCTGTTACCTCGACGTGGACGGCCGTCGGGTCTCCAGGTATCCCGATCTCGAGCACGAGGTCGGCCTGCTCATGCGGGATGCCAAGGGTCGGGCCAACGGTGAGCAGTCGGTGCACAGCGACCTGAAGCGCATCGAGCAGTTCGTGCGGAGCGGCATCGATCGGTCGCGGACCCGGGGTGTGGCCATCTTCGCCTGCTCGGAGCAGGGGCTCTGGGAGGTCATCGAGCTGCCGGTGCCGGTGCACAGCCAGGTGGTCATCAACCACGTGCCCGCAGTGGGCCAGCTCGAGTCGGTGCTGCGCGAGCACGAGCCCATCGGGGTGCTGCTCGTCGATCGCCAGCGGGCCCGCATGTTCGTGTTCGCGCTGGGGGAGCTGGTGGAGCACTCCGAGCGCATCGACGCCCTGCCCCGCGATGAGGGCGCTCGGGGCGAGAAGGACCGGGGTGGCGACCATCCCGGGCACCTCGAGGCCAAGGTCCAACAGCACCTCCGCAACGCCGCGCACGTCGCCTTCGACGTGTGGCACCAGGCTCCCTTCGCCCATCTGGTTGTCGCCGCGCCCGAGGCGCTGGCGCGGGAGCTGGAAGCCAACCTGCATCCGTACTTGGTCGAACGTCTGGCCCCGACGCGGGCCAACGTGCCGGTGACCGCCGGCTATGACGAGGTCCTGGTCGCGGCCCAGGCTGCGGAGACCGATGTCGAGCGGCGCCGCGACGCCGCGGTGGTGGACCGGCTGCGGGCCGCGGTCTCGTCGGGACGGCGGGGCATAGCCGGGCTCGGTCCGGTGCTCGAAGCCCTGGCCGACCGCCGGGTCGATCAGCTGCTGGTGTCCAAGGGGTTCAGCGCGCCGGGCTGGCGTTGCGATGGCTGCGACGTCCACGCCGCCATGGGTCGGCTGTGCAAGCGCTGCGGCGGGGCGATGGTCGAGGTCGACGACATCGTCGAGGAAGCGGTGGAGGATGCTTTGTCCCAGTCGTGCCGGGTGCAGATCTGCGTCGGCAACGCCGATCTCGACGTCTTGGGCCGCATCGGCGCCTTACTGCGCTACTAGCCGTTGTCCCAGCTCATCGGTATAGACATCGGCGGGACCAAGATCCTCGGCATAGTCGTCGACGAGGACGATCCGGCCGTGGTGCAGGCCGAGTTCCGCGTTCCCACGCCGGCCGGTGCCGACAACGTGCTCGACGCCATCGCCAAGGTCGCCCGGGAGCTCTCGGTCCCGCTGACCTCGGTCGGCGTCGGCATCGCCGGCCTGGTCGATCGGGATGGCGTCCTGCAAAGCGCTCCCAACCTGCCCAACCTGCACCAAGTACCGGTCCGCGAGGAGTTGTTCCACCGGTTGGGCTGCTCGGTGGCGGTGGACAACGACGCCACCTGCGCGGCCTGGGGCGAGCACATCGCCGGAGCGGCCCGCGGCATCCCCGACGCCACCTGCATCACCCTGGGCACCGGCATCGGTACCGGGCTGATCGCGGGCGGGGAGGTCATCCGTGGCGCCCACGGCTTCGGAGGTGAGGCCGGCCACATGGTGGTGGACCCGGCTGGTCCCCACTGTCCCTGTGGTCGCCGCGGCTGTTGGGAGCGCATGGCCTCGGGCAGCGGGCTGGGTCGGCTGGCCCGGGAGGTGGCCGAGGCCGGACGTCTGGATCGGGTCCTGGAGCTGGCCGGCGGCGAGCTGTCGGCGCTGCGGGGCGAGCACGTGGCCCAGGCCGCGACCGAGGGCGACAGCCAGGCCCTGGATCTCCTGCGAGCGTTCGCCTGGTGGGTGGCCCTCGGCCTCGCCAACCTGGTGACCCTGCTGGACTCGGGGATCGTGGTCATCGGCGGGGGACTGGTGGAGATCGGCGAACCGCTGATGAGCCCCATCCGCGACCACTACGGGAACCTGGTCATGGCTCACGACCAGCGTGCCGACGTGCGGGTCGAGCCGGCGCAGCTGGGCGAGCGGGCCGGGGCCATCGGTGCCGCCCTATTGGGGGGTAGACGAGCGGGCCGCTGAAGCTACCGTTACCAGGATGGAGTTTCGCCGCATCACCGGGTTACCCCCGTACGTCTTCACCATCATCGATGGCCTGAAGATCGAGGCCCGGCGAGCCGGCATCGACGTGATCGACCTGGGCTTCGGCAACCCGGACCTGCCTTCGCCCGAGCTGGCGGTGGAGAAGTTGTGCGAGGCCGCGCACAACACCCGGAACCACCGCTACTCCGCCAGCAAGGGCATCCCCAAGCTGCGTCAGGCCGTGGCCCAGCGCTATCGCACCCGCTTCGGTGTCGACATCGACCCTGAGCGGGAGGTCATCTCCACCATCGGGTCGAAGGAGGGCTTCTCCCATCTGATGTGGGTGCTACTGGGTCCGGGCGATGCCGCGCTGGTGCCGTCGCCGTCGTACCCCATCCACATCTGGGGACCGCTGCTGGCCGGCGCGTCGGCCCGGGAGATCCCGATGTCCACCGACGGGAACTTCATCGAGCGGGTGAAGGAGGCTTACGAGTACTCGCTGCCCCGGCCCCGGGTCATCGTGCTGAGCTTCCCCCACAACCCCACGACCGCCTGCGTCGACCTGCAGTTCTTCCAGCAGGTCGTCGACTTCGCCCGCGAGCGTGACGTGGTGATCGTGCACGACAACGCCTACGCCGAGCTGGGCTTCGACGGCTTCCGGCCACCCTCGATCCTG
>DASXTK010000361.1:0-5772 GCA_036505485.1 Acidimicrobiales bacterium
AAACGGCCAGCCGGCTGCCTGGGAGCCATCGTTGCCCTGTTCTGTGACCTCGATGTGGCGGTGGGGGTTTGGTCTGGCATGCTCGTCGGATGGCTGGGGTCGTGAAGAACGTGGTGTTCGACATCGGCGGGGTGCTGCTGCAGTGGGATCCGAGGATGCTGTATGGGCAGCTCATCCCCGATCCTGACGAACTCGACTGGTTCCTGGATGACGTGTGCAACCCGGCGTGGAACAGCACCCTCGACCTGGGCCGGGACTTCGACGAGGCCTGTACCGAGCTGGCGGCCAGCTTCCCGAACCACGCCGAGCTGGTCCACGCGTGGAAGCGCCAGGACGAGATGGTCGCCGGCGAGGTTCCGGGCACCGGTGAGATCGTCCGCCGACTGAAGGCCAACGGCGTGCCGCTCTACCTGGTCACCAACGCGCCGGCGAACGTGTTCGCGGCACGGCGGGCCGAGTACGAGATCCTGCAGCAGTTCGACGGTGCCGTCGTGTCGGGCGAGGAGGGCGTGCTCAAGCCGTCCCCCGAGATCTTCGAGCGGCTGGCCGACCGCTACGGGATCGATCCGGCCGCGTCGCTGTTCATCGACGATGTCCAGCAGAACGTCGACGGCGCCCTGGCCGCGGGATTCCAGGCCGTCCGCTTCGTGGACGCCGAATCGCTCGCCGCGGAGCCCGCCATCCAGGCGCTGATCAGCGTTCGATGACCATCTGAAGGAACTCGCGGGTCCGAGCAAGCTGCGGGTCCACCAGGACCTGATCGGGCGAACCCTCCTCGGCGATCACCCCGGCATCGACGAAAAGGACCCGGTCCGCCACCCGGCGGGCGAAGCCCATCTCGTGGGTCACCACCAGCATGGTCATCCCCGATCTGGCCAGATCCCGCATGACCTCCAGCACCTCGCCCACCAGCTCGGGGTCGAGGGCCGAGGTGACCTCGTCGAACAGCATCATGTCCGGCCGCATGCACAACGATCGGGCGATGGCCACCCGCTGCTGCTGACCGCCGGAGAGGTGGGCCGGATAGGCGGCGACCTTCTCGGACAGACCCACCCGGACCAGCATGTCCCGCCCGATCTCCTCGGCCTCGGACTTGTCCCGCTTGAGCACCCGGCGCTGGGCGATGGTGAGGTTCTGCATCACCGTCAGATGGGGGAACAGGTTGAACTGCTGGAACACCATGCCGATGCGGCGCCGCACCGCGTCCACATCGCAGTCCGGGTCGGTAATGTCGATGCCCTCGATCAGGACCCGACCCGTGGTCGGCTGCTCCAGCAGGTTGCAACAGCGCAGCAGGGTGGACTTGCCACTGCCGGAGGCCCCGATGATGCAGACCACCTCGCCCAGCTTCACCTGCAGGTCGATGCCCTTGAGCACCTCGTTGTCGCCGAAGCACTTGCAGAGCTGCTGGGTCTCGATGGCGATGTTGGTGGGAAGTGCATCGGCCGTCGGCGTGAACTCGGCGAAGGACGGCGTGTCGGTCATCGGGTCTGCTTCCCGCGCCGTTCCAACATGGCCGCCAGCCGCCCCAACGGAATGGTCAGCAACAGGTAGACGAACCCGGCGACGACCAGCGGTGTGGCGTTGGCGCTGTGGTTGGTGGCGTTCCGCCCCCAGCGGGTCAGCTCGATCGTGGCCTCGGTCACCCCCAGCACGGAGAGCAGTGATGTGTCCTTGACCAGGAGCACCAGTTCGTTGGTCAACGGCGGGATCATCAACCGGAACGCCTGCGGGATCACGATCGACGCCATGGCTCGAGAATGGCTCATCCCCAGGGAGCGGGCCGCCTCCATCTGTCCCTTGGGCACGGCCTCGATCCCTGCCCGAATGGTCTCGGCCATGTAGGCCGCGGCCACGATGGCCAGAGCGACGGCCCCTGGCCCATAGGTCCCAGGGATCCTGGAGCCGAGGGCGATGGGAATCCCGAAGCCGATGATGAGGATGGTCAACAGCGCCGGGACACCCCGGAACAGCTCGATGTAGCCGACCGCGAACCATCTGTACGCCCGGATGGACGACAGCCGCATCAGCGCTATGACCAGGCCCAGCACCAGTCCCCCGCTGAAGCCGAAGACCGTGAAGATCACGGTGTTCTTCGCCGCCTTCGTCAGGATGTCCGGGAACTGCTCCTTGGCCAGATCCGGCCGGAGCATCGCGTCCTGGACGTGGGCCCAGTCGATCCAGAGAGCGAGTGCCCCCACCCCAAGCAGGGTGAGGGCGTAGACCGCCCACCGGATCAGCTGGGCCCGTCGGCGCTTGGACATGGCCACTTCAGGCCAACCGCAGCAGACGACGAACTAGCTGCTGGGCTCCTCGCCGAACCACTCCGCGTAGAGGTCGTCGTAGAAGCCGTCGTCCTTGGTCTCGGCCAACTTGTCGTTGATCTCGTCGATCAAGTCCTGGTTGTCCTTGGCGGCGGCGAAGCCGTACTCCTCGTTGGTCTGGTACTGCTCGACCACCGTCATCCCGTCGTCCTGGGTGGCCCGGTAGGCGTTCACCGGGAAGTCCTGCAGCAAGGCATCCACCTCACCGGACTCCAGAGCCAGGAACATGGCCGCTGGATCCTCGAACGAGACCACCTCGGAGCCATCGGGCTTGTGGTCGTTGGCGTACGTCTCGCCCGTGGTCTCGAGCTGGACGCCGATCTTCTTGCCTGCCAGCTTCTCGAGGTTGTTATACGTGTCCTTGTCCTCGGTCCGCACCAACAACGACTGATTGGCGTCGAAGTACGGATCGGAGAAGAGCGCGCCTTCCTTGCGATCGTCGGTGATGGTCATGGCCGAGGCCACGACGTCGCAGGTGCCAGCCTGGGGGGCCAGCCAGATCCCGTCGAACGGCTGGACGGTGACGTCCAGCTCACGGTCCATCCGTGAGGCGATCTCCCGCAGTAGCTCCATGTCGAACCCGGTGAACTCGCCGCTGTCCTCGTCCTCGAACTCGAACGGGGGATACGGCGCGTCGGTACAGACCGTGAGCGCCGACGCCGAGTCGCCGCCACCGCTGTCGGTGCTATCCGACTTCTTGTCGTCGTCATCTCCGCAGGCGGCGAGCAGGAGAGCCGCCACCCCGACCACACCGAAGATCCGCTTCGGCATCACATTGCGCATGTAGAAGCCCTCCTACCTAGCGATTTGGGCAGGACTCTACGCTGACGGTGTAAAGGACGCGTGAATACTTGTCGCCCCCCCATCGCTGGCTATGGTCGCGGCCTCACATGAGTCGGGTTCCGCACCACCTGCAATGGCCGCTCCTCACGATCTTCGTGGCCACCCTCTGGTTCGTCGCGACCCTGAGCTGGGCCGCCCGTCCGACGGTGGACTCGATTCCCACCGGGCTCGACAAGGACCAGAAGCCCACAACGCAGGACGTCAAGTGCCATTCGCCGCTCTCCAACGACTCGTCCGTGCGCGGGGGGCTACCCGAACTGGAGCGACCCCTGGCCTACGAACGTCGAGCGTGCGCCGACCTGATCACCGGAGCCTGGAACCTTCTCCTCCTCAACACCGTCATCTACGGCGGCATCGTGGTCGTGACCGTCCTGTGGGTGCTCGCCAGGTTGTCGAGACGAGTCGTGTCCCCCGCCCCCGTGTAGTCGCCGACCCCACCTATGGCCATCGATGACCACGGCGCTCTGCGGTTGCCCGATCCCAGCGTCGTGGTGTTGGTGGGGGCATCGGGGGCGGGCAAGACCTGGTGGGCCCGCGAGCGGTTTCCCGCTGGTTCCATCGTGTCCTCGGACGAGCTGCGGGCGGTGGTGGGGCGGGACGAGGCCGATCTGCGGGCCAGCAAGGATGCCTTCGACGTCCTTGACCTGATCCTGGAACGCCGGACCCGCCGGGGGCTCACCACGGTGATCGACAGCACCGGTCTCGACCCCAAGGCCCGGGCGGGCTGGCTCGATCGGGCCCGCCGGAACGGCGTGGCCGCCCACGTCGTGGTGTTCGCCACCGCCGACGCCGTCTGTCGGTCCCGCAACCGCGAGCGCGCCACTCCGGTGCCGTCCAAGATCCTGACCGGGCAGCTCCGGGCCGCCGACGAGGCCCGCCGGGCCGTGCTCGACGAAGGTTGGGACGGGGTCCACGAGCCGGCGGAGGTGGTCCGGTTGGTCCCACCCCAGTTCGTTGCCGCCCCCGTGGCCGCCCGACGTCAGAAGGACGATCCCATGCCGCTCGACTTCGGTCTGCAGATCTCCCGGTTCTCCTGGCCCGACAGCCCGGCCGCCACCGGCGAGCGCCTCGCGGCCCTGGCCGCCGAGGCCGAGGACGCGGGCTTCAGCAGCATCTGGGTGATGGACCACTTCCTCCAGATCCCGCCGGTCGGCCGGGAGTGGGAGGACATGCTCGACAGCTACACCACCCTGGGATTCCTGGCCGGACGAACCCACACCGTGCGGCTCGGGGTCCTGGTCACCGGGATCACCTACCGGAACCTGGCCCATCTGGCCAAGATCGTGGCCACCCTCGACGTCCTGTCCGGTGGTAGGGCCCAGTGCGGCCTCGGCGCGGCCTGGTTCAAGCGGGAGCACGACGTGTACGGCTGGGAGTTCCCGCCCATCGCCCAGCGCTACGCCCTCCTGGAGGACGCCCTCGAGCTCCTGCCGCTCATGTGGGGACCGGGCAGCCCGCCGTTCACCGGTCGCACGACCTCCGTCCCCGCGGCCATCTGCTATCCCCGCCCGTTGCAGGAACGGGTGCCGATCTGGGTGGGCGGCTCCGGGGAGAAGCGCACGCTGCGGCTGGTGGCGCGCCACGCCGACGGCTGCAACCTGTTCGGGGACGCGGCCACCGTCCGCCACAAGGTCGAGATCCTGCGGGGGCACTGCGCCGATGTCGGACGGGATCCGGCCGACGTACGGGTCACCCATCTGTCCACCGCTTCGGTGGTCGCCCCGACCGGCGACCGGCCCCACGCCGACGCCGGCTCGGTCGACGAGCAGATCGGCCGCTACCGCGAGCTGGGCGAGTCCGGGGTGCAGACCGCTATCGTCAGCATCCCCGAGCTGGGCCACGATCCCGGAGCGCTCTCCCGGTTCGCCGACGTCATCGCCGGATTTCGCTGAACCTTCGACGAAAACCGGTGGCCCCAGGTGCTTATCTAGTGGTCGGTCGGGAGAGGCAGCCGTGGGGAGCCGCAACCGGTGACGAAGATCTGCATGGACAGCAGACTCGCTCTGGCCCAACGGGTCGTGGACGAGTCGTGGCCGATGTACGACGGGACGCCGTCGGAGCAGGCCCGGGAGACCCTGGTCCGCCAGGCCATCGAGACCGCGTTCCCGGAGACCGGGATCACCCTCAGCCCCGAGAGCCGGGAGATCCTGGCCGCCGCGGCCATCGCGGCCCGGCGCAGCCAGGTGGCGTTGATCCGCCTGCGCCGGGAGGACGAGGCCCGTCTGTTGCAACGACCCGACGGCACCTCGCTGCTGAGCGCTTGGGGCGCGGGGGTGGCGGCCCGGCAGGCCCGGGACTGGGTCCGCCTCGTCGACCAGCTGCTGCTGAGCATGCGGCGCTACGCCGTGGTGGACGGGGTCGAAGCCGGAACCCCGGCCCGTCAGCGCTCCGCTCAACGCTTCGCCCGCCGCTGTGCCGCCGAGCTGGGGATCGCCACGCCCTCCGTGAACTGGATCCGACCGGTCAGCGAGGGCGGCGACCTCGTGACCTTGGGCGACATCGCCGGCTGTGTCCCCAAGAACGACCGCTCGGTGATCTTCGTCCGCAGCGATCTCCGCACCGACCGGGAACGGCTGCGGGTGGTGGCCCACGAGGTCGCCCATCA
>DASXTK010000362.1:0-10340 GCA_036505485.1 Acidimicrobiales bacterium
TAGCGCGCCGCCGCGTACAGGCTGAGCGCCAGCCCGGGGATGCCGGCGGCCCAGGCCATCTCGTCGGCGACGCCGGCCCAGGACAGGTCGGAGTTCGCGGCCAGGAACAGGGGGAAGGCCACCATCAGACCGAACGTCCCGGCCTTGCCCCACCAGGTGACATCGATGCGCCGGGCCCCGAGCATGGCCAGGATCACCGTGGTGCCACCGACAAGGGTCTCCCGCACCAGCACCACAATGGCGAACCAGGCCGGCACCGAGCCGTCGATGAGGATGCCGCCGGCGCCGACGAAGAACAGCAGCCGGTCGGCCACCGGGTCGAGAACCTTGCCCAGCTCGGAGGTCTGGCCCAGATGGCGGGCCAGATAGCCGTCCACCCAATCGGTGATGCCCAGCGCCGCCAACAGCCAGCCGGCCGCGGCCCGGTCCTCGGCCCCGAACAGCAGCCAGAGGAACCAGGGCAGACAGGCCAGCCGGATCAGGGTGATGAAGTTGGGCAGGGTCAGGATGCGATGGCTGCTGCCGTTCACCACACCGTCGACCGCAAGCCCATCCTCCATGGCCACGCAGGCTACGCCTTGGTAATTGTTACGCCGTACGTGGCGCGGCCGGCACGGGCGGTCGCGGGGAATACGCTCGGCGGCCATGGCGACGCTGTTCACCCGCATCATCGACGGCGAGATCCCGGGACGCTTCGTCTGGCGTGACGACCAGGCGGTGGCCTTCCTCACCATCGCCCCGATCACCCCGGGCCACACCCTGGTGGTGCCCCGGGCCGAGGTCGATCACTGGCTGGATCTCGACCGGGAGCTGGCCTCCTACCTGATGCAGGTCAGCCAGGCCGTCGGGCAGGCCCAGATGGCGGTGTTCAAGCCGGAACGGGTCGGGTTGATCGTCGCGGGACTCGAGGTCCCCCACTGCCACATCCACGTCCTGCCCATCGACAGCGAGGCCGACCTGTCCTTGGCCCGGGCCAACCCCAACCCCGATCCCGTGGCGCACGACGATGCCGCGGAACGGCTCCGCGGCGCCCTGCGCGACCAGGGCCATGGCGACCTCGTGCCGGACGCCTGACCGCCGACCGCCGACTGGATGCCTTTCCCCCTCATCGCGCATCAGGGCATCGCCGCGCCGATCCTGCTGGCCGACCGGCCCCGCCACTTCGACTGCGTGGCCTTCATGGTCGCCACCATCGCACCGGACCTGCCGTACGCCTTCGACCGGAGCCGCTTCGACTTCGACTCCCAGAGCTACGGCACCGGCGGGTTGCTGCTCTGGTGCCTACCGGTCTCGGTCATCGCCGCCGTGGTGTTCCGGTCGATCGTGGCCCGACCGCTGGCGGTCCACCTGCCCGATCTGGGGGCGTTCCGGCTGCGAGACGTCGGCTTCGCGGCAGCCGATCGACCCAGCTTGGCGGTCAGCGCAGGGTCGGCCGCCGTCGGCCTCCTGACCCACCTGCTCGCCGACAGCTTCACCCACCCCGAACCCTGGGCCGTCGACCTGTTCCCGGTCCTGATGGAGCGGGCACCGGTCACCCTGCCCGACCCCGGGCCGACCTACTGGTACGACATCGTCCACATGGCGGCCAATGTCGGCGGCGCGGTGCTGCTCGTCCTGTGCCTGTACCTGGCCGGTCGTTCCCGCGTCCGCCAACGGCAGGCCCGGCCGGCGCTGCCGCGCCCCACGCATCGGTCGTCGCTGGCCTTCTGGGGCTCGGTCGCGGCAGGTGCGGTGGTGGGGCTGGCGCTGGGGGCCTATGTCTGGGGTCCGGAGACCGGAGCCCAGGCCACGATGCTGTTCACCTGGTCGGTGGCGATCGGAACCATGATTGGCTCGCTCCGCGCCACCCGAGCTCTGGAACGGACCTAGCCCTCGTCGGCATCGGCTTCGGGGTCGAACTGCTCGATCAGCTCCGGGCCGTTGTTGCGCACCGAGTTCACCTCGGTGGAGACCGGGTGGGTGACGATCAGCGACGGCGGGGCCGGGACCAGCAGCTTGCCCAGGGTGTCCAGGTCGTCGTTGCTGGGATCGAGCCATTCCTCCCAGGCCGAGGGCGGCAGGATCACCGGCATCCGATCGTGCAACGGTTCCATGGTGGCGTTGGCCGAGGTGGTGATGATGGTGCAGGACCGCAACGGCGGCTCGTCGGCCTGGTTCTCGCCTGAGGCGTCCTTGGGCCGCCACACCTCCCACAACCCGGCGAAGGCCAACGGCTCCCCGTCGGGCCGCTGGATGTAGTACGGCTGCTTCTTCTTCTTGCCCTCCTGCTTCTGCCACTCGTAGAAGCCGTCGGCCGGGATGATGCAGCGCCGGCGCTTGAACGCGGCCCGGTAGGCGTTCTTCGACTCGATGCCCTCGGAGCGGGCGTTGATCATCTTGGAGCCGATCTTGGGATCCTTGGCCCAGCTCGGCACCAGACCCCAGTGGAAGGCCTCGACCCGCTTGATGCCCCCGTCGATCGCCACCGCGTACACGTCGTTGGTGGGCGCGACGTTGTAGTTGACCTCCAGCTCCGGCAGAGCGGTCTCGTCGACATCGAAGTACCGCGCGATCTCGTCGGGCGGCGAGGCGGAGACGAAGCGTCCACACATGAAGGAGAGTCTGCCCGCGCTCGGGGGGCATCCACGACCGGGAGCGCGGGCCGGACGCGGGAAGGACTAGAGACCCAGGCTCCTCCAGGGACCGGTGATGGCGAAGGTGATGCCGGGAGTTTGGATGTTCACGAACATCCACTTGCCTTCCCGAGGCTCGAAGGTCGCACCGGTCCACTCCGAGGTGGAGAAGTCACCTACGAAGCCCCGTTCGCCGTTGAGGACGACCCGGTTCTCGGCGAACGGGAAGATCCGGCCTCGGCTGTCCAGGCCCTGCAGGAACGACGGGCCACTGCCGTCCTCGCACAGGATGATGCCGCCCCGGGGACTCACGGTGATGTTGTCCGGCGAGTCCAGGACCTCGATCCCCGGGCTGGAGTAGATCATCTTGAGCTTGTCGGTGTTCGGGTTGAGCCGGAACACCTGGCCCCGGGCCGGCCCACCCGACGTCGAGTCGAAGTACAGCTTGCCGTCGAAGAACCAGGCGCCTTCGAGCCGTTCGAACTGCGCGCCACCTTTGGTGATGCCCTGGCTGACCGTCGAGGGCTGTTCCGTGGCGGGATCCGGGAAGTCGATGTCGACCCAGTGCACCTGGCCGTAGTCTTTGGGGGCAACATCGGCGTAGGTGACGTAGGACGAGTCGCCGATGGCGAGCATCTGCAGACGGCCACCGGCAGCCAGGTCGCCGGCCACGTTGGGGATGAAGCGATAGAGCCCCGACGGCGTGGCGTCTTCGGTCAGGTACACGTAGCCGGTACGGGGATCGACGGCCGCGGCCTCGTGCTCGAAGCGGCCAAGGTCGCGCAACGGCTGGCCGGTCGACACACCGTCCACGGGCACCTCGAACACGTAGCCGTGCAGGGTCGAGCCGTTGACCACCGCGGTCTCCTCACAGGACAACCAGGAGCGCCACGGCGTGGGCCCGCCGGCACAGTTGCGGATCGTGCCGGCCAGGCTGGCCCTCGCCCCGGTGAACTGCTGGGTTTCGAGATCGAACTCGATGGTGGTGGTGCCGCCCTCGGCCATCGGGTCGTAGGTCATGCCGGTGGCGAAGGCGCCGCCCAGACCGCCCTGCTCGTGGTTGCGCACGAGTTGCACCTTGCTGCTGCCCCGCTCGCGGAAGGCCGCCGTGCCATCGTGGGCCGACGGGGTGGCAATGCCGTCGTCCATGGGGTCGGTGGTCCAACCGAAGGTGGTGTACTCGAAGCCTTGGGGCAGGTTGATCAGCTCCAACCCGGTGGCCCGGTCCTTCACCGGTGCCAGGGTCGGATGGGGGCCTCTGGCCCTCGACTGGGTGGCGCCGACCGCAGAGCCGAGGGCGTCGAAGCCCAAGGTGCTGGCACCAGCGGCGGCGATCGCCCCCGCCGCTCCCGCCTGGATGAACGCCCGCCGCGATGTTCTGCTCTTCTCGGATGCGGTCATGGTGGGTCCCCCGCTCGTCGGTCGTGCAGATTCGGTGACGGCTGCGACCGTAGAACCCGCATGCGACCAGCGCCCGTACGCCAGGAGACACCGGGACCTCCCCGCAGTGAACATGCGGTGACGCAGGTCCGAACCGCTTACGTTGTCGCTCGATGGCGATGCGTTACGGAGTCACGCTGTTCGCGACCGATGTGTCGATGGGGATCGTCGAGCTGGCCCAGGCCACCGAGGAGCGAGGCCTCGACTCTCTGTGGCTGCCGGAGCACACCCACATCCCGCTGTCCCGGCGCACCTCGCCGCCGACCGGAGGCAGCGTCCTGGCCGAGGAGTACAAGCGGGCGCTGGATCCTCTGGTGGCGCTGGCCGCCGCTGCATCGGTCACGAACCGGCTGCGGCTCGGGACCGGGATCCTGCTGGCGGCGCAGCGGGAGCCCATCGTGACGGCCAAGGCGGTGGCGACCCTGGACCATGTGTCCAACGGGCGGGCGGCACTGGGCGTGGGCTTCGGCTGGAACGAGGACGAGATGGCCCACCACGGTGTGCCCTACGACCAGCGGCGTTCGATCACCCGAGACCATGTCCGGGCCATGCAGGCGCTGTGGGCCGACGACGAGGCCGCCTACGCCGGGGACCACGTGTCGTTCTCGTCATCCTGGTCCTGGCCCAAGCCGGTGCAGCGCAACGGCCACGGCAGACCCGCGGTGCCGGTGCTGGTCGGCGGGGGTGCCGGTCCCAAGCTGTTCGCCCACATCGCCGAGTACGCCTCCGGCTGGATCCCGATCGGCGGCGCCGGGCTGACCGAGGCGCTGCCTCTTCTCCGGGAGACCGTGGCAGCTGCGGGCCGGGACCCGGCGACACTCGAGGTCGTGCCCTTCGGATCGTTCCCCTCCCCAGGCAAGCTCGACCACTTCGCCGAGATCGGGATCACCGAGTGCGTGTTCCGCCTGCCGTCGGCCGGCCGCGACGAGGTCCTACCCGTCCTCGACCGTTACGCCGATCTCCTCAGCCAGCGGGCGGATCACCGAGGTTCGTGAGGACGCCGACCAGGCGTTCCAGGCCGGCAACGCGTGAGCCCTTGAGGAGGACCGCTACGCCGTCGCCTACCTCGCCGACGGATTCGGCTACCGCATCGAGGCTGGCCACCGTGGTTCCGCCGTAGGCCACCACCTCCACGCCGATGACGTCGACGCCCAGCTCACGGGCCAATGCGCCGATGGTCAGGTGCTCCTCCTCGCTGCGGGCGCCCAGCTCGGCCATGATCCCGAGGACCGCGATGCGCCGGCGGGCCGGCAGCGCGGCCAGGGCCTGCAGCGCCGCAGTCATGGACGCCGGGTTGGCGTTGTAAGCGTCGTTGAGCACCACTCCCCCGGCCCGGGTCCGGATCAGATCCATGCGCCACGGGGACAGCTGCGCTCCCGCCAGGGCTGGGGGCAGGAGGTCGAGGGGGACATCGCAAGCCAGCGCCGCCGCCGCGGCGGCCAGGGCGTTGTCCACCATGTGGGCGCCGCGCACGCGGAGCGAGACCGGCACGTTCCCCCACGACGAGACCAGCCGGAACGACGGGCGCAGCTCTTCGTCCAACACCAGCTGCTCGGCCCGGACATCCCCCGCAGCCCCGAAGGTCACCACCCGCGCCTGGGTGCGCCCGGCCATGGCCGCCACGCGGTGGTCGTCGGCGTTGAGCACGGCCACTCCGTCCGGGGGCAAGGCCTCGACCAACTCACCCTTGGCCACGGCCACGTCGTCGAGGGTGCCGAACGCCTCGGTGTGCACCGCCGCGACTCGGGTGACGACCCCGACGGTCGGAGAGGCAATGTCGCACAGCGCCTTGATGTGGCCGACCCCGCGGGCTCCCATCTCCACCACCAGCGCCTGGGTTGCGGCCGGGGCGTTGAGCAGGGTGATGGGTACGCCCAGCTCGTTGTTGAACGACCGGTGGCTGGCCGAGGTGCGCCAGCGGGCGGCCAGGGCCGCGGCCAGCAGATCCTTCACGCTGGTCTTGCCCACCGATCCGGTCACCCCGATGACCTGCCCCTCGCTCTGGCGTCGGGCGTGCTGTCCCAGCCGGCCCAGGGCCGCGACCGTGTCGCCGACCACCACCGCGGTGCCGTCGTCGACGGCGTCCCGGCTGGTCAGGTAGCCCGCGGCTCCGCCCGCCAGCGCGGTGGGGATGAAGTCGTGACCGTCGCGCTCGGCGATCACCGGCACGAAGAGCTGACCGGGCACGATGGCGCGGGAATCGATGGCCGCACCCGAGACCGTCGCGTCCGGACCCACCAGCTCTCCGTCGGTCGCCGCGGCGACCTCGCTCATGCGCAACTCCACGACCGAGCATCATCGCAGGTGTGCGAAGGCTCGCTGCCATGAGCCAATTCGGTACTCTCGGCCGCCATGGGATTCCCCGAGCGCGTCCGTCTCGTCGTGCTGTTCGGCGGCCAGTCCGCAGAGCACGAGGTGTCCTGCACCACCGCGGCCCACGTGCTGCGGGCGGCCGATCCCGACCGCTACGACATCGTGCCCATCGGCATCACCCGGGAGGGGACCTGGGTCCAGGCCGACGAGGCCCGGGTGGCGTTGGTGCGCGGCGCTGCGTCCCTGCCGCCGCCGCTGGAGGCCACCGGGACGACGATCGAGCCCCTGCCGGCGGTGACCCCGGCCCGGGCCGACACCCCGGTGGTGGTGCTGCCGCTGTTGCACGGTCCCCACGGCGAGGACGGCACGGTACAGGGGATGCTGGAGCTGGCCGGCGTGCCCTACGTCGGCTCCGGGGTCCTGTCGTCGGCTCTGTGCATGGACAAGGTGGCGGCCAAACAGGTCCTGGCCACGGCGGGACTGCCCCAGGCTCGTTGGCTGGCCCTGCGTGAGCACGAGCTGGACACCGCCGTCGACGCGGTGGCCGAGACCGGGTTCGCCTACCCGGTGTTCGTGAAGCCCGCGAACCTGGGTTCCTCGGTGGGCGTGAGCAAGGTGCCTTCCGCTGATGAGCTGGCCGAGGCCCTGGCCATCGCCGCCGAGTACGACGAGTGGGTGGTGATCGAGGAAGGCGTCAACGGACGGGAGATTGAGGTCGCGGTCCTGGGAAACATCTCGCCACGGGCGTCGGTTCCCGGGGAGGTCGTCCCCAGCCACGAGTTCTACGACTACGACGACAAGTACATCGACGGCACCAGCGAGCTGCTGATCCCCGCGCCGCTATCGCCCGAGGCCGTGGCCAAGGTCCAGGCGCTCGCGGTGGCAGCGTTCCAAACCCTGCGCTGCGACGGCATGGCCCGGGCCGACTTCTTCTACGAGGAGGGCGGCCGGGGGTTCCTGGTCAACGAGCTGAACACCATCCCCGGCTTCACGCCCATCTCGATGTATCCCAAGCTGTGGGAAGCCAGCGGTCTTTCCTATCCCGAGCTCATCGATGAGCTGGTGCGACTGGCCGTCGACCGCCACGAACGACGGGCCCGCTTCTCCACCAAGCGGTGACGGGCCGGCAGTCAGACCTCGGGAGTGAAAGCGCGGTCGCGGTCGACCGGGCTCATCAGGCCGACCTCGTTGCCGTCGGGACCCTCGACGATGGCGTAGCGGGCACCCCAGAACGCCTCGCAGGGCGCCTGCCGACCCTTGTGGCCAGCCTCGGTGATCTCGGCGTAGCGGGCGTCCACGGCCTCCCGGGACTCCATGTCGAAGCCGATGACCGCGCCGACCCCGTGCAGCAGCGGCCGCAAGCCCTCGTGCCACAGCTGGGCCATGGCCACGTTGTCCAGCTCGAACCGGGTGCCGTTGTCCATCACCACTTCGGTGTGCAGGGCGCCGCTGCCCGGCGGCCAGTCGCGGTCAGGGACGGAGATGTCCAACCCCAGCAAGCGGTAGAAGGCCACCGAGGCGTCCATGTCTCGCACCACCAGGTTGATCTGGGCGAACTGCGGCTGTTTGTCGGCCATGGCCCCTTCTAGCACCACGGCTCAGTCGCCGGGGTGGGCGTCGAAGAAGTCGAGGACGGTGTCGGTGGCGAAGTCGGGCCAGTCGTGGCCGCCGCCGACGACGGTGTAGAGCACCGCCTCGGCCCCGTTGAAGCAGCCGGTGTAGGCCTTGCGCTGGACGTTGGGCTGCACCTCCTCCTCGGCCGGGGTCGGGTCGCAGTCGTAGTGATCGCGGTAGGCGTCGAGCGTGGCCAGGGCCGGCGGAATCGTGGCCGGTCCGCCGACCACCAGACCCCCTTCGTAGGGCACGCCGGGGTCGGCGGTGCCATGGATGGCGATGACCGACGGGCTGGCCTCGGCCACAGCACAGGTGGACGGGATGAAGGCCGACACCATCGCCGCGGCGGCGAAGCGGTAGGGCGGCTCGCAGGACAGGAACCCGGTGAAGGCCGAGCCGTTGGAGTGGCCGGCGACGTAGACGCGGTCCTCGTCGATGCACAGCCGATCAGTCAGATCAGTCAGGAGGGCGTCGATGAAGCCGAAATCGTCGGCGCCGCCGGGGTCCCGGGTGAAGTTCCAGTTCTGGAACCCAGGGACGCCGAGCGCGTCGGGAGTGACGACGACGTAGCCGCGAGCCGTGCCCTTGGCCGCCATCTGGGTGCGGTTGCCGTGGGTCTCGGCGCTGCCGCCGAAGCCGTGGAGGTTGAGCACCAGCGGGTCAGCGGTCTCGCCGTCGTAGTCGTCGGGCACCGCCAGCAGGTAGGTGCGGTCGACGCCGCCATAGGAGAAGGTCTCTGGCTGGTCGAGCCCGTCGGGAGTGGGACGGGCCGGATCGCAGTCAGCGTCCGACTCGGACGGCTTGTCTTCGGCGGCCGTGTCCTGGTCGTCGTCGCTGCTGCATGAGGCCGACGCCGCGACGATCAATGCGAGGAGCATCGCTCCGACGACTCGGCGATACCGAGTCCCACGCCGCGTCGTCCTGCTGGCCATGCACTCCCCCTTTCGCCCACACTGAGTGACGTCGGATGGTTACACACGGCGTGCAATACGTCGAGCCTTCTAGCCTCCGGTACCCATGAGGCCCGCGATCCTCACCTCCCTGTTCGCCGAACGACGGCCGTCCGACCCGGACCGGGTGTTCCTCGAGGTGCCCGGCAGGCTGCGGCTGACCTATGGCGATCTGGCCGACCAGACCGGACGGCTGGCGCACGCCCTACGGACCAGCGGGGTCGGCGTGGGCGACCGGGTGGCGGTGCAGATCGAGAAGTCGCCACTGACCGTGCTGCTCTACCTGGCCTGCATCCGGGCCGGTGCGGTCCTGGTCCCGATGAACCCGGCCTACACCGACAACGAGGTGGCCTATCTGTTGGGGGACGCGGAGCCGCGGTTGTTCGTGCGCGACCCGGACCGGACGGCGGTGGGTGCTCCGATGACCACGCTGACCGCCGATGCCAGCGGCGCCGGATCCTTGGCCGACGCTGCCGCGGTCGAGTCCGCGGAGTTCGAGGACGTCAACCCTGGGCCCGACGATCTCGCTGCGATCGTCTACACCAGCGGGACCACCGGTCGCCCCAAGGGCGCCATGCTGTCGCAGAGGAACCTGGCCTCCAACGCCGCCACCCTGCACCGGATCTGGGGGTTCGGCCCCGATGACGTGCTGCTACACGCCCTGCCGGTCTTCCACGTCCACGGGCTGTTCATGGCCACCAACTGCGTACTGGCCAACGGCACCGGGATGGTGTTCCTGCCCCGGTTCGAGCCCGACTCCGTGCTGGCTCAGTTCGACCGGTGCACCGTGATGATGGGCGTGCCGACCTACTACACCCGGTTGCTGGCCCACCCAGGACTGACCGAGCGGGCCTGCCGCACGATGCGCTTGTTCATCTCGGGGTCGGCACCGCTCCTGGCCACCACCCACGACGAGTTCCGGGCCCGCACCGGGCACGCCATCCTCGAGCGCTACGGCATGACCGAGACCGGGATGCTCACCTCCAACCCGCTCGATGGTGAGCGTCGACCCGGAACGGTCGGCCGGCCGCTGCCCGACGTCGAGGTGCGGGTGGTCTCCCCCCGGACCGAGGGCATCGGCGACATCGAAGTGCGCGGTCCCAACGTGTTCAGTGGCTACTGGCGCCGGCCCGACCTCTCGGCCTCGGAGTTCCGGGCTGACGGGTTCTTCCGCACCGGCGACGTGGGCGGCATCGACGAGGACGGCTACCTCTCCATCGTCGGGCGCTCCAAGGACGTCGTGATCTCGGGCGGGCTCAACGTCTACCCCAAAGAGATCGAGGACGTCCTCGACCAGGTGCCGGGGGTGGTGGAGAGCGCGGTCGTCGGGATCCCCGACCCCGACTTGGGCGAGGCGGTGGTGGCGGTGGTCGTGGCGGAGCCGTCGGTCACCTTGGACGAGGACGAACTG
>DASXTK010000363.1:0-1973 GCA_036505485.1 Acidimicrobiales bacterium
GCAACCTCGACGGAGGTGCCACGGACCCAGGCGACATCCTGGCGATCGGGAGCCTCACTGGACCCCCACAACAGAGCAGCACGAGCCGCAACTGCGTCGGCGACTTCCCGCATGCTGACCGACAGGCCTTCGTCGGCCAGCGAGGTGACCGCCTTGTCGGGGATGCCGCACGGGACGATGTAGCCCCAGTAGCGCATGTCCGGGTCGATGTTGAGGGCGAAGCCGTGCATGGCTCGGCCCCGGATCAGCCGAACCCCGATGGCGCAGATCTTCCGGGGGTTGTCGCCGTCAGGGTCGACCCAGACGCCGGGATAGCCCGGCAGGCGGCCCACGTTGGGCAGACCGAGGTCCGCAAGCGAGTCGATCATCAGCTGCTCGACCGATCGGACATAGGTGCTCGGACGATGGGACACGCTCACGATCGGATACCCGACCAACTGGCCCGGCCCGTGATAGGTCACGTCGCCGCCCCGGTCGGCCCGCACCAGGTCGGCACCCACCGAGGCCGGCGGGACCAGCACATGGCGCATGTCCGCCCGCACCCCCAGCGTGTAGACGTGGGGGTGCTCCAACAGCAGCAGGTAGTCGTCGTCCGCGCGCTCGTGCAGCGCCCGCTGCACCGCCAGGGCCTCGCGGTAGGGCACCCGGCCCAGCCAGCGGATGCGGAAGGTCAAGCCAGCTCCGCGTTCCAGTCGCGGGTCTCGATGATCTCCTTGATGTGGTTCAAGAAGCTGGAGGCGTAGGCCCCGTCGAAGGCCCGGTGGTCGAAGGCCAGCGTCAGGTTGCCGACGGAGTGGATGGATATGGCCTCGCTGCCGTCGGGCAGGTGGACCACGACCGGACGGCGCTTGACCGCATCGGTCGCCAGGATCGCCACCTGGGGCTGGTTGATCACCGGGAAGGTGAACGTGGTCCCGAACGGCCCGGGGTTGGTGATCGTGAACGTGCCCCCGGCGATGTCGTCGGGCGACAGCTGCTTGGACCGGGCCCGTCGAGCCAGGTCGGAGACCTCCCGGGCGATGGCCCGGAGCCGCTTGCCGTCGGCATCCTGGACCACCGGCACCATCAGGCCCTTGAAGTCGAGGTCGACGGCGAAGCCCAGGTTCACATAGTTGTGGACGATCAGCTCGTTCTCACCGAACGTGGCGTTGACCTCGGGGAACTCGTGGATGGCGTCGATCACCGCTCGGCTGATGAAGGGCAGGTAGGTGAGGCTGAAGCCCTCGGTCGCCCGCCACTCGTCCCGGGCCGCCCACCGCACGACCTCGACGGCCTCGAAGTCGACCTCGATCGAGGCGTACACGTGGGCCGACGTCGCCTTCGAGCGGACCATGTGCTCGGCGGTGCGCCGGCGGATGTTGGTGTGCGGAATGGCGGTGTCGCGCTCGCCCGCGGCCCGGACGATCGGCTGGGGAGTCCGAGCGGGAGCCGCGGCGGCAGCTGCGGGTGCGGGTGCCGGAGCCTGCTGGGCCGGAGCCGGAGCGGGGGCCGGAGCCACGGGCGGGGCCGGCGGAGCCGCCGGACCGCCCCGCTCGATCACCGACAGGACGTCGTTGCGGGTGATGCGGCCACCGGGGCCGGTGCCGGCGATCTGGTTGGCGTCGAGATTGTTCTCGGAGATCAACCGGCGGACGACCGGAGACAGCAGCTTCCCGTTCGGGGAGGCCGGCTCACCGGCCGGGGGCGGAGGAGGTGGAGGCGGCGGCGCCGTCGTCGTGGGAGCCGCGGGAGGAGCCGGGGCGGCAGCCGGAGGCGCGGCGGCTTCGGGCGTCGGCGGAGTGGGCGGTGCGGATTCCTCCGGGGCTGCCGCAGGCGCGGGAGCGGGCGCCTCCGCCGGGGCTTCGGCGGCCGGAGCCGCAGCCGCTGTGCTCCCCGAAGCATCGCCGCCACCGGTGGCGCCGTCGCCGACGCGGGCCAGCACGACGCCGACGTCGACGGTCTCGCCCTCGGGCACGAGGATCTCGGTCACGGTG
>DASXTK010000364.1:0-11969 GCA_036505485.1 Acidimicrobiales bacterium
GAAGGCGCCGTCGAAACCGTGGACGAGATAGCCGAGCACCTCGCGGAGAACGCCGAAGGTGACCGCTGGACCGACCGGGACGGCTGGCGGGAGTACCGCGGGGACGGCTGACATGATTTTTCTGCGACCGGGGGTCTGAAGGCCCGAAAGTGTCAGACCCCCTGAGGATGATGGAGGTCATGGTTCAAGGGTTCCCGTCGCAGGAGATCGAGGCGCTGGCGAGGTTCGTCGCCGACCTGGACCCCGACACGATCGGGACCGATGATGCCCCGGAGTTGTGGCTGGCTTTCGATCACGTGGAACGCCTCGCTGGAGCCGCGAAGGTGTCGTTGGCCCGCCGGGTCGATGACTCCAAGCAGTGGAAGGACACCGGGGACGCCTCGGCGGCCCACTGGATCGCCCGCCAGTCCGGGACCACGGTCACCGCGGCGCAGCGGACTCTCACAACGTCGAACCGTCTCGCGGAACTGGATCAGACCAGCACGGCGCTGCGGGCCGGACAACTCTCCAACCGGCAGGCGGAACTCGTCGCCGACGCCGCCGCGCAGGACCCGGAGTCGGAGTCCGATCTTTTGGATGCGGCCCGATGCCAGAGCGTTGGGGAGTTGCGCGAGACGTGTGGTCGGGTGAAAGCGGCGGCGGATCCGGATCCGGAGGCCCGCTATCGGCGGATCCACCGCAACCGCCGCCTCTGCCAGGGCACCGACGCTGACGGTGCGTGGACGTTGCACATGCGAGGTCCGGTCGATGCTGGGGCTGGCTTGAACGCGGTGTTGGGTCCGGTCATCGATGAGATGTTCCGCACGGCGCGGGCCGAAGGCCGCCGGGAGTCCCGGGAGGCCTACGCCTTCGATGCCATGTGCGAACTCGTCCGACGCGCTACCACGCCCGCCGCACCCCCGAAGCAGCCCAACCCCAAGTATCTGGGCCTGCTGCGCATCGACTTCCAGGCCCTGATCCGCGGCAAGGTCGAGAACGATGACGAGCTGTGTGAGATCACCGGGCTGGGACCCATCCCCGTCTCGGTGGCCCGCGAACTGCTCGGCGAGTCGATCCTCAAGCTGGTCATCACCAAAGGTATCGATGTCGCTCATGTCACCCACCTCGGGCGGGGACCCACGGTGGCTCAGGAGATCGCCCTGCGTTGGAGATCACCCCAGTGTGTCGCCCAAGGCTGCTATCGCACCGACATCGAACACGATCACCGCATCGACTGGACCATCACCCATCACACCCGACTCGACGAGCTCGAACCCCTGTGCCGTCACCACCACCGTCTCAAAACCCGGCGCCGCTGGGCCTTGGTCGAGGGGAAAGGTAAACGACCCATGGTCCCACCCTCCGATCCCCGCCACCCCGACAACACCAACAAACCCCAAGTCGCCTAACCCCGGCTCCACACGATCGTTCCCTCAACCACCCGCCGCAACACGCACCCCCGAGCGCGCCGGCCCAAACCGCTCCTTGAAAAGTTCATAGACGCCCGGCGGCGCCAGCCCTCCGCAGTCCGCTGTTCAGCGGGAGAGGTCCCCTCCACGACCCCACCGGCGCCCGTGGTGGCGGGAGGCGTCCCGGCCTTACGTCGGGGGGTCTATGGGGACGTTGGCGAGGGTGGCGTAGCCGTTCAGGAATCCGTCTATGTCGTCTGTGGGGTGGTTCTCGGTGGAGGCGCAGTCGGGCGGGTTGAACATGCGCTCGCCGCCGTCGATGGCGCTGGGGACGTCCACCAGCCCGCGAACCTCGCCGGTGGGGCAGGTCGGGACGTTCATGTTGGCGATCGTCTCGGTCTGGACATCGCCGACCAGCAGGTCCTTGCGGTGGTCCGTGACCCAGTTGAGGGCCAGATCGACCGCGGCGGCGTAGTTGGGCGGGTCAGCCAGACCCTGGCTCACGGCCAAGGCCGGGACACCACGGCCAGCCGCCGTGCGGGCTGCCCCCACCGTCCCCGAGGCGAAAACCACCGGGCCCAGGTTCTGGCCCTTGTTCACGCCCGAGACCACGACGTGGGGGCGCTGGTCGAGCACTTCGTCCAGGGCGTAGAGCACCGAATCGGCGGGGAATCCGGCTACGGCGATGGCCGAGTGCCCGCCGATGAGGGTGGTCTCGCTGCCGGTCGGTGGGGTGTCGGAGATGGTGTCGCCGGTGCCGCTGCGATCCTCGGCCGGGGCGACCACGGTGACCTCGACGTCGGGCAGGGTCTCCAGCCCGGTGACCAGGGCGTCGATCCCCTCACCGGTCACGCCGTCGTCGTTGGTGACGAGGATGCGCAGCACATTGGCGTCGGCGTCGTCGGACGCATCGTCATCGTCCCCGCCTCCCCCGCACGCCGCCAGCGCCACCGCCCCAACCAGGACGGCAGCGGTCAGCGGTTTCCATGCCCGCGCCCGCACCCTCACGCCGCTTTCCTCCCATCGAGGGTCGCCCGCTGACCCTCCGCCGCTGGGCAGGTTAGCCCGCAGCCCTACCAGGACCTATTGCCCGCCGAGCTGGGTGGCTACTCGAACACCGGGCGTAGGGGCAGACCGGACTCCCCGTCGGAGTTGTCGGGCACCGCGAGGATCTGGTGGATCTGGCTCCGGCCCAGGCTGAAGTTCAGCGCCGAGCCGGCCATGTAGAGGCGCCACACCCGGGCCCGGGCCGCGCCCACCTCGGCCACCGCAGCATCCCAATGGTTCTCCAGGTTGGCGACCCAGCGGCGCAGCGTGAGGGCGTAGTGCTCCCGGAGGGACTCCAGGTGCCGCACCTCGAACCCGGCGCCCTGCACCGAGGACACGACCCGTCCGACCTCGTGCAACTCCCCGTCGGGGAAGACGTAGCGGTTGATGAAGCTGCGGCGCGGCAGGGCGGCGCGGCCGCCCGGGCGCCGTCCGATGCCGTGGTTGAGGAGCCGGCCACCGGGACGCAGCAACCGACGGAGGCGCTCGAAGTACTCGGCCAGGCGGGCCTCGCCGACGTGCTCGAACATGCCGATGGAGCTGATGGCGTCGAACGGGCCGTCTTCGATCTCCCGATAGTCCTGCAGTCGGATCTCCACCTGTCCGGCCAGGCCAGCCTCCTTCACCCGCTGCGTGGCCAGGTCGGCCTGCTGGCGGGAGATGGTGATGCCCACGGCCTTCACCCCGAAGGTCTTGGCCGCGTGGAGGACCATGCTCCCCCAGCCACAGCCCACGTCGAGCAGGCGGGAGCCGGCGCTCAGACCGAGCTTGCGGGAGATGAGCTGATACTTGTTCTCCTGCGCCTGCTCGAGGGTGTCGTCGGGTTGGTGGAACACCGCACACGAGTAGGTCAGGCTCGGTCCGAGCGTCATCTCGTAGAAGCGGTTGGACACGTCGTAGTGATGGCTCACCGCGGCGCGGTCCCGGGCCAGCGAATGCCGTCGGCCCCGCAACCGAGCCTCCTCGGGCGGCGCGGACAGTGGTCGTACCTTGTGCCAGCCGCCCAGTTCCCGGACCACCTTGCGGACCATGCGCGGTTCGAGCTTTATCTCCGGCATGCGCTCCTGCAGTGCCAGCACCGCGAAGATGTCGCCGATGATCTCGACGTCCCCGGCCACGTAGGCCCGGGCGAAGCCAAGCTCACCGGGCGCGGTGACGATTCGTCGCAGGGCATCCGGCGTCCGGATCTCCAACGTTGCTGGAGGATCGGGCGGACCGGCCACGCTGCCGTCATAGGTCACGACACGCACCGGGAGGTCATGGCCGAGGAGCTCCTCGACCAGAGGTGCCAAAGCCATCTCACAACCCCCTTCTCACCACGGGTTGTGACCATTGTTCCCTGAACGGAACGGAATATGGCCGATTTTCCGTGACTTAACGCGGAAGACCCCCTCAAGGGCGGCGATAGAAGGGCGTTGGGACGATCCGAGCCGGGACCTCGGTGCCCCGCACATCGATGGCGACCACCGCCCCCTCCTCCAACTCCGGGGGCACGAAACCCAACGCGATGCCCCGCTCCAAGGTGGGAGCGAAGTTCCCGCTGGTCACCTCGCCGATCTGTCGGCCGTTGGCCAGGATGGCCTGCTCGGCCCGCGGCGGCCGGCGTCCCTCCACCTCGAGGCCCCGGAGTCGACGGGCCGGACCACGGTCCCGCTCGGCGGCCAGCGCGGCCCGGCCGCGGAAGTCGCCCTTGTCCCAGGACACCACCCAACCCAGCCCGGCTTGCAGCGGGGTGATGCCGGGGCCCAGCTCGTGGCCGTGCAGCGGCAGCGCTGCCTCCAACCGGAGGGTGTCGCGGGCGCCCAGCCCGGCCGGGGCGACCCCGGTGCCGATGATGGCGTCCCAGATGGCCGGGGCGGACTCGGCCGGCACCGCCACCTCCACGCCGTCCTCGCCGGTGTAGCCGGTGCCGGCGACGACGCAATCGACGCCCTCGATGGCCAGCTCGGCCACCCGGAACCGACCCACCGCAGCGGCTTCCGACGACACCTTGGCCAGCCGCTCCCGGGCTTGCGGGCCCTGCACCGCGATCACGGCCCGGGTGGCCGTGACGTCCTCGCCGCCGATGGCGTCCAGCACCCGTTCGGTGTTCGAGGCGTTGGGCATGACGTCGAACCGGTCATCGCTGACCCACCACACGATGATGTCGTCGAGCACCGAGGCGTCACCGTCGTCGAGCAGGTGGGTGTACTGCGCCCGGCCCGGCGCCACCTTGTCCAGGTTGTTGGTCAGCGCCGCCTGGAGCCGGTCGTGGGCCTCAACACCGCTCACCCGCACGGTGCCGAGATGGCTGACGTCGAAGGCCACCGCGTCGCCGCGGCAGGCTCGATGCTCGGCCAGGGTGCCGGAGGGATACTGCAGCGGCATGTCCCACCCGCCGAACGGGACCATCTTGGCCCCAAGGGTCCGATGTACGGCGTCGAGGGGAGAATGGTGCAGCGTCACGGCCGGCGAGGGTAGTTCCTCGCCGCGAACTCGAACGCCACGTCGTCAGTTCGTCAGTTCGACGCTCTCAGCTTCCGGGTGGCAGGTTGCTTGGGAGCGCCCGGTTCGGGAAAGAGCTCGACCAGCGCGGCGTCGACCTCCTCCTTGACCCCCTCGAGATCCAGCACGTTGAGCACGCCCTGGCCCTTGTAGCGGTTGAACACGTCGATCAGCTCGTTGTTCTGCCGCACCAACACCGCAGTGCCGCCGGCGATCACCAGCCTCGCCGAGGCGATGTCCTCGCCGAGATGCTCACGGATGTACTCGAACGCCTCGCGCACGACTTCCAGCCGGTTACCCGAATCGAGCAGAGTCTTGACCAGCTTGAGCTCGATCAGGTCCCGGTAGCTGTAGCGCCGCCGGCTGCCGCTGCCGTGGGCGTCGGCCAGGCTGGGGCGGATCAGATCGGTGCGCGCCCAGTAGTCGAGCTGCCGGTAGGAGATGGCGACGATCTCGGCGGCCCGCTTGCCGCTGTACCCCTCGACTGGCGTCTGCGAGTTCTGCTTCACCTTGAGGCTCCTGACCGCCGACAGCGTGACAGCGACGGAATTACGTCGATGTCACCACCAGAGGCTACGGCGCTACTCCGCGAAGGTCAACGCGCGGTAACCGTCACCCAGAGGGTCAGGGAGCGAAATCCTCGGGGTTGACGTGGTCGATGAAGGCCCGGAACTCCTCCACCATCTGCTCGGCCTCCTCGGCGTCGGGCTGCTCGGGCCGGCCAGCCTCCTCGAGCACCTCCTCCTCCGCGAAGATCGGCGAGCCGATCCGGATGGCCAGGGCGATGGCATCGGAGGGCCGGGACGACACGGTGCGGACCTTGCCATCGGCTCGCAGCAGGATGTCGGCGTAGAACGTGCCGTCGCGCAGCTCGGTCACCACGATCCGTTCGACCTGGGCTCCCAACTCCTCGAGCAGGGCCCGCATGAGGTCGTGGGTCATCGGCCTCGGGGTCTCGATCCGCTGCATGGCCAGAGCGATGGCCTGGGCTTCGGGCGTGCCGATGAAGATCGGGAGCACACGCCGACGACCGGAGCGCTCACGGAGGATGACCACCGGCGTTCGTGCCGGCAGCTCTGGCGCCTCCACGCTCACCAGTTCCATCTCCACGGCCATCATCGCCACCCTACTCGCCAGGGTGCCATTTTCGTCCGCCATCCGAGGCTGACGAGGACTCCTCAGGCGCCGCCCTGCAGGTCGCGAAGCTCGCGGCGGAGCAGGACCCCGCGCATCACCTCGCCCAGACGGATCAGCTCGGTCACCGTGCGCGCCGCCCGGGTGCGGGCCTCGGGATTGCGCTGCTTGAGCACCGGCGAGACGATCTGCTCGAACAGTCCGGCCTCGCGATCGATGGCCACCTTGTAGGTCCGCATGTGTCGGGCCTCGATGCCGTGCTGGAGGAATCCGGCCGCGGTCTGGGCCACGATCAAGGCGTCGCCGTCGTAGGAGCTGTCGTCGCCGGAGTCACGGGCCTCGATCAGCCCGAAGCGCTCGAGGTCGCGCACGTCACGCACCGCCAGTCCGCTGGCGTCGGCCAGCTCCTCGACGGTGAGACTCACCGCTTGGGTGGCAGGGACCGGAGCCGCGGCCGGGACCGGAGGGGGCGTGGTCCGGGCGGCCGGACGTTGCTGGGCCGACTCGGGCTGGCGGACCGGACGAGCGGCCGGTTGGGCCTGCCGCGGGGTCTCCCGGGCCGGCGACGGCTGCCGGACCGGGGCCGCGGGGGTACGAGCTCCCGATGCGGGCGCCGGCGTCGGCGGCGCAGAGGAACGAGCCGGAGGGCTGGCGACGACCTTGCGGGTGTCGACCCGTTCGCTCACCGCCACGGATCCCCTGGCCAGGGGCAGCCTGCCCTGGGACTCGCTGGCCTCGATGGACGACGTCGGGACCCCGTCCTCGGCGTCCAGCCGGTCCTTGATGACCTTGAGCGGCAGGTAGTGGTCCTTCTGCTGACGCAGGATCCAGCGCAGGCGCTCGATGTCCTCGTCGTAGAACTTGCGGTAGCCCGACGGGGTGCGCTCGGGGTCGAGCAGGCCCTGGCTCTCCAGGAACCGGATCTTCGAGATGGTCACATCAGGGAACTCGTCCTGCAGCAGCGAGAGCACCTCGCCGATGGACAGATGGGCGCGCCCGTTGGCGGCACGGCTCACGCCCCACCTCCCCGACCGGTCAGGAACACCAGCTTGAAGGTGCCGATCTGGAGCTCGTCACCGTTGTGCAGCGTCGCCCGGTCCACGCGCTCGCGGTTGAGGTAGGTGCCGTTGAGCGAGCCCACGTCCCGTACGACGTAGGTCTCGCCGTCCCGTTGGATCTCGACATGTCGGCGCGACACGGTGATGTCGTCGAGGAAGATGTCGCTCTCGGGATGGCGCCCGGCCCGCACCACATCGTTGTCCAGAGCGAAGCGCGACCCGACGTTGGGTCCCCGCTTGACCACGAGGACGCCCACGCCGGCCGGAACCTCGCCCAGCTCGACGGACAGGTCGTCGTCGCCCTCGATGTCGGGCGTGAAGGTCACGGTGGTCGTCACGCCGGTCACGCCCTTGGGCGGCAGCAGCGGCGCCCCACACGAGGAGCAGAAGTTGGAGTCAGGCGGGTTGCGATGGCCGCACTGAGAGCAGAACAGATCGTCGGGCAACGGGCTCACCCCTCGATCAATGCACGGTAGCCCTCGGCGTCCAGCAGCTCATCGAGCTGCGCGGGTTCCTCGGGTTGGATCACGCAGATCCACCCCTCGCCGTAGGGATCTTCGTTGAGACGCTCCGGGTTGTCGGTCAGATCGGCGTTGACCTCGACCACGGTGCCGTCGATGGGGGCATAGATCTCGGACACCGATTTGGTGGACTCGACTTCGGCGCAGGCTTCGCCCTTCTTGAACGCCGCCCCCACGTCCGGCAGATCGACGTAGACCACGTCACCCAGCGCATCCTGCGCGTAATCGGTGATGCCGAAGCGCACTCGTCCGTTGTCCGCGCGCGCCCACTCGTGATCGGTCGAGTACCGGAGGTCCTCGGGGAAGTCCATGACCGGGCAGGCTACCCAATGGGTGCAAGCCTCGACGTCAGCTTGAGCCTTACCGCCCCAGAAGGACGAAAATCCCTTTGTTTTAGGGGCTTTTTGGCTCAGCGGAGAAGTTGGCGGATCCGCCGGGCGTACTCCTGCACCAGCCGGCGGGCCTGGTCGTCGGACCCGGCCTCGGCCCACACATGGGTGATCGGCTCCTCGGGATCGGGCAGGGCCAGCGCCCAGCCGTCGCTGTGGTGGACCCGGACCCCGTCGACCAGCTCGACCTCGCGGTCCTTGGACAGCTCGACCAACGACCGCATCACCGCGCCCTTCTGCTCCCAGGGGGTGACCACGGTGTCGTGGGCGATGTGCACCGAGGGCAGGTTGCTGACCACCTTGGACAGGGCTACGCCGTCGAGGGCCAGCAACTCCAGGAGCTTGACCAGCGCCGCCGCGCCGTCGAACGCAGGCATGAACCCGGGCAGGATGAACCCGCCATCAGTGCTCGCAGCGAAGCCCACTCCCTTGTGAGCCGCTGCGGCCATCAACGCGGCGTTGGACAGCTTCGTGCGGGTGATCTTGACCCCGCGCTCCTCGGCCAAGGCCTCGGCGTGGCGGGTTCCGGACAACGGCAAGGCGATCGTCTGGCCCTCGTTGAGATGACCGGAGATCAGGGTCACGAACGTCAGCAGCGTCTGGTTGTCGTCGAGCACCCGGCCGGTGTCGTCGGCCAGGGTCAAGTGCTCTCCATCCGGGTCGATGACCGCCCCCAACGTCGCTCCGGAGGCTCGGACCAGCCGTCCGACCTCGCGGGCGTGCTCCTCCTGGTCCCAGGTCATGATCCCTGCGGTCGAGGCGAAGGGGTTGATCGCCAGGACGTCGGCTCCCAGCCGGGACAACACGTTGGGCATCACGAAGGACGTGGCCCCGTACGCGTAGTCGAGCACGACCTTGAACCCGGCCTTGTCGATGCGCTCGACGTCGACGCTGGACTCCAAGGCGGCGCTGTAGAGCTCGAGGTGACGAGGGGGGAAGCCGATGTCGCCGATCTCGCCCGGGAACACCCGACGGAAGTCCTCGCGTAGGAACAGCCGCTCGATCTTGCGCTGGCCGGCCTCGCTGATGTCAGCCCCGTTGGTGTCGAAGAACCGGATCACCACGCTCTGGGGATCGCCTTCGACCAGGCGGATGGTGATCCCGCCCGCGACATCGGGGCTCCGCACCGCGAACCGGGTGACCGGCACCGTGGCCACCTCGACGTCCCGGACGTTGACGCCCGCGGCGTTGAGCCCGGCCATGGCCGCCCGCTTGAGCATCCGCGACGACCGGCTGGAGTCGCGGGACGTGACCACCGTGGCGTCCTTCTTCAGCGTGGTGGCGTAGGCCATCGCCACCCGGGTGGCCAGCTCCGGGGTGACGTCGACGTTGGAGAGTCCGGCCACGCCCAGCCGGCCGAACAGGCTGCGGGCGCCCCGGGACTCCCAGACGATCGAGGAGTTGACGATGGCCCGGGTCTCGACGGTCTTGAACGGGTAGACCTTGACGCCCGAGCTCAGCACCGCCTGCTCGCCCACGAAGCACTCGTCGCCCAGCACCACGCCTTCCTCGGCCCGGACCCCGTTGCGCAGGTCGCAGGCCCGGCCGACCGTGGCTCCCCGCAGCCGCACCCCCTCGCCGATGTAGGTGTTGTCGTGGACCACCGTGCGCTCCAGGTCGGCGGCGGCCCGGATCCGGACGTTGATGCCCAGCACGGTGTACTCGCCCAGCCGGGCCCCGGCCTCGACCCGGCAGTAGTCCCCGATGACCGCCGGCCCGACGATCTGGGCGTCGGGATGGATCTCCGCGCCCTCGCCGAGGAACACGCCGTCGCTGATCTCGAAGCCGGGGATGTCCAGCTGCACCCGGCCGTCGAGCACGTCCTTGTGGGCCCGCGAGTAGGCCTCCAGCGTGCCCACGTCCTCCCAGTAGCCCTCGGCCACTGCTCCGGCGATGGGCTTGCCCGCGGCCAGCACCGCCGGGAACACGTCGGCAGAGAAGTCCACGGAACGGTTGGGTTCGATGTAGTCGAAGATCTCCGGCTCCAGGACGAAGATGCCGGTGTTGATGGTGTCGCTGAACACCTGACCCCAAGTGGGCTTCTCCAGGAACCGCTCGACCAGGCCGTCCTCGCCGGTGATGACGATGCCGAACTCGAGGGGGTTCTCGACCGGGGTGAGGCCGATGGTGGCGACGGCCTCCCGCTCCTCGTGGAAGCGAACGATCTGGCTCAGGTCGATGTCGGTGATGACATCGCCGGAGATCACCAGGAACCGCTCGGTGAGCTCGTCCATGGCGTTGCGTACCGAGCCCGCGGTGCCCAGCGGGGTCTCCTCGGTGGCGTAGACCATGCGGACCCCGAGCTCCGAGCCGTCACCGAAGTAGTTGCGGATGTGGTTGGCCAGGAAGGCCACCGTCACGACGATGTCATCGAAGCCGTGCTGCTTGAGCAGGTTGATGATGTGCTCCATCATCGGCCGGTTGACGATGGGCATCATCGGCTTGGGGGCGTTCGATGTGAGCGGTCGCAGGCGGGTGCCTTCGCCGCCGGCCATTATCACGGCCTTCATGGGGTTGACGTTATCCGGCCTCGACGGGGCGCCTTCGCTCCCACCACCGTGGGTGGCACCACTCGTTCTGTGACCTGTATGCCGCGGCGGTTTCAGTCGGTGGGCGCAACGAGTCGGGCGAGTGCTTGGGATGGTTTCATCCAGCCGAGGGTCTGTCGAGGCCGGGTGTTGAGCTTGTAGGCGATGGTGTCGAGGTCGGCTTCGGTGTGGACGGATAGGTCGGTGCCTTTGGGCATCCACTGTCGGAGCAGGCCGTTGGTGTTCTCGTTGGTGCCACGCTGCCAGGGCGAGTGCGGGTCGCAGAAGTAGACCTCGACGCCGGTGTCGATGCTGAAGGCGCCGTGTTGGGCCATCTCGGTGCCTTGGTCCCAGGTGATCGAGCGGACCAGGTGGTCGGGGAGGGTCTTGATCTTGGCGGTCATCGCGGTGCGGACCGTCTCGGCGGTGTGATCACCGGGCAGGTGCAGCAGCATCACGTAGCGGGTGGCACGCTCGACGAGCGTTCCGACGGCGGAGCGGCTGTTCTTGCCGATGATCAGGTCGCCTTCCCAGTGGCCGGGCACGGCCCGGTCTTCGATCTCAGCGGGCCGCGCCGAGATCATGACCATGTCGGGGATCCGTCCTCGGTGCTCGACCCGCGAGCGGTTCCGGCGGATGGCCCGCCCCGTGCGCAGGCAAGCGGCCAACTCCTTGCGCAAAGCGCCGCGGCCTTGCACATACAGGGACTGGTAGATCGTCTCGGGCGACACCCGCATCATCGGATCGTCAGGAAACTCCAGACGCAACTGCGCGGAGATCTGTGTTGGTGACCACAGCTCGTCTTCGAGCCACGTCTCGACCTGGGCCCGCAACCGCGCACACCCGGCCAACTTCGCGACCTTGGGCCGCCGAGCCAGATCGGCGGCCCGACGGTGCGCCCGCCATCCCGCATAGCCCTCCCGGCCGCCATTGGCCCCGACCTCCCTCGAGACCGTCGACGTCACCCGACCCAACCCGCGGGCAATCTCAGCGAAGGACTCACCACTGTCGAGACCTGAACGGATCTCCTCCCGCTCCGCTGCCGACAGCCGCGCCGGCGAGGGATCCCACTCCAGTCGGCGGGCCACCCCACCAGCCTCCCGGATAGTCCGCCGCACCAGACTCGTCGATCTAGCTACTTCTTGAGCCACATCGACCGCAGCCATCCCATCAGCGACTAGTCCGATGATCCGCTTGCGCTCCTCCGACGTCACCTTCGGATACCGCCCACTATTCGCGTTCCCCACGACAACCTCCCCGATCGAGTCGACAACACTCAACTCGACCGGCCCGTTGCGCTGACCCTCAGAACCCGCCGTTGATGTCGAGGCACCAGCTGCAGCCAACCTGTGCCGCGACGGCCATGTGCGCGAACGTCTTGAGGCTCTCGTCGGCCGCATCCCACTGGCCCGCCTTGGCC
>DASXTK010000365.1:0-11385 GCA_036505485.1 Acidimicrobiales bacterium
GGGTGATCGTCACGCCCGGTGAGAGACTTCCCGCATGCTGGCGGATCTCATCGGCTTCTGGAGCCACCAGATGCTCTACAACAGCGCGATGCAGGACTACTCGCTGTACTTCAGTCAGCGCGGCGAAGGGACCTACGCCTATCAGCGTCCGGGGATATGCCGCGGCGCGGTCTTCACCTGGCGGCTCGACGACGACCATCTCACGACCCGTACGGTGCGCCAGTTCTCGGGCTGCCTAGGAGAACTGAGCCGGGGCGGCGGTGACCCGTTCGACGTTCGCGAAGTCCGTGTCTCGTTCTCCGAGCGGTTCGCCTTCCTACTTCAACGGCAAACACGGGTGCTCGACCTCAACGGCGGCGCGGCGCACGGCCTCGGCCCCTGGCGGCCAGCAACACTGGACTTCGCCTACCTGCGGCCCGAATGCCCCGACCCGTTCAAGGCGCAGATTCTGCGCGCACACGCCTACTTCAACCAACGCGGCGGTCTGCCGCGGCCGTAGCAGCGGATCGGGACCTCGTCATCGAGCCGAATCCGTTGTTTCCGAGTTCGACGCTAACTGAACGGCATAGTGGCGAGGTTCGAGTCACAGGACAGGCTTGTCCCGGTGACGGGTTTGGGTGGGGGCATGCAACGATGACCGGGCCGGCGAGCTGGGCGTCGCCGTCCGCCACCACCGGAGCACTGGATCGTGAGCATCATCGAGCTGGATCAGGTCGAGAAGACCTTCGTGGTGCGCCACAAGGCTGGTTGGTTGCGGCGTCGCAAGGCTGAGGTCCGGGCCGTCGACCGGGTTTCGTTCGAGGTGCCGGTCGGCTCGATGGTCGGCTACATCGGACCGAACGGCGCGTGTCCGATGGTCCCACCCCAGGACCGAGGCGACCTAGTGACTGCCGGCGCCGTCGATCACCAGGTCGTGGCCCACGACATAGCTCGACTCGGGCGACGCCAGCCAGAGGATCGCGGCCGCGATCTCCGCGGTCGAAGCGACGCGCCCGATGGGGATGGCCGTGGCCAGCCGGGCGTCACGGTCGTCGTTTGGTCTCCCCCGGGAGTCGTGACATCGGCGTATCAACCGGTCCTGGGCTGATGGCATTGATCCGGACACCGTCGGCAATGCATTCCTTTGCCGCGGTGCGAGTGAGGGTACTGACGGCGGCCTTGCTCGCCGCGTAGGCGCCGAGGGCCGGCAGGGTGAGGTGGGCGCCGACGGTGGAGGCGACGTTGACGATCACGCCCGCTCCGGCCTGCTGCATGTGCGCGATCTCGTGCTTCATCGCGAGCCAGACACCGGTGAGGTTGGTCGCCAGTACCGCCGACCATGTGTCCTCGTCGAGGTCGACAACCGGGGCGGCGGTTCCGATGGTGCCGGCGTTGTTGACCGCGACGTCGAGCCTGGCGTGTCGAGCCACGATCTCTTCTATGAGGTGAGCCACCTCGCTGCTTCGAGTGATGTCGGCGGTGATGGCTTCGGCTCGGCATCCGTCGGCATCGAGGAGCTTGACGGTCTGGTCGAGGGGGTGGCGCGTGCGCCCCGCTACCACGACTGTGGCGCCGTCTCGAGCAAAAGCTGTTGCCGTGGCACGGCCGATGCCAGTGCCACCGCCGGTCACGAGCACGACGAGGTCAACGAAGCGTGATGTCATCGTCTGTCCTTCTGCTGGTGGGTCAACGGAGCCGGTCCGCCGGGTCACCCGCGGGCCTGGTCCCGAGGAACGCGGTGGCCAAGGCGGTCACGGCGAAGGCCGCCGCCGCCACATAGATCGCGAGGCTGTAGCCAGCGGCCGTCGCCTGGGCAGCACTGTCACCGCCGGCACGGAGATGCGCAGCATGGGTGCCGGCCAGCGAGACCAGACCGGCCAACCCGATCGTCGGGCCGAGCTCGACGGCCGTGTTCGTGACACCGCCAGCGACACCGGCGTGCGCAGGGTCGACACCGTGAACCGCCGAGACAGTGCCTCCGGCGAAGGCCCAGGCCGCGCCGAGCGGGAACACGATCATGCCCGCGAGCATCGGCCCGGCATACGGCTCGCGTACACCGAGCGGCGCGATCAGGAGCAGCCCTCCGGCGGCAACCCCGAGTCCGACGACAGTAGTGACGCGGGGACCGACGTGAGCGATGAGTCGGACGCCGATCGGCCCTGAGGCAACCAGGACGAAGCAGAAAGGGAGGAAGGCGCCGCTCGTCGCGAGGGCCGACATCCCTCGGATCTGCTGGAAGTACAGCGCGAGGAAGAAGCCCAGGCTGGCATGGCCGGCCGCGGTCACGAGCACGGCCCAGAGGGCGCTCGCTTGACTGGCGGACCGGAGCAGCGTGAGCGGGATGATCGGCGACTGCGCTCGGGCCTCGACGGCTACCAACGCAGCCAACGCCACGAGGCTGAGAGCCAGGGCGGTCGGGACCTCCGCCGTGGCCCAGCCCTTGTCGGCCGCGGTGACCAGACTGAAGGTGAGCGCCGACGCGCCCACGGTCACCAAGGCGGCCCCAGCGACGTCGAGGTCCACCTGCGACGCGCCCCGGCCGGCAGGTAAGAGATGGGGAGCGAGCAGGGCGGCCGCGGTGGCGACGGCCGCAGGCAGGACGAAGGCCCACCGCCAGGACAGCAGCGTGACAGCGCCACCAGAGGCGACGATCCCTGCTGTCGCCCCCATCGGCGCAAGACTGCCCCACAGGGCCACGGCCCGTTGGCGCCGATCGTCGTCGACGTAGATCCTCTGGAGAAGCGCCATGGCCGCGGGCGCCGCGAGTGCACCGCCTACGCCCTGGAGGAGCCGTGCCGCGAGCAGGGTCACGAAGTTCGGCGCCAGCGCTGCACCGATCGATGCCGATGCGAAGACCCACAGCCCGGTGACGAGCACGCGGCGATCGCCGACGAGGTCGGCCAACCGCCCACCGAGCAGCAGCAGGCCGCTGAAAGCCAACCCGTAGCCGGCGCTGACCAACACGAGTTGTCCGGGTCGCAGGCCAAGGTCGCGTTGAAGGGCGGGCAGCGCGATCGAGATGACGGTGATCGCGAAGATCAAGGTCACCTGGACGCTCGCGAGAAGAGCGAATGCGCGTCTTGTATCGGCCACATTATGGATCAGTCGTTCTAGAACTTTGGCGCGCAACATGGCGGTGGGCGACGGCATCGGTGCTAGCCCTCGATTGCCTGCAGCGCCTGGTCCGCAGCGTCGCGCAGTCGGCCGGGATCGGCAGGGCCTTTGCCCAGGACGCGCAGTCCCTGGAGGAGGGTCAACAGGAACCTCGCCAATCCCCGCGGATCCCGGTCCGGGGCAATCTCGCCCTGCGCCTGGGCGCGCGTGAGGGCGGACGTCAGAGTGATCTCTAGTGTGTTCCAGCTACCTTCGACGATGCGACAGACCGCGTCGTCGTCGGGCATCAGCTCGATAGCCGAGTTCACGACCAGGCAGCCTCGCCGTAGGGGATCGTGCAGGCCTTCGTTCACGTAGAGGTCGACCAGGGTCCGCACCGCGGGGAGCACCGGCCCGGGTTGGGAGAGCAGCTCGATCGGGCTGGGATCCCGGGATTCGAGATACCGCTGGAGTGCCCTCCGGTAGATCGTCCGCTTGTCGCCGAATGTGGCATAGAGGCTGGCCCGTCCGATGCCCAGGCGCTCGGTCAGGTCCGCCATCGACGTCGCCTCGTAGCCGTGCTCCCAGAACAACTCCATGGCCCGGTCGAGCACAAGCTCAGGGTCGAACTCCTTGGGCCGGGCCACGTCGACGACTCTATGGGATCTAGATCGATCGGTCAAGAATGGCGGGACTACCAGGAGGTCACGACCCGGGAGATCCCGATCGTGATCGTCGAATGCGAGGACCCCGAACCCGGCACATCCGCCGGACAGCTACCGTTGACCCCCGGCCTGCACGCTTGCGTGGGGCCCGTGCGCGCGCCTGCACGACGGGAGGACCGGGATGGGTGCACTCATCGAGCTCGACCAGGTCGAGAAGACCTTCGTGGTGCGCCACAAGGCCGGTTGGTTGCGGCGTCGCAAGGCCGAGGTCCGGGCCGTCGACCGGGTGTCGTTCGAGGTGCCGGCCGGCTCGATGGTCGGCTACATCGGACCTAATGGGGCTGGGAAGTCGACCACGATCAAGATGCTGATCGGGATCCTGGTGCCGTCGGGTGGGCGGGTGCGGGTGGACGGCCGGGACCCCAGTCGGGAGCGGGTCGGAGTGGCCCGTCGCATCGGGGTGGTGTTCGGGCAGCGCACCCAGCTGTGGTGGGACCTGCCGCTGTCCGACTCCTTCTCCCTGCTGCGCCACATCTATCGGGTGGACGCCTTGGCCCACGCAGCTCGGCTCGACGAGCTGGTCGACCTGCTGGACATGGCGTCGTTCCTGGCCACACCGGTCCGTCAGCTCTCCCTCGGTCAACGGATGCGAGGTGAGCTGACCGCGGCACTGCTGCACGACCCGCCGATCTTGTTCTTGGACGAACCGACGATCGGTCTCGATGTCGTGTCGAAGGAGGCGGTGCGCGCGTTCCTGGCCCAGGTCAACCGGGAGCGGGGGACCACCGTGCTGTTGACTACCCACGACCTGGTGGATGTGGAGCGGCTGTGCGACCGGCTCCTGATCATCGATCACGGCCGGGTCATCGAGGACAGCACCGTCGACGGGGTGAAGGACCGCTACGGCACCGAGCGGACGCTGGTGGTGGACCTTGTGGAGCCGGGCGAGCCGCTGGTCATCGCCGGGGTCGAGGTGGTCCGGGTCGAGGGGCCACGCCAGTGGCTGCGGTTCCGCCGCGACGGGCACACCGCGGCGTCGGTGCTGGCCCAGGTCACCGCCCTGGCCCCGGTGCGAGACGTCACGGTGGAGGAACCGGCCATCGACGACATCGTTCGTCGCATCTATTCGGGCTGACCCCATCGTTCTGTGACCTGTATGTCGCGCCCCAGCGCGACATACAGGTCACAGAACGGTTACCTGCTTGACTCGGGTGGGTGGGGTCCGTCACGATGGCGCCCATGCTCTTGGATGCGTTGCGCTTGCACGCCGCTACCCGCCTCCTCCTTATGTGAGACGAGCGCCGCACATAGGTGCTCGTCGCCTCCTGCGCCCACCGGGCCAGGGGGTTTTTGCTTTTTCCGCACACCGTTTCGCTGAGAATGAGGATCACGATGCCCCCCGAACCTGTCAGTCCGCGCAAGATGCCGTTCGAGAAGTACGTGCCGTTCAAGCCGCTCGAGCTGCGGGATCGGACCTGGCCCGACCAGCGCATCGAGAAGGCCCCGCTGTGGTGTTCGGTGGATCTGCGGGACGGGAACCAGGCGCTGATCGATCCCATGGACTCGGTACGCAAGCGCCACATGTTCGAGACCCTGGTCAAGATGGGGTTCAAGGAGATCGAGGTCGGTTTCCCGTCGGCCAGCCAGCCCGACTTCGACTTCGTGCGGGAGCTGATCGAGGAGGATCTGATCCCCGACGACGTCACCATCCAGGTCCTGACCCAGTGCCGGCCCGAGCTGATCGAGCGGACCTACCAGTCGATCGCCGGGTCCCGTGAGGCCATCGTCCACTTCTACAACTCGACATCGATGCTGCAGCGGCGGGTGGTGTTCGGTCTGGACTACGAGGGCATCACCCAGATCGCTACCGACGCGGCCCGGCTGTCCCGGAAGCTGGAGGAGACGGTCCCGGGCACCAAGGTCCGCTACGAGTATTCGCCCGAGAGCTTCACCGGCACGGAGATCGACTACGCGGTGGAGATCTGCGCCGCGGTGTTCGATGTGATCGAGCCTGACGCCGATGTCGGGCTGATCCTGAACCTGCCGGCCACGGTGGAGATGTACACGCCGAACATCTACGGCGACGTCATCGAGTACTTCCACCGCAACATCCCCCATCGGGACCGGGTGGTGCTGTCGCTGCACCCCCACAACGACCGGGGCACCGCGGTGGCCGCAGCCGAGTTCGGGGTCATGGCCGGCGCCAACCGGGTGGAGGGCACCCTGTTCGGCAACGGGGAGCGCACCGGCAACGTCGACGTGGTGACCCTGGCCATGAACCTGTTCAGTCAGGGTGTGGATCCCGAGCTGGACATCAGCGACATCGATGCCCTGCGCCGAGTGGCCGAGTACTGCAACCGGCTGCCTGTCCATCCCCGGCACCCGTACGTCGGCGACCTGGTGTACACCGCGTTCTCCGGCAGCCATCAAGACGCCATCAAGAAGGGCTTCGACGCCCTCGGCGACGACTACGACGTCTGGGGGGTGCCGTATCTGCCCATCGACCCCAAGCACGTCGGCCGCACATATGAGGCGGTGATCCGGGTCAACAGCCAGTCCGGCAAGGGCGGCGTCGCCTACATCATGAAGGCCGAGCACGGTCTGGACCTGCCCCGGCGGCTGCAGATCGAGTTCTCCAAGACCATCCAGGGCATCACCGAGGACACCGGCACCGAGATCACCCCGGTTGCGATGTGGGACGCCTTCCGATCCGAGTACCTGCCCGAGGAACCGCCGGTGCGGTTGGTGTCGCATGAGTCCAACACCGGCGAGTCCGGCTCCAAGGTCGTGGCCCAGCTCTGGGTCGAGGGCGAGCACCGCACCGTGACCGGCCAGGGCAACGGTCCCATCGCGGCGTTCGTGGCCGGCGTGCGGGAGGCCCTCGGCATCGACATCGACGTGGTCGACTACTCCGAGCACGCGGTCAGCTCCGGCTCCGACGCCACCGCGGTGGCCTACATCGAGACCCAGGACGCCGAGGGCACCGTCCGCTGGGGCCTCGGCATGCACGAGAGCATCGAAACCGCCTCCCTGCGCGCGGTCGTCTCGGCGGTCAACCGCTTCTGGGGATCCACCCCCACCTGACTTCGGTCTGACCGCAATCTGTGAGATGCTGCGCGCCCCATGGCCCGCAGTGATCTACACACGCGCGTCGTCGCGGTCCTGGTGGCGGTCACAGTCGCGGTGTTTTCTGTCGGTTGTGCCAAGGAGGCCAAGCGGGACGATGCCGTCCCCGCCGACGGTGGTTCCACCACGACTGACGTTCCGCACAACTCGGACAGCGCCGCCCTCGACGCCACGGCTGCGGGGATCGGCGATCCCTACTATCCCGAGCTGGGCAACGGCGGTTACGACGTCCAGCACTACGACCTCGACCTGACCTGGGACCCGGGTTCCTCCGGCACCGTGGCCGGACGGACCACCATCAAGGCCAAGTCCACCGAGAAGCTGGAGAGCTTCCACCTCGACCTGCTGGGGATGCAGGTGGAGGAGGTCACCGTCGACGGCGAGTCGGCCGAGAACCGGCGCGACGGCATCCACGAGCTGGTGATCACCCCGGCCGAGGCCATCCCCGACCATCACTCCTTCACCGTGGAGGTGACCTACCGCGGCGTTCCCCGGATCGTGGACGACGCGCTGATCCCCGGGCTGGGCGGATGGATCACCAACAACCGCCAGGTCTACGTCGCCAGCGAGCCCGACGGTGCGGCCTCCTTCTTCCCGGTGAACGACCATCCCTCGGACAAGGCCACCTACGACATCCACATCACCGCTCCCGCCGACCTGTCGGTGGTGGCCAACGGCACCCACACCGGCACCACCGACAACCCGGACGGGACCCGCAGCTGGAGCTTCGAGATGCCCCAGCCCATGGCCAGCTACCTGGTCCAGATCGTGATCGCCAACCTCCGCATCGAGGAGAGCGCCAGCCCGGCCGGGGTGCCCATCCGCCACGCCATCGACGAGGACGTGCTGGCCACCGGCGAGGCCTCGATGGAGGGGACCGGCGACATGATCGACTTCTTCGCCGAGAAGTTCGGGCCGTATCCCTTCGACGTCTACGGCGGCGTGGTCATCGACGAGCCCATCCCCTTCGCCCTCGAGACCCAGACGCTCACGCTGTTCCCGGCCGAGACCGACTCGCTGACCGTGGCCCACGAGCTGTCCCACCAGTGGTTCGGCGACGACGTCAGCCCCGCGACCTGGAAGGACATCTGGCTCAACGAGGGCTTCGCCACCTACTCCTCGTGGCTGTGGGCGGACCACGCCGGCGACGCATCGGTCGACGACATCATCGCTTACGAGACCGACAACGCCGGGCCGATGGACGTGCCGCCGGTCGATCCCGGGGCCGACGACCTTTTCAACTACGGCAGCGTCTATGTCCGGGGAGCGCTGACCCTGCACGTCCTGCGGCACAAGATCGGCGACGACGACTTCTTCGAGCTGCTGCAGACCTGGGTCGAGCGTTACGGCGGCGGCTCGGCGTCGACCCAGGACTTCGAGGACCTGGCCGAGGAGGTCTCGGGCGACGACCTTACGGCGTTGTTTGACGCTTGGTTACGGTCAGATGACGAGCCGAGTCTGGACGATTGGCTGGGTTAATCTGCTCGCCTCGGTATCCGGGGCGGCGAGCGCGAGGGGGGCGCTGACAACAGACCTTTTGATAGGCGGCAGGCCCCACATGTCCTCTGGTGACAGGTCAACCGTGCGGTTCGAGGGCGACCTCGACATCGTCACGTCGGAAGAGATGAAGCGGCAGTTGGCCGCGCTCGTCGAGTCGGGCAACGACACCGTCACCGTTGACCTGCGCAACGTCGGCTTCGTCGATTCCAGCGGTCTCGGCGCCCTGGTCGCGGTCCACCACTTCGCCGCCTCGAAAGGTTCCCGCCTCGTCGTCTGCGAGGTTCCCAAACACGTCATGGACCTCTTCGCCCTCACCCGCCTGGATGGTCTTTTGACGGTGGAGTAGTCCGGGCTCCACGGCAACGAGGCTCCCAGGCCAGCCCCGGAGGGGCTGGCCGATTCCATTGTGGTCTTCGAGTCGCTTACGAGGTGGGCCGTCAAGGGCGAGCTGCGGCAGGGCCGCAGCCGGCCTGGCGGCCGTCCCTGGACTGCCCACCGCGGGTGGCGGGGAACGATCGGCGGAGGCAATGGTGCCCACGATCGACAGGCCGAGGCGATGGTGCCCGTATGCGGGCACCATCGCCTCAAGCTCGACACGGTGGGCACCATTGCCTCGGGCTTCGTTGCTCACCACCACGGAGGGCGGTCAAGGTCCGGGTTGGCGGCACGGAGCGGAGCGATCGGGCTGGCAAGCCGTGGCCTTGACGGCCCGGACGAGCGCCAGGAACACACTGGAACGAAGCCAGCCCCCTCGGGGGCTGGCTTGGGCGCCTCAGTTTCGTTGCGTCACACCCCGGCCAGCGACGTTGTGGGACGCGAGTAGCCGTGGTGTTGGGCCCATACGTCGAGGGTGAGGGTGGCTATGTCGTCGACGAGGGGGATCACGTGGACCGCGCCGGGTTGGCGGAGGTCGAAGGTCTTGATGTAGCTGCGGCAGGTGGCGCAGGTGTCCACTCGGACCCAGCGGCGGTCCTGGGTGAGGTATCCCTCGACGAGGCGGGGATCCTCCTCGCCGCAGGTGGCGCAGGTGACCCGGGGGTAGGACCACCAGGTGGCGCAGCGGCCGCAGACCAGCGACCGGGGCGAGCCGGCCATGAACTCTCCGCTCTCCTCGGCGATGGCCGAGGCCTGAGGACCGCCGCCACAGCAGGGACAGGCGGCGCCGGTCCAGTCCTTCGGGAGGGAGACCTCTCGGGCGCCGAGCTCGAGGACGGGCGCGGCCGCGAGTTGGATCCAGAAGCCGAGGCGGGGATCGACCAGCGCCACGTCGTCGAGCCAGGTCTCCACGACGGCGGACGATGCCTGACGCCCGGCTTCGGCGAGAGGTGTGGGCACCGCCTGCTCCAGGGCTGGGATCGCCAGCTCCAGCTCCCCGACGATGATCGGTGCAGCCCGATCGAGGTCGAGGAGCGGAGGAACGCCGTCGCCGGCACGGACCGGGGCTGGCTCGACCTCACCCAGTCGGCCCAGCTGGTGGCGCAGCACCGAGACGAGTACGGCCAGCGGCCCTTCGGCGGCACCTACGTCGGCATCGGCCAGGAGCTGCTCGGCCCGGGCCAGGCGGACCTGCAGGTCGCCGGGGCCGCCTCGGGGTCCTCGTCTCACCGGCGGGTCTGGTCCCGGAACCAGCGCGGGTGGTGCCAGGCCGCCCAGGCTCGGGTCACCCGACCGGAGGTCATCCCCTCCATGGTGCCGGGAAACAGGAACGCCGACAGCAGCACATGGATGATGAAGCCACCCACCATGAGCAGGAAGGCGACCTGGTGGATCAGGCGCGACCACTGCCGGACGCCGGTCCCGGCCACCGACGGGAACCACAGCGGGATGCCGGTCGCCAGCAGCACGACCGCGAGCAGCAGTGCGGCCCAGAAGTAACCCTTCTGTCCACCGTTCCAGCGTCCGTTGTCCACGCCGTTGTGTCCCTCGCGGGCGTATTGGCGCAGTCGCCGGAACCACTGACGATCGGTGCGGTCGAACAGCATCCCTCGGGCCCAGATCACCAGCATCACGACCATGCCGGCGGTGAAGACCACGCCGATCCACGGATGGGCCGCCCGCATGGTCTGGCCCCCGCCGAAGAGGACCGCCAGCCAGGCCAACCGGGGGAAGGTCAGCGCCAAACCGGACACCAGCAGGAGCACGAACGTGACCGCCACTGTCCAGTGCAGCAGCCGCTCGAACAGGTTGTACCGGACCAGGACCCCCGTCTCCCGTTCCTCGGCCACGACCGGCTGCGACGACGTCTCGGCGACGCTCATGCCTCGACCTCCGCCTCCGCGCCGACGTCACCGCGTCCCAGTTCCTCAGCCGAGGCGACGGCCTCGTCCTCGGGCGGTGGGGGCTTGCGGCCGGTGCGGAGCCAATAAGCCGCGGCACCAAGGACACCGGCCCAGATGCCGACCGCCCCCAGACCCCGCAGCGTCCGCAGAGCGCCGATGAAGCTGAAGCCCGACCGGACCTCTGGATCCGACGGCAGCCCGTAGTCAGAGAGCAGGTTGCCCCGAGGAACCACGTACATCATGTGGACCCCATTGACCCCGGACGGGTCGTACAAGAGGGCGTCGTCGAAGCCCCGATCGTGGAGCTTCGCGACCTTCGTCTCGCCGTAGGCCTGCATCTCCTCCCGCGACCCGAAGCGGATCGATCCGGTGGGGCAGGCCTTCACACACGCCGGTTCCAGGCCGCCGGCCACCCGGTCGACGCACATCGTGCACTTGTAGACCTTCTTGGTGGTCCGGTCGAAGCGGGGGATGTCGAACGGACACCCGGTCACGCAGTACTGGCAGCCGATGCACTTGGTCTGGTCGAAGTCGACGATGCCGTTCTCGTACTGGATCACCGCGCCCGGCGCAGGGCAGGCGAGCAGGCACCCGGGCTCGTCGCAGTGCAGGCAGCTGTCCTTGCGGATGAGCCAGGCGAGGTCGCCGCCGTCGAGCTCGACCTCTTTGAACCGCATGAGGTCCCAGGTGGCGGCGCTGAGGTCTTCGTGGCTCTGATAGCTCCCGAAGTTGGACGTGTGCTC
>DASXTK010000366.1:0-2449 GCA_036505485.1 Acidimicrobiales bacterium
GCCAGCAGTAGTCGCAGCCCGGCATGGTCGCCGATCTGCCCGAGGCGCTCGGTCGTCGAGCGACGCCAGTCGGACAGTGCCGAGTCCAGCTGCCCGCGCAGGATATGCAGGCTCTGCACCAGCTCCCACAGTGGGTCGACCGCCCTGGCGACCCTGGTCCTGGCAATGTCCTCACTCGTGAAGTAGATCTTGAGCATGCGCCGCGCCCGATCGATCGCCGGTGGGTGCGTGACAGGCTTGCGCAAGACAAGCTACGACGCTGAGCGAGTCACCGACCTCGGTCGTTCGGTCGCTGGTTCAATGATCTCGGTCACATCGACAACCCGGGTGGACGAGGACTTGAGCGGGAGGTCGAACCCGCTCAGGTCCTCGCCGCGGCGGCTGACCTACGACGTCATGACCGTCACACCGAGGTGGGACTCCACATGGGAAATCAGCTCGGACATCGCGGTGACGCCACCATCGGGCGACCCGATGAACAGGCCCCGGATCGTGGCGCTGACGCTGTCGGGTTTGCTGTACAGCGGCGCACCGGAGTCGCCGTGCTGGACCACCACCGTACCGTTGTCCCGGCGGGCGGTGATGAGCCCGTACGTGCAGCCGTCCTGGTCGCAGATGCGCCCATTCCAGTCGATGACGCGCAGGCTGCACCGGGCGCCGGTGTACGCACCGCTCACGCAGACGAACGTGTTCGCCGACGGGTTGCCGCGTCCGGTCACCGTACGCACGCTCGGGCAGCACGGGTCGACATAGATGTGGTTGCTGTACGTCTCACTGCTGGAGGTGAGCTGGATCATGTCGTACGTAGGGTAGTTGGCTTCGCCGGCCCCGATGCCGTAGTAGCGACTGCCCGAGTACGCCAGGTCGTTGTTGTTGAAGCAGTGACCCGCGGTCACCGAGCCCCGGTAACCGTCGTTGCGGATGATGCTGAACCCGGCGGTGCAGAAGTTCTGGCTACCGTTGCCGACGAACGCGCCGCCGTAATGCGGCGAACCGTCGTTGTTCCGGTCGAGTCGGGACGGCGACCCGAGGGCGACGACAACCAGCTCGCCCAGGGTGGTGCGCAGCGCCGCGGCCACGTCGGGATAACGGGTGTCAACGGTCACGTGGAAGCGGGAGTCGGCCGGGTCGAGGTAGGCCCCGATCGGAGCCCGTACGGCATCGGGATGCCAGCTACGCGCGCTAAGTACGCGGTCGGCCTCGATGAGCTCCGCGGTCGAGAAGCACGCGGCCTGCACCCGTACCGCGGGGCCGGACAAGGCGGCTGCGCCACGGGCGCGGTCCGCCACATTGGACAGATCCCTACCGAGCCCGTCACGGCCGGGCAACGTCGGGTCCACCACGACGACAATCGACTGCGACGCGTGGTCGACCGTTGCGCCGACAAGGCGGGAGCGCAACGGCGCGATCGGGTCAGACTTGCTCGCCACCCCGTACCGCAGGGCCAGTTCCCGGGTGACGGCCTCGTTGACGCGCTGGCCGACGTCGGAGGCGATCCAGTCCTCGTTCTCGGCGGTCTCCGTACGGATGCGGCAGGAGCTCGGGCTCGCGGCCGGGTCGGCGACCGAGGCCGAGGCGATGCCACTCGCTGCGCCGGTCGCGATAACGACCAGCAAGCTCGACACAACGTTCGATAGGACAGTGACACGTCGTCGACGACGCATTGTTCCCCCATGTTTGATCGACATTGGTCGAGATGTGAGACGCACTGTCCCATGGGGAATGCCGGGCATCCATCGTCCACAGTGACCGGCGGCGGTACCGCTTCAGTGCCGCGTGGTTCGACCGTACGGCGGAGGGCTTTCGGACCTGGCCGAATGTCATCGACACCTGTCCCACGGGGTCCCACGCTGCGCAGCGGGTACGGCCGATGTTTTGGGACGGGGTGATTCGGCATGCTTTCGCGAAGCTGCCTGGGGCGCTCGGCGACGGGTCTTGCCACCGTGATGATGCTCGCGATCGGCGTTGTCTGGGTGTCACCCGCCAGCGCTGCCGGCCCCGCGGCGGTCGTGGCTGACGCCCGAGTGGCCGCGGCCGGCGCGCGTCTGGCCGCGACGCGCGGTGGGCAGCGCGTCGAGGTGCTGAGCGCCCGCACCGAGACCGCGCAGACGTTCGCGAACCCGGACGGCTCCTTCACCTGGGAGGAGCACACCCGCCCGCAGCGGGTACGCCGTCCCGACGGCTCGTGGACCGCCCCGGATCCGGCGCTGCGGCGAAACTCCAACGGCACGCTGTCGCCCGGCGCTGCGGTGGTCGGGCTGGCGTTCTCCGGAGGCGGAGCGGCGGCACCGTTGGCGGAGATGGCCAAGGACGGCCGTGCGATGAGGCTGTGGTGGCCATCCCCACTGCCGGTGCCCGTGGTCGCCGGTGCCACGGCCACATACCCCGACGTGTTGCCGGGTGTGGACCTGAAGGTCGTTGCCGACGTCGACCGCTTCACCCACGTGCT
>DASXTK010000367.1:0-4331 GCA_036505485.1 Acidimicrobiales bacterium
CCACCAGGTACAGCCTCGCCCCCGGCCGAGCCGGATGGGACACCTTCCGCCAGTACGGTGCCTCGTCGGTCCGTGGTGGCCAATCACGGTAGGGCAGCAACGATAGCCGCCAAGCCCACTGGCAGAGGTAAAACAGCCCGATGATTGGGATCAGTGTCGGCGCTCACGTAATTCCCACCTGTAGCGGTCTGACGCTCACGTAATTCCCCACCCCCTCGCTCACGTAATTCCCCATGGGGACGACGAGCGGGCCGGGGTGTGGTCCTCGCGATCAGGAAGAGTTCTCCCTCGTCTTGGACGGGCGAGGGAGCCGATGGCGAGGAGAACGTTCGACGTGGTCGACGTGACAGAGATCATGATCCACTGGTATGCGGGCCGTTCGATCAACGAGGTGTCGGCCAGCCTGGGTGTGGACCGCAAGACGATCCGTAAGTACCTGGCCCCTGCGCTGGCCGCGGGGCTGCGGCCGGGCGGGCCGGCGATGGCCCAGCAGGAGTGGGCCGCCCTGGTGATGGGCTGGTTCCCGGGGCTGGTCGACACCCGGTTGCGGCAGGTGACGTGGCCGGAGATCGCCCGGCATCACGAGTTCATCACCGACATGCTCAAGGCCGGGGTGACCCAGGCGACGATCCATCAGCGGCTGCGCGACGAACACGGCCTGGCCGCGTCGGTGGCGTCGCTGAAGCGGTATGTCGCGGCGAACCTGCCCGAGGAGGTACGCCGCGACCAGGTGGTCGTACTGCGCGACGAGGCCGACGTGCTGCCGGGCGAGGAAGCGCAGATCGACTACGGGCACCTGGGCTACTGGTCAGATCCGGTCAGCGGCAAGCGGTGGCGGGTGTGGGCGTTCGTGATGGTGCTGCCATGTTCCCGGCACATGTTTGTGCGTCCGGTGCTCACCATGGACCAGGCCGCCTGGACCCAGGCGCACGTGGAGGCGTTCGCGTTCTTCGGCGGCGTGCCGCGCCGGCTGGTGCCCGACAACCTGCGCACTGGGGTGGACCGACCCGACCTCTACGACCCGAAGATCAACCGGTCGTATGCGGAACTGGCCGCGCACTACGGCGTCCTGGTGGACCCGGCCCGGTCACGAAAGCCTCGCGACAAGGCCCGTGTGGAGCGGCCCATGCCCTATGTTCGCGACTCGCTGTGGCGAGGCCGGGAGTTCACCTCGCTCGCGCAGATGCAGACCGCGGCACTGGACTGGTGTCGGAAGGTGGCCGGCCGGCGGTCCTGCCGGCCGTTGTCCGGCGCGGCGCCGGCGTCGGTGTTCGCCGCGCTGGAAGCGCAGGCGCTGCAACCGTTGCCTACCAAGCCGTTCGTCCTGGCCACCTGGTCGACGGCGATGGTCGGGCCGGACATCCACGCCAAGGTGGGTAAGACGATCTACTCGATCCCGTGGCGGTTCATGGGCCAACGAGTGGACGCCAGGGCGACCGCGACCGTGGTGCAGTTCTTCCACAATGGACAGTTGATCGCCACGCATGGCCGTAAGCCGCAAGGCAAGCAGACCGACTTCGGGCACTACCCGCCGGAGAAGATCGCCTTCCGGATGAAGACGCCGACCTGGTGCCGCACCCGAGCGGCCGAGATCGGCTCCGCCTGCCGACAGGTCATCGACGGGCTGCTGGAAGTCAACGCCCTGTTCCGGCTGCGCGCCGCCCAAGGAGTTCTCGGGCTAGCCGACAAGCACGGCGTCGAAAGGCTGGAATCGGCCTGCCGCAAGGCGATCGCGGTCGGCGACCCCTCGTATCGCACGATCAAGGGCATCCTGGTCGCCGGCGTCGAGACCGACCCGCCGCCGCCGACCGCCGGTGACGGGGGCGCCGCCGCGCATCTGCACGGGCCTTCGCAGCTGTTCGCGAACGTCATCCCCCTGCCCACCACGGACGGATCCGCCGCCGCGGACCCGGCGACCCCGAGCACTCAACCCGAGGTACCAGGCCACGCCGAGCGCGACGGGCAGGGCGCGGCCTGATGGACACCACCAGCACGCCGACCACCCACCCACCGGCCTACCCCGTCCCCAACCCTGGTCAGGACCCCCGGTTCACCCACGGACTGCTCTTCGACATCGCCGAGGTGCTGCACCGCCACGGCTACCCGCAACCGGCCGGCACCGACTGGGCCGACCTGATGCTGGCCCTGTCCCGCTTCATCTACCAGAACAAGGAGATCCGGTGACCATCGTCGACACCGCCCTGCACGACAGCCTGCGCGCGCTGAAGCTGTCCGGGATGCTCAACACCCTCGACGCCCGGCTGGCCCAGGCACGCGCCGGGGAACTCGGACACCTGGAGTTCCTCCAAACCCTGTGCCACGACGAGATCGCCCGCCGCGAGACGATGTCGATGGCCCGGCGGCTGCGCCGAGCCCGCTTCGAACAGCAGACCACCCTGGAGGAGTTCGACTTCCACACCAGCCCCAAACTCCCCGCCGCCGCAATCCGGGACCTGGCCGCCCTACGCTGGCTGCACGCCGGCCAGTCCGTCATCCTCTACGGACCCGTCGGGGTCGGGAAAACCCATGTGGCACAAGGACTCGGGCACCTAGCCATCCGCCACGGCGCCGACGTGCGGTTCACCAAAACCAGCCGCGCCCTCGCAGACCTCGCCGGCGGGCACGCCGACCACACCTGGAACCGGCGCCTCGGGGAACTGACCCGACCCGATCTTCTGATCCTCGACGACTTCGCGATGCGGGAACTGACCGCCGGGCAGGCCGACGACCTCTACGAGCTGGTATCCGAACGAGCGCAGGCCACCCGGTCGTTGATCATCACCTCGAACCGGTCACCGGTCGACTGGTACCCGCTGTTCCCCAACCCAGTCGTCGCCGAATCCTTGCTCGACCGGCTGGTCAACACCAGCCATCAGATCTTCATGAACGGACCCAGCTACCGACCCAACAAGCGCCCGGGGCGAGGCGACTCGACAACCCCGCAGACGACCAAGTAGAACATCACCAGAGGGCCACCCCATGGGGAATTACGTGAGCGCAGCCCTGGGGAATTGCGTGAGCGACGACACGCCGCCCGTGCTGGCGTGGACACGACAGCCCCGGCCAGTAGCGTCAAGGTGACAGCAAGAACCCGCCAGAGGATCCAGGCCGGGCGACCAGAACGCACGTCAGCGCCGCGCCGCGGTCCAGCGTTGGCACACGTTTGCTCGGTCCCCCGGTTCGGTGGGGCTGCCACGATCCTTGGCCGGTACAGAACCTGCATTTCTTGGCCGATACACACCCACCGCGGCCCCACCCGACCCCTGCGCTGGGCGCTCTGATCGGTCTTACTCGGCTGAGTCATCGCAACTCGCCTCACTCAAGCCGGACCACCATGTCGACCGAGTGACCACAGCCGCGCCCCGGTTGTCGAGCCCTGAAGAGGCCCTACCGACCAGGAGCATTCCGGGCCTTGGGTCCCAACCATCCTCCACCAGGCCGGTGTCCGTTTACATCGTCCGCTCGACGCTGTAATACGACGTACCCGCCACTGCCCGACCGGGGCCGTCCAGATCGGCCGGCACCCTGGCAATCCCCAGCCCCGCCTCCCTCCTCAAGGTCCGGCGCATCTCACATCGAGATCTGGGGTTTTCGTGCCAACCGCATATGCATCCGGTCATCGGCGTGTGAGTATGCCTACCCGCGCTGGCCTTGATTGACAACGTCACCGGCCCTGCTGGTGTCCCGCCGCACCGTGCGGACCCCCAAGTTTTCGAGCATCTTGGCCAAGCTGGATACGCCTCGTGGATCGAGGTTGCCCGAGAGGCCGAGTGGCGTGCCACCGGACGACCTCTCGGTTGACCCCGTCCCGGCGCCGGTTCAGCTGGCCGGGGTGTAGCTGAGCAGAACCCAGTCCTTGGCGGCGGCGGGTTCGGTCAGCACCCGTATCGTCCGGCCATCCGGCGTCAGCTCGGTCAGCCGGCCCGCGTTACGTACCAACAGGTTGCCGTCGGGCAGGAACAACGCCTGCTGGAACGGCGGCGTGGCCACCCTGGCCCCGGTACGGGTGTCGAGAACGGTGTTGGCGTTCAGGCCCCGGGCGGCGTCCCCGTCGGGCATGTCACCGCTGTGCAGGTCCAGCACGATACGTGAACCGTCCGGCGAGAGGCTCTCGAAGTCGAGCGAGCGCGGGCTGCCGGCCGGGCCGGTACCCAGCCCGGGGATCGCCCGGGCGTCGGTGCCGTCGGGGTCGGCGATCAAGACCTTGCCCATGCCGTCGCCGTACGCGATCTTGTCCCGGGCCCAGAGCGGGTGGCACCCGTCCCCCTTCGGGCCGTCGGTGAGGGTGCCCGTGGCGAGGTCGACCAGATACCGCTTGTCGGTCAAGCTGA
>DASXTK010000368.1:0-10268 GCA_036505485.1 Acidimicrobiales bacterium
CGATACCTGCATCCGCCATTGCCCGCCTCAGTTCGGCGCGATATTCAACCACGGCATCGATGTGATCATCGTTCCGGAGCTGTGTTCCGGCTGCGGGAAGTGCCTGGATCCGTGTCCGGTCGACTGCATCTACGACGACCCCGACTGGACTCCGGCGCCACAACCCTGGTGGGACGAACAAGCTTCGTACGACCCCTACAAATGAGCGTCGAGCCACACCAAACCGCTTAGATTCCCGCTTCGATGACTGATCTGAGCGAATGCCAGCCGTGGTCCAAGCCGGGCGGGGCCCACGGCGCGCTGGTTCTGCACGGGTTCACCGGATGTCCCCAGTCCATGCGACCCCTGGCCGAGGCGTTCGCCGACGCCGGGTTCAGCGTCGAGATGCCGCTGCTGCCGGGGCACGGGACCACGGTCGAGGACATGGTCCACACCGGCTGGAACGACTGGTCCGCCGCCGCCGAGAGCGCGTACCGATCGCTGGCCGAGCGTTGCGAGAAGGTCGTGGTGGCCGGGCTGTCGATGGGCGGATCGCTGACGGTGTGGCTGGCCAGCCAGCACCCCGAGATCGCCGGGATCGTGTGCGTCAACCCGGCCCTGCGGATCGGCGACGACATGGTCCAGCTGGTCCAGCAGATGATCGAGTCCGGGGAGGAGACCATCCCGTCGATCGGCGGCGATCTGGCCGATCCCGACGCCCACGAAGCGGCCTATGACGCCGCCCCGCTGCGGCCACTGCTCACCTTCGCCGAGGGTCTGGCCGCGCTGCGCGCCGATCTAGAGAAGGTCCTCTGCCCGCTGCTGCTGCTGACCAGCCCCCAGGATCACATCGTGCCGCCGGCCGACAGTGACGAGCTCGCCGTTGGCGCCGCCGGACCGGTGGAGCGCATCGCCCTCGAGCGCAGCTACCACGTCGCCACCGTCGACTACGACCGCGACCTGATCCGCAAAGAGGCGGTCACCTTCGCCCGCCGAGTAACCGGCGCCTCCTGACCCCGAGACGCCGTCAGGGCACCGTCGTAGTCGGGACGACGGTGTTGGTGGAGTCGGGCGAGGGCAAACCTGTCCTTGGAGGGCTCACGGGTGGCACTTCGGTCGCGGGAGCCAGCGCGCTCTCGGTAATCCCGACGACTCCGCCTTCCTGGGTGATCAACGCCCGGATCCGGACGGTCTGATCAGCTCCCGGTCGGCCTGACAACGTCGCGGCCCGCGAGCCGGTCAACGCCTCGTTGAGGACCTGTTCATCGTTGACTCGGGCCACGACTTGGGGACTGGTCAGGTTCACGAAGTTGTCCGGGAGGACCAGGACCGTGAATGTCGCATCGTCACCTGACCGACTCAAGTCGGTCAGGGCAAGGCCTGTCGTCTGGGCGCCGACAACGACCCAGGCTTCGTCGCCCGGGCCCTCGACGAGATCCTCGACCAGATTGCGCAGTTCGACGTAGCCGATGGAGATCTTGAGGGGCAGATCGTTCGACGGATCGATGGTCCACGGATCGCGCACGGACCACCAGACCCGGATGGTCTCGACCGCCTCGCCGTTCGCACCGGTGGACGTCTTGCGCGTCTCCTCCTTCACCTCGGTCCAGATGACGTCATCGTTCGACGCGTCCATCCCGATCGACGACAGGTAGGTCCTCGTCGCATCCTCCGGCGAACCCATCCCTTGCAGCGCCCCTGGTCCCCGAGCAGCGACCTCCTCCCGCAGAGTCGTTTCATCCGTCGCTGGGAACACCACCGCCGCGGTGGCTGGGTCGAAGGTGTCGTCGCCGACGGCGACCTGGGGGGACGCCACGTTCTGCTGGGCGGCGGTGCCGTCGGCGTGGTCGCTTCGGTTGGAATGCGAGCCGGAGCCGGAGCGGCCGATCACGACACCGGCGGCCATGGCTACCGCCAGACAGGCTGCAGCGGCCAGCATCGGGCGGATCCAGCCGGGGTGACGGAGGAGACGCTTGGGCCGGGCGTGCAGGGGCTGGCCGGTGCGCAGCGACACCACGACGGCGCCCTGGTCCCGGATCAGGTCAGGCCAGGTCGGCAGGTTGGGGTCGACGTCGTGGGAGTGGCGTCGCAACAGGGCCCGGACCTCGAGCTCGAGCTCGTCGTCCGGGATGCGGTGGTGGCCGAGAGCGCTCATCGCTCGATCACCTTTCGTAGCGCGCCCAGTCCTCGATGGATGGCGGTCCGCACCGTGCCCGGTCGGCAACCGAGCACCTCGGCGATCCGCTCGTCGGGCATGTCCTCGTAGAACCGCAGCACGATGGCGGTGCGCTGCCGGTCGTTCAGCTTCAACAGGGCATCCCACATCTCGTCCGCCCCCAGCTCAGCTGGATCGGGTGGAGCGGGACGGCGTTCCCGTTCCAGCTTGAGCCGGCGGCCCCACGAGTAGCAGCGGTTCACGACCGCGGCCCGCACGTAGGCATAGGGGTCCCGCACCCGGTCGATCGTCCGGTGCGAGGCGACGAACGCATCTTGAACGATCTCTTCGGCCACCGCGCTCTGTCCAGTGAGCAGATAGGCGAGACGCACCAGATCCCGGCTGCGTTCGCGATACACCCGGATGAGGTTGTCGTCCCATGAGGCGGCCGTCGAGACGTCGACGGGCAATGCGTTCATCGCAAAGGGAGACGCACGTCCTCGCCGGTTCGTTCCCCCCGCCGGCCGATTTCCTTACCAGCGGTACCACACGGCCCGATGCCGCTCCGAACCGTAGCGAACCCGTTCTCGCCGCCCAGCTGCTGCCGGGAGGGGTGGCAGCTTCTTCGAGAGCGGGCTCGCTACGGCATCGGCTGGCGCACGGACTGGTCGGGCCCGCTCCGGCCTAGCCCTCTTCCCCCTCACCCAGCGGCAGCGGCGGCAGGGTCACCGGCAAGGTGGTGTCGGTGGTCTCCGTCGTCGGCTCGATCGTGGTCGTGGGATCAGGTTCACCGGCGGGCACGGTGGTTTCGGTCGGCTGCGTGGTTCCGGCCTCACCATCGGTACCCGCCGGTGGCGTCACGTCCGGTCCTGGCAGACCTGGGTTGGAGGTCGCCGATGTCCCGCCCCCGGATGTGTCGCGAACTGTTGGTGAAGGTGTCGACGTCGTGCCGTCGACGGTCACCGCCGGGGGCTCCAGCGCCATCTCCGTGACCGAGATCGGCTGGCCGTCGATGGGCTGGACCCGGATCAGAACATCGGGGCGGCCGTTCAGGTCGACTGCGACCTCGGCGCTGGCCTGGTTGTCCGCAGCGTTGGCGTCGAGCTCCAGGAGCTGGCCTTCGGCCGGATCCACTGGGCCGTTGTCGGGAAGTCGCCCGCCCCCGAACGACACCGGCTGCTCGTCGGCGAGGATGGTCACCGCCATGTCGCCAGGTTCGACGGGGCCGATCGGGCCGGCCCCATCGCTGCCCCCGCTCCCGCTTCCGCCGGCCCCGCTGGAACCGTCGCCAGCGCCGCTACCGGCTTCACTGCCAGCAGCGGCGCCGGCGACGACGTCGCTCACCACGTCGAACTCGAGGTGCTCGCCGTCGTAGCGGACGTTCTCGAGCCGAACCCCGTCGGCCACCGCCCCGACGATGACCCAGTGCTCGTCCTCACCGTCGTCGGACAGGTTGCGCAGGAAGACCGTGCCGCCCCACGGCACCGATCCCTCGCCGTTGTCGTCGGACCAGTGGACCGTGGCGATCTCGCCGTCGTTGGTGCTCTCGACGATGCGGACCGCGCCCGCTCCCGATGTCGGGATGCCAACCGCCAGCAGGTACTGCCGGGTCGCTTCGACCGGGGAGCCCAAGTTGCTGGGCCAGACGATCGGGGCCGTCCTGGGGTCGAAGCTGGCGTCGCCGGGAGCGGGGACGGGCTTGGTGGCGAACTCGGGCGGGGAGGCGACCTGGGTCCCGTCGGAGACGGCACGATTGAGTGCCCACACCGCGGCGACGGTCAGGATCGCCGCGGCGCAGGCGACCAGTGAAGGTTCACGCCACCAGGGGTTCACTCGGTGGCGTTGATGACGTGGACGATGGGCCGGGGGCTGGAGCTCGGTGTCCTCGTCCAGCGGGCGGCCGGTGCGCAGCGAGACGACGACGGCCTGGCCCCGCTGGGTCAGATCGGACCAGGCCGGAGGCTGGGGCTGCACCTCGTCGGCCTGGCGGCGCAACATCGTGCGCAGCTCCGCCTCGAGGTCGTAGGTCTCGGGACGTGGGTTCATCGGTCGATCACCTTGCGCAGTGACTGCAGTCCTCGACGGATGAGGGTGCGCACGGTCGACGGCCTGCAGTCGAGGATTTCCGCTATCCGGGTTTCCGGTAGATCGGCGTAGTAGCGCAGGACGATGGCGGTTCGGGGCTTGAAGGCCAGCGTGGCCAGGGCATCCCACAACTCGTCGGCAACCATCTCGGCCGGATCCGGAGGGGTCGGACGCCGCTCGTTCTCGAGCTTGCGGCGCCGACCCCACGAGTGGCATCTGTTGACGACCGAGGTTCGGACATAGGCGAAGGGATCATGGAGCTCGGAGTTGTTGCGGTGGGCGGCCAGGAAGGCGTCCTGCACCAGCTCCTCGGCGATGGCTTTCTGGCCAGTGAGGAGGAAGGCCAACCGGACCAGGTCGCCGTACCGCTCGCGGTAGACACGGACGAGGTCGGTGTCCCACGAAACCGCTGGGGACATCGCGTCACTCCCAAGCTCGCCCGACATCGCCTTCATAGTCATCTAGACGCTCGAACGGTGCACGCCGTGTCAACGTTTGCGCGCGACTGGCGCGAGATTTCTTGAGACGGCACGCTGCCGAGCCGAACCCGTTCCGAGAGTGTCAGTGGCGGCTCCTACCATGGCTCACGTATGGCTGAGATCTCCCGCGACGAGGTTGCCCACGTGGCGAGGCTGGCTCGCATCGTGCTCTCCGACGACGAGCTCGACACCTTCACCGGCCAACTGGCCAAGGTGCTCGATCACGCTCGTGACGTCGAAGCCCTCGATGTCAGCGGCGTGCCGCCCACCGCGCACCCCTATCCGCTGGTCAACGTTCTGCGGTCCGACGAGGTCCAGCCCTGCCTGGACCGCCACGAGGTGCTCGATGCCGCCCCGATGGCCGAGGACGCGCAGTTCCGGGTCCCGCCGGTGCTGGGGGAGGCCCCATGAGCGGCCTCGTCGAACCGGTCACGTCCGCGCAGGAGATCGCGGCCGCGGTCCGCTCGGGGGAGCGTCTGGCCGTCAACGTGGTCGAAGAGCACCTGGCCCGCATCGAGGAGCACGACGACCAGCTCCACGTGTTCAACCTGGTCACCGCCGAGGAGGCTCGCCAGGCCGCGCTGGCCATCGACCGGCGGGTCACCGCGGGGGAGGACCCGGGCCCGCTCGCCGGCGTGCCCGTCGTGCTCAAGGACAACATGTGCACCCGGGGGATTCCCACGACCTGCTCGTCGCGGGTGCTGGAGGGGTGGCGTCCGCCCTATGACGCCACCGTGGTCGAGCGGCTGGCCGCGGCCGGAGCCATCCTGATGGGGAAGACCAACCTCGACGAGTTCGCCATGGGCAGCTCCACAGAGAACTCGGCCTTCGGTCCGACCCGGAACCCCCACGATCCCTCGCGGGTGCCGGGTGGTTCGTCGGGCGGATCCGCTGCGGCGGTGGCGGCCGGCTTCGTCCCCCTGGCCTTGGGCTCGGACACCGGCGGGTCGATCCGGCAGCCCGCCGCCCTTTGCGGGGTGGTGGGGGCCAAGCCCACGTTCGGCGCGGTGTCCCGCTACGGGCTGGTGGCGTTCGCCTCCTCGCTCGACCAGATCGGACCGTTCGCGTCCACTGTGGCCGACGCTGCTCTGTTGTTGGAGGTCATCGGCGGACCCGATCCCCGCGACTCCACCTCGATACCCGAGCCTTTCCCGGCGCTGCTCGAGCACCTGCACGACGGCGTCGACGGCCTGCGGGTGGGGCTGGTCACCGAGCTCACCGACGTCGAAGGCATCGAGCCCGAGGTGTCGGCCCGGGTGCGTGATGCTGCAGCGGCGCTGGAGAAGGCCGGCGCCCACATCGAGGAGGTGTCGGTTCCGGCCACCACCTTCGGGCTGTCGGCGTACTACTTGATCGCACCGGCCGAGGCGTCGAGCAACCTGGCCCGCTACGACGGTGTCCGCTACGGCCTGCGGGTCGACGGGGCGACCACCGGCGAGATGTACGACCGCACCCGCACCGCCGGGCTGGGCCCCGAGGTGAAGCGGCGCATCATGCTGGGCACCTACGCCCTTTCGGCCGGCTACTACGACGCCTTCTACGGCAAGGCCCAGCGGGTGCGCACGTTGATCCTGCGGGACTTCGCGGCGGCCTACGAGCGCTGCGACGTGCTGCTGTCGCCCACCTCGCCGTGCACCGCGTTCCCCCTCGGGGCCAAGAGCGCCGACCCCTTGACCATGTACCTCAACGACGTCTGCACCATCCCGTCCAACCTGGCGGGGCATCCGGCGATCTCGGTTCCCTTCGGCATCGGTGCCAACGACCTTCCGGTCGGGGTTCAGGTACTCGCTCCGGCCCTGGGTGAGGTCACGATGTTCCAGGTCGCGGCTGCTTTGGAGTTGGCTGCTCCGCAGTAGAACACTGGCTTCATGTACGCCGCGCGCAAGCAGTTTGACGGGGGTGAGCAGATACCGTTCACCTGCAAGGAGGCGGGTTGGCCGACCACGAGATGATGGGCAAGATCGGACGGGTCACCGGAACGATCGGCCCAGGCAAGCTGGGAGAGGTGATGGTTCCCATCCGCGGTGGCACGGAGCACTTCCATGCCTACGCCAGCGATGGCGACGACACCATCCAGACGGGCACTCGTGTCGTGGTCATCGAGTACTTCCCGCCTCGCACCGTTGTCGTCACGCCCATGTGACGACCGGTTTCCTCCGCGGATAGAGGCAGAAGAGAGGGCTGGTGGACAACCAAACCACGTACGTCATCATCGGCGCAGCGGTCGTCGGTGTTCTGTTCCTTGTTGTGCTGTTCAAGGCCATGTGGCGGGTGGCCGAGCCGAACGAGGCGCTGATCATCTCGGGTCTCCGGCACAAGGCCGGCACGACCACCGAGCAGAGCCTGGGGTTCCGGATCGTCACCGGCAAAGGCACCCTGGTGGTTCCGGGAGTGCAGACCGTGCGGCGGCTGTCGCTGGACCTGCGCCAGGCCGAACTGGGCATCGAGTGTGTGACCCACCAGGGCATCCCGCTGGGGGTCCGCGGGGTGGTCATCTACAAGGTCGGCGACGACTTCTCGTCGATCGCCAACTCGGCCCGACGCTTCCTGGACCAGCAGGCCCAGATGGACCACCGGGTCCACAACGTGTTCGCCGGGCACCTCCGTGCCATCGTCGGCTCCATGACCGTCGAGGAGATGATCCGTGACCGGGAGAAGCTCACCGAGCTGACCCGGGCCTCGTCAGGTGTCGAGATGGAGAAGCTGGGTCTGATCGTCGATTCGCTGCAGATCCAGGAGATCGAGGACCCGTCGGGCTACATCCGCAACCTGGCCGCGCCGCACACGGCCAGCGTCCAGCGCGAGGCCCGCATCGCCCAGGCCGGTGCCGACCGGGAGGCCACCGAGGCCGAGCAGGTCGCCGAGGCCCAGAAGGCCCTGGCTCGACGCGACACCTCGATCAAGCAGGCCGGCTACCAGGCTGAGGTCGACCAGGCGACGGCGTTGGCCCAGCAGGCCGGCCCGTTGTCCGAGGCCCAGGCCCACCAGGAGGTCGTGGTCCAGCAGACCAAGGTGGCCGAGCTGGAGGCCCAGCGCGAGGAGCAGCGGCTGCAGGCCACCGTGCGCAAGCCGGCCGACGCCCAGGCGTACCACCAGGTCACCCTGGCCAAGGCCGAGCGCGACGCCCGAGTGGCGGCCGCTGAGGCCCGTCGCCAGGAGGTCGAGCTGGACGCTGCGGCCAACGCCCACAAGGTGAAGCTGACCGCCGAGGCCCACGCCGAAGAGGTGAAGGTCGCGGCGGCCGCCGATGCCCAGCACGTCAAGGTCAGGGCCGAAGCCGAGGCCGAGGCCACCCGCGCCGTGGGTCAGGCCGAGGCCGATGCCCGCCAGGCCAAGGGTGCGGCCGACGCAACCGCAGTGCGAGCCGCCGGTATGGCCGAAGCCGATTCCATCAAGGCCCGGGCCGACGCCCTGGCCCAGAACCAGGACGCGGTCATCGGCCAGGAGCTGGCCAAGCAGTGGCCAGCGATCGTGGAGGCTGCGGCCAAGCCCTTCGGTGCGGTCGATCAGCTGATCGTCCTGAACGGGGCCCAAGGCCTGTCCGAGGTCCTGGCCCAGGCGCTCAGCCAGGGCGCGACCGGTCTGAAGATGGCCCGTGGGCTGCTGAGCAACAGCGGTCTGAGCGGCGACGAGGCCGCGGTCGAGTCCAACGGCCACGTCGAGGTCCCGGCTGCGACTACCGCTCCCGAGGCGGACACGGCGGAGTAATCGTCACCCGGCGTTGCTCGGTCCGGTATCCCGTGCTGAGCAACGCCGGAACCTACGTAACCTGGCGATCATGTCCTCCGAATGGGAAACGGTCGTCGGGCTCGAGGTGCACTGCGAGCTGGCCACCGCGACCAAGCTCTTCTGCGGCTGCCCGAACCGCTTCGGCGACGAGCCCAACACCAACATCTGTCCGGTGTGCCTGGGGCTGCCCGGTTCCCTCCCGGTGCTCAACGAGCAGGCGGTGGAGCTGGCCATCCGGCTCGGCCGGGCCTTGCATTGCACGGTGCAACGGTCGATCTTCGCCCGGAAGAACTACTTCTATCCGGACATGCCCAAGGACTACCAGATCAGTCAGTACGACCTTCCCATCAACGATGGCGGCTGGCTGGACCTGCCCTCGGGCCAGCGGGTCGGCATCGTCCGGGCCCATCTCGAGGAGGACACCGGCAAGTCCACCCATGTGCGGGTCAGCGGCGGGGGTGGTGGACGGATCCACGACGCTGACTACAGCCTCGTCGACTACAACCGCTCCGGCGTTCCGCTGCTGGAGATCGTCTCCCATCCGGACATGCGCTCGGCCGACGACGCCCGCGCCTACGCCGACGAGCTGCGGGCCGTGCTGCTGGCCACCGAGGCCTCCGACGCCAAGATGGAGGAGGGGTCGATGCGCATCGACGCCAACGTCTCGGTGCACCACCCCGACTCGCCGTTCGGGACCCGCTGTGAGATCAAGAACCTGAACTCGCTGCGATCCCTGGGGCGGGCCATCGACTACGAGGCCCGGCGGCAGATCGAGATGCTGGAGGCGGGCGAGAAGGTGCGCCAGGAGACCCGCCACTGGGACGACGGCGAGGGCCGGACCTCCACCCTGCGGGTCAAGGAGGAGGCCGAGGACTACCGCTACTTCCCCGAGCCCGACCTCGTTCCGCTCGACCCCGACGATGCCTGGATCGCCCGGGTCGATCGGGACATGCCCCTGCTGCCGGCCGAGCGGCGGGCCCGGTTGGCCGACACCGCCGGTCTCGCCCCGAGCGAGGGTGGGGTGGCCATCGCCGTGGCCCGAGGGCTCGACGACCTGGCGGTGGGGGCCATCACCGCCGGCGCCGACGCCGGTCGGGTCCTCACCCATGTCGAGCACAACCTGGCCGTCCAGGGGGCCGCCGGCCTGGACCCGGCCCGGTTCGCCACGCTGGTCACCATGGAGACCGACGGCGAACTGACCGCCACCCAGGCCAAGGCGGTGCTGGCCGAGATGGTCGAGTCCGGGGACGATCCGGCCGCCATCGCTCAGGCCCGGGGTTTCGAGGCCATGGGCGCCGATGCCCTGAGCGCGGTCCTCGACGAGGTGATCGCCGTCGCCCCCGACCAGTGGCAGCGCTTCGTCGAAGGCGACGAAAAAGCCCGAGGCAAGCTCACCGGCTTCTTCGTAGGCCAAGTCATGAAAGCCACGAAAGGCCAAGCCGACGGCAAAGCCGTAACCGCCCTCCTCCACTCCCGCCTCCGAAATTGAGGCTCTTGTGACCTGTCCGTGGGTGATCTGTCGGTCGAGTTCGGCTGGATGCTCACGTGGGGCGCGGGCTTCGCCGGTGACACGACGCTCCGAGGGATGGTGGCGGAGCGGCTTCTTCCATCGCTCTTTGAACGTTTTTGGTTGCCTACCAACCAAAAACGTTCAAAGAGCTCCCGGACGCCGGTCCCCGACGACGCAACGTGTTCCCGGTATCGGGTTGAGCCACAAAGACCGTTCGGGGCCAGCTCGTTTGGCCGCCGCCCTTCCCTCGAAGCGTCATTTAGCCACCGAGAGCAGCCCATGGCGTCACCGAGCCGCGAAACTCGACCCACGGACAGGTCACAAGAGCCTC
>DASXTK010000369.1:0-53290 GCA_036505485.1 Acidimicrobiales bacterium
CGAAGGGGCAGCCGGCGATGCAGTACTGGCAGCCGATGCACTTCGTCTGGTCGAAGTCGACGATCCCATTCTCGTACTGGATGATCGCCCCGGGCGCCGGGCAGGACAGCAGGCAACCCGGCTCTTCGCAGTGCAGGCAGCTGTCCTTGCGGATGAGCCAGGCCAGGTCGCCGTTGTCGAGGTCCACCTCCTTGAACCGCATGAGGTCCCAGGTGTTGGCGGTGAGGTCCTCGTGGCTCTGGTAGCAGCCGAAGTTGAAGGTGTCGTCGGACTCGAGGCCGTTCCACTCCTTGCAGGCGATCTCACAGGCCTTGCAGCCGATGCACAGGTCGATGTCGACCAGCTTGGACACCTCGACGCTCTCCCGGCGGATGTTGGTGCCCGACGACGGCGAGGCCGACTTCCGGCGGATGGCCAATCCGAGCTCGGTGGTCACGGCACTCATCTCCTCAAGCCTTCTCGATGTTCACGAGGAAGCCCTTGTATTCGGGCGTGCGGACGTTGGCGTCGCCGATGTAGGGCGTCAGCAGGTTGGCCATCATCGGAGCGCGCTCCCCTTCACCCTTGCCCCCGGCGTAGTGCCAGTGGACCGGGATGCCGACCTGGTACACGACCTTGCCGTCGCCGATCTTCAGCGGCCGCATCCGCTTGGTCACCATGGCCACTCCCTCCACCTCGCCTCGCTTGGAGATGACCCGGACCCGGCCGCCATTGGCGATGCCCTTGCGTTCGGCCAGCTCCTCCGGCAGCTCCACGAAGAAGTCGGGCATGGCTTCCACCAGGTAGGGCACGTTCTGGGTGACGTAGTGCTCGTGCTCGGTCACCCGATAGGTCGTGGCCACGTACGGGAACTCGGCGTCGTCCTCGGCGAAGCTCGCCGGCGCGTCCTCGTACAAGAACGCCGCCGGGTTCCGGCGGACCGGCGAGAGGAGGTTGTCGATGGGGGACTCGGTCTGCTCGTAGTGCTCGGGGAACGGCCCGTCGGTGGTGAGGGCCCCGGGAGCGAACAGCCGGGCCACCCCCTCGCCGGTCATGATGAACGCTCCCTTCCCGTCGGCCGGCGACGAGGTTGCGGTGATGTCGGGAACGTCGCCCACCCACGCTGAGCCGTTCCACTGGATGCCGGGTCGAGTGGGATCCCAGGGCAGACCGTTGGCGTCGGCCGACGCCCGGTTGTAGAGGATCCGCCGGTTGAGCGGCCACGACCAGGCCCAGTTGTGGAAGTAGCCCAGCCCGGTGGGATCGTCGGTGCCGCGGCGGTCCATCTGGTTGCCGCTCTCGGTCCAAGAGCCGGCATAGATCCAGTCGCCGGACGAGGTCGTGCCGTCGTCGCGCAAGGCCGTGAACGTCGACACCTGCAGTCCGGTGGTGAGGTCGGAGCCGTTGACCTCCTGCGCCAGTTCCTCCAGCCCGGGGTTGGTGGGGTTGGCGTAAGGCCAGTCCAGCCCGAGCACCGGGTCCGGGAAGGCTCCGCCCTCCTCCTCGTACAGCGTCCGCACCCGTTGGTAGAGGTTCCCGAGGATCCAGTTGTCGTCCCGGGACTGACCCGACGCCCGCAGGACCTTGTGCTTCCACTGGGCCCAGCGACCGGAGTTGGTGAAGGAGCCGGACTTCTCGATCCAGTGGGTGGCCGGGAGGAACAGCGCCTCGGTCTGGATGTCCTCGGGGTCGACTCCGGGGGCGTGCCAGAACTCCGAAGCCGCCGTGGGCAGCGGGTCCATGATCACCAGCCACTTGAGCTTGCCGATCGACTCGGCCATCCGCTTGGAGTCCGGACCGACCGTCACCCCGGTGAACCCGCCGTAGATGATGCCGTCGAGCCGTCCGGCCCGGGCCTCGTCGTGGATGGTCAGCCACGAGGAGTTCTTCTCCGGCTTGGGCAGCCAGGAGTAGGCGAAGTCGTTGTCCGGCGTGGCCGCGGCACCGAAGAACGCCTTCAACTGGCTGACGAGGAACTTCTTGTAATTGGTGCCGAAGAAGTTGATGGAGTTGGGGCGCAGCTGCTTGGCCGGTACCCGTTCGAGGTAGGTGGCCATCGTCTCCATCCCCGGTCGGGGGATGCCCAGGTAGCCGGGCAGGATCTCCCAGGAGATGGCGTTGTCGGTGTTCCCCTGGATGTTGGCGTGCCCCCGTTCGGCGTTGACGCCTCCGCCCGGGATGCCGACGTTGCCGAGCAGCATCTGCAGCATCCCGAGGCCCCGGATGATCTGCACCCCTCCGGTGTGGTGGGTCAGTCCGACGGCGTAGACGATGCTGCCGGACTTGTCCGCGGCGCCGGTGGCTCCGAACTCCTTGGCCACCTCCACGAACTTGTCCTCGGGGATGCCGGTGACCTGGGAGACGACCTCGGGCGTGTACCGGGCGAAGTGGGCCTTCATCAGCTGGAAGACGCAGCGGGGATGTTCGAGGGTGGGATCGACCTGGGCGAAGCCGCCAGGGGCCTCGCGGGCGTAATCCCAGGTGGTCGTGGTGTACGTCCGGGCGGCCTCGTCGTAGCCGGAGAACAGCCCCTCCTCGAACGTGAACCCGTCGCCCACGATGAACGAGGCGTTGGTGTGCAGGGTCACGTAGTCCCGCTGGAACAGCTCGTTCTCGAGCACGTAGTTGATCAGCCCGGCGAAGAAGGCGATGTCGGTTCCGGCCCGGATGGGGAGGAACACATCGGCGATGGCCGACGTGCGGGTGAACCGGGGGTCGACGTGGATGATCCGGGTGCCCCGCTCGTCCCGGCCGACATGGGCCCACTTCCAGCCGCACGGGTGGTTCTCTGCCGGGTTGGCCCCGATGACCAGGATGACGTCACTGTTCTTGAAGTCGCGCCAGTGATTGGTCATGGCCCCTCGGCCGAAGGAGGCGGCCAAACTGGCCACCGTGGGACCATGTCAGACCCGGGCTTGCTGCTCCAGGTAGACGGTGCCCAACCCCCGCATCAGCTTGGTGGTCAGGTAGCCCTCTTCGTTGGAGATGGTGGCGCCGCCGAGGAAGGCGAAGCCGGTCTGGCGGTTGACCGTGTTGCCCATCGGGTCGGTCACCGTGAAGTGGTCGTCCCGGGCGTCCTTCACCCAGTGCGCCATCTTGTCCAGGGCGTCGTCCCAGTCGATCCGTTCCCATTTGGAACCCCCGGCTCGCCGATACATCGGATGCTCGGGTCGCTTCTGGTTCACCGCCAGCTGCAGGGTCGAGGCGCCTTTTGGGCAGAGCGTGCCGCCGTTGATGGGGCTGTCGGGGTCGCCCTCGATGTGGATCAGCACCGGTTCGGTGTTCAGCGCCTTGCCGCCGATCGTGTAGGCGATCATCGAGCACCCGACCGCGCAGTAGGGACACACCGTGCGGGTCTCGGTGGCGTTCTCGATCTTCAGGTCACGGACCTCGTCGACGGCGGCCTCCGCAGCCGCGTCGAAGCCGAAGGACGCGAGCCCCAGCGTTCCGGCCCCTCCGACCGACCCCTGGAGGAACTGACGGCGAGTCACCTGGTGCATTCGAGGTCCCCCTCAATCGCTTGGGCGCTCCACCACGCCCCCAAATCCGGCGCTGTTTGCGATGGTAAACGCCCTGTAAAGCTTTGTCCGGCTTACGATGCGGGGACCCGAACGAGAGCCGGAGGGAGGCCCCGCCACGCAAGCCGCCCCGACCGAAGCGCAGGTGCTGGCCGTCGTCGGATCGGTCGTCGATCCCGAGCTGGGACGGCCGCTCAGCGACCTGGGCCATGGGCCGGGCGTGGTGGTGCGTCCCGGTCGGGTGCAGGTCTCGCTGGCGCTGGTGGTCGCCGGTCATCCGCAGGCCGAACGCATCCGCCAGGACGTCGTGGACGCGGTGGAGGCACTGGGCGTCGACGAGGTCGTCGTCGACATCACCGCGCTGAACGACCAGGATCGCGCCCGGCTACGGCGTCACCTGCAGGGTCCCGAGGGCGCAGGGTTCGACCGGACCCGGATCTACGTGGTCGCCTCGGGGAAAGGAGGCGTGGGCAAGTCGGCCATCTCCACCAACGTGGCCACGGCCATGGCGGGGCAGGGCGCTCGGGTGGCTCTGCTGGACGCCGACGTGTGGGGGTTCTCGATCCCGCGCATGATGGGGATCCGCCGGGCGCCCGTGATCATCGACGGGCTACTGGTTCCGGTGGAGGCCCACGGGGTGCGCGTGGTGTCGGTGGGCATGTTCACCGAGGAGAGCGCACCGGTGATCTGGCGGGGGCCGATGCTGCACAAGATGCTGGAGCAGTTCCTGACCGACGTGTTCTGGGACGGGCCCGACGTGCTGGTGGTGGACATGCCGCCCGGAACCGGAGATGTGTCGCTGAGCCTGGCCCGGCTGCTGCCCGACGCCGAGGTCGTGATCGTGACCACGCCCCAGCCCGCGGCCCAGCGGGTGGCGCAGCGGGCCGCGTACATGGCGCGGGAGGTGAAGCTGCGGGTGGTCGGCGTGGTGGAGAACATGAGCTGGTTCACCGCCAACGACGGCGAGCGCTACGAGCTGTTCGGGGCCGGTGGGGGCGAGCTGCTGGCCCGTGAGCTCGACGTTCCGCTGCTGGGTCAGGTGGCGCTGGTCCCGTCGGTGCGAGAGGGGGCGGATCAGGGCGAGCCGGTGGTGGTCCGGGACCCCGACGGCGATGCCAGCCGGACCATGGGCGACATCGCCACCCGGCTCCTCCAACTCCCGCAGGCGCGGATCCGCCGCCCGCAGCTCCGGGTCACGAGCCCGGGGTAGGGGGAACCATGGCTCGCCGGCTGGTCGACCGTCGCACTGTCGTGGTGGTCCGGGACGGAACCGTCACCCGGCGCCCGGATGCGTTGGCCGGCGAGGAGCCCATGGAGCTGCGGGTCAACGGCGCCGCGGTGTCGGTGACCATGCGCACGCCGGGCAACGACTTCGAGCTGGCCCTGGGCTTCTGCCTGACCGAGGGGATCGTGGGCGACCCCGGCGAGGTGTCGGCCATCCGCTACTGCGTGGGCGACGAGGTCCAGGAGTACAACGTGGTCGACGTGGGTCTGGTCGATCGCACGCCGGTCGACGAGTCGCTACGGCGGAACGTGTACACCACCTCGTCCTGTGGGCTGTGCGGGACCGCGAGCATCGAGGCGGTGCGCAAGCGGGTGCCCGACGTGTCCGACGACGGCCTTCGGGTGGCGCCGGACGTCCTGGCCGGCTTCCCCGACACGCTGCGGCGGGCGCAGCGGGTGTTCGACCGTACGGGCGGACTGCACGCCGCCGGGGTGTTCACCGTCGAGGGTGAGCTGGTTTGCCTGCGGGAGGACGTGGGCCGACACAACGCGGTCGACAAGGTGATCGGCTGGGCTGCGACGCAGCGCCGGCTGCCGCTCACCGGTCACGTCCTCATGGTGTCGGGCCGCATCGCCTTCGAGATCGCCCAGAAGGCGCTGATCGCGGGGTTCCCCATGGTGGCGGCGGTGTCGGCCCCGTCGAGCCTGGCCGTGGAGCTGGCCGAGTCGGCCGGCATGACGGTGGTCGGCTTCCTCCGCGGCCCGTCGATGAACATCTACACCCGCCCCGACCGGGTGGTCGGTTAGCCCCATCCGTTCTGTGACAGGTCACAGAACGGTTTGTGGTCAGGGGGTGCGGAGGTGGCGGCGATCGCCATGGCGGATGGTGATGCCGGACTCGTCCAACACCTCCAGTAGCGGGACGGCCCAGCGGCGGGTGGTGCCTAGGGCCTGGCGGGCGTCGCTGACCGTGAAGCCGTCGGGTCGCTCCTTTGCCAGCTCGGCCAGGATCTTGGCCGCGGCCGACCTGACCTTGCCGGCGAAGTAGATCCCGTCCTTGACCACTACCAGCTGACGGCGAATCAGGGCTCGGAGCACCTCGGGCGACACGTTCCCCATGGTCGGAGCGGGCGGCGAGAACAGGTCCTGTTCCAGCAGCACCACGAAGGGATGGCCGGCCAACTCGTCCCGCCACGACGGCGCCACCGCGTAGCCGGCGGTGATCTCGGCCTGCTGCTCCCGCTCGAGCAACCGCACCACCGCCCGCCGGCGTTCATCCAGGAGGGCGACGTCAAGGCCGATCGGCCGGGCCTGGTCGATCCCGCTCAGCAGCGCGTCCTTCGCGGTTCGCAGCGTGCTCGGGGATACGACCCAGCCCTCGAGCGTGGGCTCGACGTGGATTCCCAACCGCTGCTCCAGCTCGGTCGCGGCCACCCAGTCGTGCTCGGGGCGCGCCAGGCCGGTCCGTCGGCGGGTGGGGGCGACGTCGATGACGGCACCGCCGCCGATGACCTCGCCTCGGCCGGTGTCCCGCAGCACATAGCGGTCGCCGGCAACGAGCGGTAGCTGGCGACCGAAGGTGAGGCGGACGACGCCGGTGGACCCTGGTCCGAGCGCCGACCCGTCCAGCACCCGGAGCCGCACCGCATGCTCCCCGGTGCCGACGTAGGCCAGGTAGGCGCCCCGCCCCGTGACGTCGTGGTCCACCGAATCCAGCACCTGGAGGGACGCATCGACCCGCCCGCTGGGTCGCCACTGGTCAGGGTGGACCACCGCATCGCCTCGGCGCACCGCATGACGGTCGATGCCGGCGAGGTTCAGCGCGGCCCGGCTGCCGGCCGGAGCCCGATCGACCCGGTGGCCGAGGGCCTGGATGCCCCGCACCCGCGCCGATCGGTGGCCTCCCGGCCCGATGGTCTCCACCTGGTCACTCGGGGCGAACGCGCCGTGGCCGACGCCCCCGGTGACCACGGTGCCGGCTCCGCCGATGGTGAACGAACGGTCGACCCACAGCCGGGCCCGCCCGTCGTCCGGGGCCGAGGCGTGGCCGGCAAGGATGCGATCGAGCTGGTCCCGCAGCTCGTCAAGCCCGATTCCCGCGAGCGAGTCGCAGGCCACGATCGGCGCCCCGTCCAGCACGGTGCCCGCGAGCCGGTGTTCGACTTCGGCTTGTGCCGCGGCGAGGCGCTCGTGGTCGACCAGCCCCGACTTGGTCAGGGCGATCAGCCCGGCGGGCAGGCCGATGAGATCCAGGATCCGCAGGTGCTCCTCGGTCTGGGCCCGCCACCCCTCCCGGGCGTCGACGCAGAGCAGCCCGGCCTCGATGACGGCCACGCCGGCCAGCATGTTGGAGATGAACCGCACGTGACCGGGGACATCGACGAACTCGACCGCACCGGCCGCCGGGAGGGTCATCCAGGCGAAGCCGAGGTCGATGGTCAAACCGCGCTGCTGCTCCTCGACGAACCGATCGGGGTCGGTTCCGGTCAGGGCCCGGACCAGCGCCGACTTGCCGTGGTCGACGTGCCCGGCCGTGGCGACCACGTGCATCACGCAGGGAGGGCCGCTAGGGCCTCGGTCACGGCGGGGTCGTCGGGCTCGGACACGGTGCGCAGGTCGATCACGGTTTCGTCCCGTTGAACCCGGGCGATGATCGGGCGGGGCGCGGTTCGGCGGAGGGCGCCCGTGTGGTCTCCGGCCAGGCGGAGTCCCCACGAGGGGATCTCGACGCCGGGAAGGGCCCCGCCGCCGGCGATGGACTCGCACTCCACTGCCGTGGCCAGGCCGTTGCCGGCCGCGATCTGCTCCGCCCGTTGGCGCAACCGCTCGCCCGGCTGGGTGGCCATGTCCCAGAACGGCAGCCGGTGGGCATCGCGGTCCAGGTAGGCCAGCGCGACTTCTTGGAGGGCGGCCAGGATCAGCGTTCCCGGCCGGGCCACCCGATACAGCGGATGCCGGGCGCAGGCGGCGACCAGGTCGGCATGGCCCGCCAACACACCGGCTTGGGGCCCTCCGAGCAGCTTGTCGCCCGAGAACGTCACCAGCGCGGCGCCGGCCTGCAGGGTCTGACGCACCGCGGGTTCCGAGGCCAGCCAGGCCGGGGGACCCTCCGGGAGCCACGGGCAGGCCGAGTCGAGTAGCCCCGAGCCCAGGTCGACCACCACCGGCGGACCGACGTCGGCCAGCTCACGGACTTCGACCGAGCTGGCGAAACCCTCGATCCGATAGTTCGACGCGTGCACCTTGAGCAGCAGGGCCGCGTCCGGGGCGGCGGTGCGATAGTCGTCCAGCCGGGTGCGGTTGGTGGTCCCGACCTCGGTCAGCTCGGCGCCGGACAGCGCCATGATCTCCGGGACCCGGAACCCGCCCCCGATCTCGACCAGCTCGCCCCGCGACACCACCACCCTGCGGTTGGCGGCAAGGGCCGCCAGCATCAGGAGGACCGCGGCGGCGCCGTTGTTCACCACGAGAGCGGCTTCGGCTCCGCACGCCCGGGCCAGCAAGCCGCCGGCATGTTCTTGCCGGGAGCTGCGACGGCCCGTAGCCAGGCTCAGCTCGAGGTTCACGTAGCTGGCCGGTTGGCTGACCTCCAAGGGCGCGCGGCCGAGGTTGGTGTGGAGCAGCACCCCGGTGCCGTTGATCACCGGCTGGAGCAGTCCCGCCCGAAGCTTCTCGACCTGGTCAGATGCTCTGGCCGGGTCGCCCTGGGCGATGGCCGAGCGCGCCGCGTCGACCAGCAGGGGATGAGGGAGTCCGGAGTCGGCCAGGGTCCGGGCCAGCGCGTCGACCGACGGTGGGCGCCGATCGTTCAACGCAAGGTCACCGTGGCCGGTCCGGCTATGACCTGGCCCACGGTCACGAAGCCATCGGCCGAGAGCTGGTCGGCCAGCGCGGTGTCGACGGCGGCCAGGAGTCCGCCCGACGTCTGAGGATCGAATCCGACGGCGGCGGCCGTGTCTCCGGCGTCGAGGACGACGTGGTCCTGCACGTATTCGCGGTTGCGGGCGTCGCCACCGGTCCGGACTCCGGCTTCCGCCACCGCCCGGACCCCGTCGATGAGCGGCAACGACGGCCAGTCGAAGACCAGGTGGGCGTCCGAGCGGTCGGCCATCTCCCAGCCATGGCCGAGCAGACCGAACCCGGTCACGTCGGTCACCGCATGGACCGAGTCGTGGTGGTCGCGGAGCCTCGCTGCGGCCGACCGGTTGAGTTGGCGCATGATGGCGATGGCGGCGCCGATCGTGTCCGGGTCGCCGGAGGCCAAGGCCAGACCGGTGCCCAGGGGCTTGGACAGCACCAGCATGTCGCCGGGACGGGCTCCGCCCTTGGTGAACTGTCGGCCCGGCACCACCACGCCCTGGACAGCCAGGCCGAAGATCGGCTCGGGCGAGCGGATCGTGTGTCCGCCGGCCACAACGCCGCCCGCCGCGGCCACCACCTCGGCCGCGGCTCGGAATATGGCCTGGATGACATCGGTCGGGAGGGTCTCAGGGAACGCCGCGACGTTGAGGGCGAGGATCACGTCGCCGCCCATGGCGAAGACGTCGCTGCAGGCGTTGGCGGCGGCGATGGCACCGAAGTCCGCCGGGTCGTCGACCAGTGGCGGGAAGAAGTCGGTGGTCGACACCAGGGCCACCCCGTTGGCCACCTGGACCACCGCAGCATCGTCGGACGGCGCCAACCCCACCAGCAGGGCGCCATCCCCGGCCGTCCGAGCGGCCTCCACCAGATCCCCGAGCAGCGCGGCCCCCCACTTGGCCGCACACCCCCCACACGAGGTCAACTCCGTCAGCCGCACCCCCATGGCCATGGCTTCCATGATGTCAGGGTGGGGGCAACGAGGCTTGTAGGCCAGCCCCGGCGGGGCTGGCCGGTCCCCATGGCGAGGCGATAGTGCCCACGATCGAGAGGCCGAGGCGATAGTGCCCGGATACGGCCACTATCGCCTCAAGCTCACCAAGATGGGCACTATCGCCTCGGCTACACCGCCACGAGACCACCGAGGGCGGTCAAGGTCCGGGTTGGCGGCACGGAGCGGAGCGATCGGGCCGGCGAGCCGTGGCCTTGACCGCCCGGGCATCGCCGGGAACACACTGGACGAAGCCAGCCCCTTCAGGGGCTGGCTTGGGCGCCTCGTTTCCCTTGCCTCTCTTACCGATCTAGGGCCTCGCGGAGGTCCAAGAGGCACCTACGGATCAGGCGGGAGACGTGCATTTGGCTGATGCCTATGCGTTCCGCGATCTCGGTCTGGGTCAGTTCGTCGTAGAAGCGGAGGCGGAGGATCTCGGCTTCACGGGGTGGGAGGCTGTCCAGCAGTTGGCCTACCAGGACTCGGACTTCGGCTGGTCGGCTGGCGGCTTCCTCGCTGGGGAGGCGGTCGCCCAGGGTCAGGCCCTCTTCGTCGCCCGGTCGGCGGGCGTCGAGGCTGGTTGCCCGGTACGCCGCTCCGGCCTCCTGGGCCTCCAACACCTCGTCGGTCGTGATGCCCAGCTCCTCGGCCAGCTCGCTGACCTTGGGGGAGCGGCCCAGCCTGGTGGTCAGTGCCGCGGACGTGCGGCGCAGGTCGAGGTGGCGTTCCTGCGCGCTGCGGGGTGGACGAACGGCCCACGTGCGGTCTCGGAAGTAGCGCTTGATCTCCCCATTGATCGTGCGGCTGGCGAAGGAGGAAAACGGAATGCCCCGCTCGGGCTCATAGCGCTCCACCGCCTTGAGGGTTCCCAGCATGGCGATCTGGACCAGGTCGTCCAGTTCGACCCCGCGGTCGCGGTAGTCGTGTGCGATGGATGCCGCCAGCCCGCGGTGCGCCTCGACCAGGCGGTTGCGCATGGATCGCTCACCGGTTCGCCGGTAGTCGAGGAAGAGCTGATCGACGTCAGCGTCGTCCCAGCGCTGGGTGTTGCTCATGCGTTTGCGCGTGCCCTCTTCACGAGCCGGAAGCGGCGCCCGGACGCGTCGTGCTCGAACTGGTGGTCGTCGACGACGACACGAAGGATCTCCAACGCCAGGTCATCGGGCACGGCGCCGTCGTGGTTGGCCGGGTCGGCCGAGTTGGTGGGAAGGGGTCGCTGGCCGCTCACCTCGACCTCGTCCTCGCCGCGGCGGTAGGTCAGGGTGATCTGCTCGTCGGGGTCTTCGGCCCCCTCGACCAGCAGCGCAACCAGCTCGCTGACCGCGACGCGCAGGTCTTCGGTGTCGTCGATGGTGAAGTTGGCGTCGGCCGCGACACCCGCCGCGACCAGGCGGGCCAGCCGGGCGGACACGGGTTGAGCTGGGACTATCAACTGGACGGCGTACTCTGCGTCCATTACGCCTCTCGGGGGGTCGGGGTCTCGGGTTCGGACTTCTGGGACGACTCTACGGCTGCTGAGGTCCGAGGGCAGGGTTCATCGGTCCAGGTGGTAGTGCGAACACCACACTGTGTGAGGGTTTGTCGACCTGAGCGGGGGGTACGGCGATGCCAATGGGACGTGGTGTGACGCTGACCTTTCGGTGCCGAGCCGAAACCGTGCCCAAGGTGCGCCAGCGTCTCGGCTTGGAGCTCCGTCATCAGGGCATTGACCAGGACATCATCGATCGTCTGGTGCTCGCGACCGCCGAAGCGTGCAACAACGCGGTGAACCACTCCGAGTGCGCCAGCTATGTGGTCACCGTCGACATCGACGAGGAGATGTGCACCATCGCGGTCACCGACGCCGGCGGCGGCTTCAAAGTTCCGGAGGAGTTCGAGATGCCGGAACCCCATGAGATCTCCCGACGGGGCCTGGCCCTCATGTGCGCGCTCATCGACGATGTCGAGGTCACCAGCAACGGCGCGGGCACCAAGGTCACCCTTCGCCAGCCCCTGAGCTCCCGCCGGCCCCTCTCGGTCTCCCTCGGTTAGACCTCGGTTCAGGCGGTGGCCGTCGGGAGGAACGGGGGGCGGGTGGATTCGTAGGTGGTGATTTCGGGCTCGTAGCGGAGGCTTATGGCTATGTCGTCCAGGCCCTCGAGGAAGCGCTCGCGGGTGGAGTCGTCCAGGGGGAACTCGCACTCGATGCCGGCGGACGGGGCCGCGAGGGTACGGCGGTCCACGTCGACGGTGATCTCAGTGGTGGGGTCGGCCTCGATGGCCCGGAGCAGCGCTTCGCCCACCTCGGGCGGGACCAGGACCGGCACCAGACCGTTCTTCATCGAGTTGTTGCGGAAGATGTCCCCGAACCGGGGGCTGACGACGGCCTCGAAGCCGTAGTCCATGATCGCCCACACGGCGTGTTCCCGGGAGGAGCCGGTGCCGAAGTTGGGTCCGGCCACCAGCACCTTGGCGCCGGCATAGCGCTCGTCGTTGAGGACGAAGTCGCGGTCGTCCCGCCAGGTGGAGAACAGCCCCCGGCCGAAGCCGGTGCGCTCGACCCGCTTGAGCCAGTGGGCCGGGATGATCTGATCGGTGTCGACGTCCGACCGATCGAGGGGAACAGCGGTGCCTTGCACCACACGGACGGGTTTCACGGAGGAGATTCCTTCCCGAAATTGAGATGAGGACGGTTGCTGTGCAACCGCTGACATCTCAATTTCGCTGGGTTACAGATCGGTGGGGGCGGCGAAGGTGCCGGCGACGGCGGTGGCAGCGGCGACGGCGGGGGAGACCAGGTGGGTGCGGCCACCCCGTCCCTGCCGGCCCTCGAAGTTGCGGTTGCTGGTCGAGGCGCAGCGCTCGCCGGGGGCGAGCTTGTCCGGGTTCATGGCCAGGCACATCGAGCAGCCCGGTTCCCGCCACTCGAAGCCGGCGGCGACGAACACCCGGTCCAACCCCTCGGCCTCGGCCTGGGCCTTGACCGCGTGGGACCCGGGAACCACCAGCGCCCGCATCCCGTCGGCCACCCGACGGCCCGCGACGACCGACGCGGCCGAACGCAGGTCCTCGATGCGGCTGTTCGTGCACGAGCCGATGAACACCGTGTCCACCGAGATGTCCCGGACCACGGTGCCGGGCTTGAGGTCCATGTACTCCAGCGCCCGCCGGGCCGCGTCGCGGTCGGACGGGTCGGCGAAGCTCTCCGGCTCGGGGATGGCGCCGCTGAGCGGCACCACCTGGCCCGGGTTGGTGCCCCACGACACGTGGGGCACGATCGCCGCCGCGTCCAGCACCACTTCCTTGTCGAACGCTGCGCCCTCATCGGACGTCAGGCTGCGCCACTGCTCCAGCGCCTGCTCCCAGAGGGCGCCCGAAGGCGCATGGGTCCGGCCCTCGAGGTAGGCGAAGGTGACGTCGTCGGGGGCGATGAGCCCGGCCTTGGCCCCGGCCTCGATGGACATGTTGCACACGGTCATCCGGCCCTCCATCGACAGGGCCCGGATGGCCGAGCCCCGGTACTCGATGATCGAGCCGATGCCGCCGCCGGTGCCGATGCGGCCGATGATGGCCAGGATCACGTCCTTGGCCGTGGACCCGGGAGGCAGCTCGCCGTCGACGGTGACCGCCATCGTCCCCGGCACCTGCTGGGGCAGGGTCTGGGTGGCCAACACGTGCTCGACCTCGCTGGTGCCGATGCCGAAGGCCAGGGCCCCGAAGGCCCCGTGGGTCGAGGTGTGGCTGTCGCCGCACACGATGGTCATGCCCGGCTGGGTGAGGCCCTGCTCCGGTCCGATCACGTGGACGATGCCCTGGCCGGGGTCGCCCATGGGGTAGCAGGTGATCCCGAACTCCTCGCAGTTCCGCTCGAGGACCTTCATCTGCGTGGCCGAGACCGGATCGGCAATGGGCTGATCGACGTCGGTGGTGGGGACGTTGTGGTCCATGGTGGCCACGGTGAGATCGGGCCGGCGCACGCCGCGCCCCGAGATCCGCAGCCCGTCGAAGGCCTGGGGCGAGGTCACCTCGTGCACCAGGTGCAGGTCGATGTACAGGAGGTCCGGCTCGCCCTCGGCCCGGTGGACCACGTGACGGTCCCAGATCTTCTGACTCAGGGTGCGTGGTTGGGACATCTGGCCGGCTCCTGCGATGACGCGACGTTGTTGATTGAACACGGCTCGGCGACGCCGAGACCACTTGGGGCGGCGGCGGGGTGGTCGGATGGGTCGCTCGTGACCGCAGTCCAGGATAGGAGATGGCCCGCTCGGGAACCCCGGGGATAACTCGTTCGTCGTGGGTCGGGAGGAACGCCCTCCCGACATAATTTCAATGCGCGTGTAAAATGCGAGTTACTCTCAGAAGTGACAGAGGCCCGCTGGGGCGCTGAGGCGAGCGCTGGGGACAAGAGGGGGATGGAGTGGTCGCGGTCGACAACTCCCGCGTGACCGAGGTTGATGGATCCGACGCGCCGCCGGCCGACGATGCGGCCACAGCCGGCGCCGACGCCCCCACTGTCCGGGTGTGGCGCGACCCGTTCGTGCTCATCGCAGCCACGCTGGTGGTCCTGCCCGTCATCGCCGCCGCGCTGTCGGCCCTGCGCACCCAGTACGTGCCCACCAACGACTGGGCGCTGATCGAGCTGGAGGTCCGCCGGGTCGGCGGCGGCGACACCCCGCTGATCGGGGCCTGGTCGCGGTTCGGCTGGAAGCATCCGGGACCGCTGCCGTTCTACCTGCTGGCCGGGTTCTATCGACTGGTGCCCTCTGATCGGGGAATCCTGTTCGCGGCTGCTGCGGTCAACGGCCTGGCGGTCGTCGGCTTCACCGCGGTGATGATGCGGCAGACCCGGTCCCGGGCGTTGATGGCGCTGCTGGGCCTGGCCTTGGTGGAGAAGGGGATGGGCATCCGCCAGCTCAGCGATCCCTGGAACCCGACGCTGCCCATCCTGCCGTTCGCCCTGTACCTGGCGTTGTGCCTGGAAGTCGCCCGAGGCAACCGGAGCCGTTGGCCGATGCCCGCGGCGCTGGCGGTGGCCTCGTTCGTGGTGCAGGCCCACGTCGGGTTCCTGCAACCGGTGGTCCTCACCGGCGCGGCGGCGATGATCCTGCGGGGTCGTCGTCTGCGCCTGGAGCGGGTGGAAGTGGAATCCGCCGACGCCGACGCCGATGCGCCGAAGGGCTGGGCCGGCCTGAAGTCCCGGATCAAATGGCGCCCGACCCTCGTCTCGGCCGGTGTGGTCGCGGTGTTGTGGTTGCCGACGCTGATCGACCAGGTCAACGGGACCGGGAACATGGGCACCCTGATCCGCTGGTCGTTGGGGGACGAGCAGGCCGCGGCCGGGGGAATGGGCGGCGGCAACACTGATGGCCGGCTGCCCATCGATCGGGTCCTCAACGCCGGGGCCTGGCTGCTCGAGCCGTTCGGGCTGTGGCTGGGCCGCTTCCGTCCGTTGGTCTTCGCCGGCTATCCGCTGATGGGGCGGGGCGAGGTGCTCAGCCTGCTGTGGATTCCGGCCATCATCGTCGTGACCTGGGCCGTGATCCGGCTCGGACGGCCCGGGGACGCCGACCGGCGGGCGGTGACGGCCGCGCTCGTGCTCGCCGGGGTCGGGGTCGTCTCGGTGTGGACCGACCTGTTGAGCGCCCGCGGCATAGCGGTCTTCTGGCCGTTCCGCTGGGCCATCACCGTGGTCATGCTGCTGTGGGTGGCCTTGGGGTGGGCGGTCGTGGGGGCGCTGGCCCGCCGCTTCGCCTGGATCGACGGTCCGATCCGTTGGCGCCAGTTCCAACCCGGGCCCATCGCCGCCGGAGCGGTGGCCGTGATCACCATTGCGGTGCCGATCTACGCCGCGCTGTTCAGCGGGTCGCTGGGGTCACGCCCGGAGCAGGTGTCCTCAGCTGCACTGCTGCGGCTGCGCTCCACGATCGTGGAGAACGCCGGCCAGGAGGACCTGGTCGTCGTCAACACCACGGTCATGTTCAACCCCGACGACCTGGGTCTCCCGGTGGTGTTGGACCGCGCCGGCATCCCCTGGGTCGACCACAGCGACCCCCGGGCCGGCAGCCACGACCGCTACAACGTGCTGCCCGCCAGCGACCTGAACGGGCTCACCGGAGCCGCGATCGCCCTGGGCATGGTGGAGCTGCTGGGTCGATCGGGTCCGCCGCGTCCGGGCGAGCCGCCCGACAGCGAGCTGATCCTCATCCGGGCGCCGGGACCGCCGCCGTAGGGCGGCGAAATTGAGGCTCTTGTGACCTATCCGTGGGTGATCTGTCGGTCTTCCATCGCTCTTTGAACGTTTTTGGTTGCCTACCAACCAAAAACGTTCAAAGAGCTCCCGGACGCCGGTCCCCGACGACCCAACGTGTTCCCGGCATCGGGTTGAGCCACAAAGACCGTTCCGGGCCAGCTCGTTTGGCCGCTGACATCTCAATTTCGGCGAGGAGCCCCCTCCGTCAGGAGACCGCGACGACGGAGACCGTGAGCTCGGCGCCGGTGGGGGCGACGAAGCTGACGTCGTCGCCGGGGGCGGCGCCGATCAACGCCGCGCCGAGCGGGGACGAGGGGCTGATCACGTCGAGGTCGTCGTGGCGTTCCTCGATGGAGCCGATCAGGTACCGCTCCACCTCGTCGTCGCCGGCGTAGCGAATGTCGACGACCGATCCGTGGGACACCACCTCGGTGCTGTCCACCGCCTCCACGATCTCGACGTTCTCCAGCATGGAGGCCAGCTGGCGGATGCGGCCCTCCATCTTGCCCTGCTCCTCCTTGGCGGCGTGGTAGTCGCCGTTCTCGGAGAGATCCCCCAGCTCCCGTGCGGTCTCGATCTTGCGGGCGATCTCGACCCGCCCGCGGGTGGTGAGGTCGTCGTGCTCGGTCTTGAGCCGGTCGTATGCAGCTTGGGAGAGGTGGTGGGTCGTCACCATAGGGAGACAAAGCTATCTTTCTCCGCTCGGGTCCTCAGGAGGCGACCATGGACGGGCAAGTGACAGAGGCGGCGGCCCTGTCGGAGCCGTCCGATCCCGCGGGTCCGGCCGAGTCACCTGCGGCCGCGCCGAATGCGGCCGCGCTCCCAGCTGAGCGGTCGTGGTCATTCTTCATAGCCACGCTGGCCGCGGTCGTACCGGTCGTGTGGGCCACGGCGAGAGCGGTGCACCGGGACTGGCTACCGACCCAGGACACCGGCTACCTGCCGATCCGGGCCTGGAACGTGCTGTCGGCCCACCCGCCGCTGATCGGACCGCCGGCGTCGGCCTCCGACCAGGTGGGCCGGCACATCTACCAACCCGGCGCCCTCCAGTACGACGTGCTGGCGGTTCCGATCCGGCTGTTCGGACGGGGGCCCGGCACCGCGATCGCCATCGCCCTGGTCAACGTTTTGGCGATCGTCGGAATCGCCTGGCTGCTGCGCCGACTGCTGGGTCCAGCCCTGGCCACCGTCGCCATGGCGGCGACCGCGTTGCTGGTGTGGTCGATGGGCTCGGAGATCCTCTTCGACCCCTGGGCCACCTACTCGCCATTGCTGGCCTTCGGGCTGCTCCTGGTGGCGGTGTGGTGTGTCGTGGCCGGCGACCTGGTGGCCCTGCCGGTGCTGGTGGTGGCCGGAAGCTACGTGGCCCAGGTCCACCTGTCGTTCGCGGTGCTGGTGGCCGGGCTGGTCGGGTTCGTGCTGGCCGTAGGTCTGGTCCGGCTGCTGGTGCAGCGTCGCCGCGACCCGGCCTGGTGGCCGCAGCGGCGTCCGCAAGTCCGGCGCTGGGGGACCGTGGGGCTGGTCACCGGGTTGATCTGCTGGGCCCAGCCGATCTTCCAGCAGTTCTTCGGCCCGGGCGAGGGGAACCTGCTGGCCCTCGTGCGCAGCGCCGACACCGGAGCGCCGACGCCCGCTGTGTCGACCGCGCTACGGGCCTACGGCGGGACCATCGCGGTTCCGCCGGCCTGGCTGCCGCCCTCGTTCGGGTCGCCGAGCTTCGCCCCCGACGGTGACGGTCGGCCGGTGTGGCTGGCCGCCGGCGGTTTGGTTTTGGTGGTGGCACTCGTGGCGGTGCTGGGGTGGCGGGCCTACCGACGAAGCTCCACCGCGGTAGCGGCCGGCGCGGCGACCGCGCTCATGGCCTTGTTCCTAGGGCTGGTGACCGTGCTGCGGGTCCCCATGACCTTCGGGTTGACCTGGCACTACGTGCGCTGGATGTGGCCGCTGGGCCTGACCGTGTGGATGGTCATCGGACTGGCCGTGCTGGACGAGGTCCGGGCCCGGACTCGCAGGCCGTTCCCCGTAGCTCGGCTGGCGGCGGTCGCCGCGGCGGTCGCGCTGGTGGCTGGAGCGTTCGCTCTGCCCACAGCCGACAACCAGACGTCCACCTCGCCTTGGGCCATCGACGCCACCCACGAGCTGGGTCCGGAGATGGTGGCCGCGGTGCGGGACAAGGGTCTGGTCGAGGTGGAGATGCCGCTGTCGTGGGGGACGATCCTGGCCGGTCCGCCGCTGTTGGGCGAGCTGCAGGATGCGGGCATCAGGTTCGGGTCGACCCAGGAGATCATCGTCCGTCAGCTCGGCAGCCGTTACGAGCTGGCGCCGGACGAGGCCGACATCAAGCTGGTGATCCGGGGCGCCGCGGGGGCGCCGTTGCCTGGGCTGACCGAGGTCACGTCGTGGTCGGGGCTCTCGGCCGACGACGAGGCCGAGCTGAACCGGCTCAGCGACAAGTTGGTGACCGCGATCGAGCGCCGGGGTCTGCACCTGGTGCCGGAAGCGGACGAGTCCATGGCGGCCATGGGCCAGGGGCCGATCGATGTGGACGCCGCCGAAGCCGACCCCCGGGCGTTCCTCGAGGACACCGGTCTGTGGTCGGCGTGCTGCTGGCTGGGTGCGGACTACGCCGGACATTCGTTGGTCGACGCCGACGCCATGGGCCTCTCGCCTGACCTGGTCGAGCGCTGGGGCGAGCTGGCCTTCCTACGGGATGTAGCCCAGCTCACCATCTACATTACGAAGTAAGGTCTGGTCGCGGAGAGGCGAACTGGGGAGGCGAGATGAGGCGAATCGCTGGGGTCATCGGTTACGCGTTGCTGGCGGTGCTGATGGCCGGGTGTTTCTGGACGGTTCCGGGCCAAGGCGCCAACCGTCAGGCCTTCAACTCCCTTGAGACCAAGATCACCGTGGCCACGGTGGGGTCGCTGCAACCGGTGTGGCAGGTCCAGCTGGACGAGGGTCCGGCCGGCGACCCGGTGACGTCGTGGTCCGGAGTCCACGTCAACGACACCCACTCCGTCTACGCCCTCAATCCCGGCAGCGGTGCCGAGCAGTGGCAGTACTCGGTGCTGGCGCCTCGGAAGATGGGCCAACCCTTTGTCCGCGACGACAAGGTTCTCGTCGGCCACGCGTTGGTCGACGCGACTGCTCCCGACGATGTGGACGAGAAGACGGCGGTCTTGGACACCACGAGCGGCGCCCTGTCCGGCGAGCTCGACGGGGCCGTCGTCGGCATCCGGGGCTCGCGCGCCGTGATCTCCGTCGGACAGTGGTTCCGGCCCCCCTTCGGCTCGGGGTACACCTGGCTCGAGAATCTCATCGTCCAGGACCTCGATACCTCTGAGCCGGTCTATCAGCACCTTGTGGCCCTTGGCGGCACTCCGGAGCGGACGTTGAACCTCCAGGTGACCTTCGGATCCAGGTGGCTCTACCTGGCCGACACCGTGATCTCCGCGTCGCCCTGCCTGGTAGGCCTGATGGCTTTCAGCATCGAGGCGCCGGCCGGCGGGTGCTCCATCTTCACCAACGCGAACTGGGGCCTAGCGGAGAACGGCTTCACCCCGGTCCTGAGCAACGACCAGGCCACGGTCTTCTTCACCGGTACCGATCCGTTCGGCGGTGGCTCCACGGTGAAGGCGATCAACGCCACGACCGGCGCGGTCCTGTGGACCGGGTCCCTGTCCTTCGTCCCCGGAGCCAGCCCGGCGTTGGCCTACGGGAAGCTATACGTGCCGACCCAGACCGGCGAGCTGGTGGTGTTCGACGCGGCCGGGTGCGGTTCCGCCACCTGCGCGCCGTTGCGCACCGCGTCCACCGGAACCGGGGCCGCCATCACCGAGCAGCCCGCGGTGGCCGGGGGAGTGGTGTACACCGCGTCGGCCGACGGATCGGTCCACGCCTTCGACGCCGCGGGTTGCGCGACGCCTCCGTGTGGGCCGATCTGGTCCGCAGTGACGGGGAGTCCGATCACCGGAGCCCCGGCGGTCAGCGACGGGAAGCTCTATGTCGGCACCGAGGACGGACGCCTCATCGCCTACGGCCTTCCCTGACCAGCCCGGAGCAACCCAGTTGACGCAGCGTGACGGAACGGTGGACACTGGCCGCCTATGAGTCGGCGGCCGTTCGCGACCCAAGAAGTAGTAATCATCCTGTAGCGCACGTCGTCTCGACGAGATAACGACGTGCGCTGGTCTACCGTCCACCAAGGTGGGCGGTTTCTCATTTCTGGAGCAACTGTGAACCACCAAATTGGTGTCATAGGGGGCGATGGCATCGGCCCCGAGGTCATCGCGGAGGCCCTCAAGGTCGTGCGGGCCAGCGGGGTCGGCATCGACACCGTCGACTACGACCTGGGCGGCGCCCGCTACCTGCGTGACGGCACGATCCTGCCCGACAGCGTGCTGGAGGAATGGCGGAGCCACGACGCTCTGCTGCTCGGAGCGGTGGGTACGCCCGACGTTCCTCCCGGGGTCATCGAGCGGGGCCTGCTGCTCAAGATGCGGTTCGACCTGGACCTCTACATCAACCAGCGGCCGTTCCTCGACCCGGCCAAGGGCATCGACATGGTGGTGATCCGGGAGAACACCGAGGGTCCGTACGTCGGTGAGGGTGGGGTCCTGCGCCGGGGCACGATCCACGAGGTGGCGACCCAGGGGTCGGTCAACACCCGCATGGGGGTCGAGCGCTGCGTGCGCTACGCCTTCGACCTGGCCGAGACCCGCAGCCGACGCCACGTGACCCTGGTCCACAAGACCAACGTGCTGACCTTCGCCGGCGATCTGTGGCAGCGCAGCTTCGACGCCGTGGCCGCGGAGCACGCCGAGGTGGGAACCGCGTACAACCACGTCGACGCCGCCTGCATCTACTTCGTGCAGGATCCGCAGCGCTACGACGTGATCGTCACCGACAACCTGTTCGGCGACATCCTCACCGATCTGGGCGGGGCGGTGTCAGGGGGGATCGGCTTCGCCGCCTCCGGCAACCTCAACCCGGCCCGCACCGGTCCGTCGATGTTCGAGCCGGTCCACGGTTCTGCCCCCGACATCGCCGGCACTGCCACCGCCAACCCGATCGCGGCCATCCTGTCCGCCGCCATGATGCTCGACCATCTGGGCGAGGCCGACGCCGCCGCCCGCATACGCAAAGCCTGCGCCGACCCGTCGGCGTTGTCCGGATCCACCCCCGAGATCGGCGACGCTGTCGCGGCTCGGCTCTGACCACACTCACGAGGGGACCCCGACCATGCCCATCACGCCCACCGAGAAGATCTGGTTCAACGGCGAGCTGATCCCGTGGGACGAAGCTCGCATCCACATCCTCACCCACACGCTGCACTACGGGATGGGGGTGTTCGAGGGGATCCGGGCCTACGAGACCGACGACGGCCCCGGGATCTTCCGGCTCACCGACCACATGCGGCGCATGCACCAGTCGGCCCAGATCCTCGGCATGGAGCTGCCGTACAGCGTCGATGAGCTGGTGCAGGCGGCCAAGGACACGGTCCGGTCGACCGGCCTCGACTCCTGCTACGTGCGGCCGATCGCCTACTACGGCTACGGCGAGATGGGGCTGAACACGCTGCCCTGCTCGGTGGATGTGGCCATCGCCTGCTGGCCCTGGGGCGCCTACCTGGGAGATGACGCCGCGACCAAGGGCATCACCCTGAAGGTCTCGTCCTGGGTGCGTCCCAGCCACAACTCGGTGCCCCCCGCAGCCAAGGTCACCGGCAACTACATCAACAGCTCCCTGGCCAAGGTCGAGTCGATCAAGGCCGGTTACGACGAGGCCATCATCCTCAACAACCTGGGCTTCGTGTCCGAGTGCACCGGCGAGAACGTCTTCTGCGCTCGCCACGGCGTGCTGATCACCCCGCCGCTGTCGGCCGGGGCGCTGGAGGGGATCACCCAGAGCTCGGTGACGGCCATCGCCGACGACCTCGGCTTCGAGGTCCGGGTGGGAGACATCGCCCGCAGTGACCTCTACATCGCCGAGGAGCTGTTCCTCTGCGGCACCGCGGCCGAGGTGGCGGCGGTGGCTGCCGTGGACGACCGGATGCTCCCTTGCCCCGGCCCCATGACCGCTGCCATCGCCGAGGAGTACCACCGAGCCATCCGTGGCAAGGTCGACCGCTACAAGGACTGGGTCGAACATGTCGACTGACCCTGGCCTCGCGACAACGGCGTCGGGATCGAGGCCGGGGTTCCCCGAAAGCGTCGACATCTTCGACACCACCTTGCGCGACGGGGCCCAGTTCGAGGGGATCTCGCTGACCGTCGAGGACAAGCTGCGCGTCGCCGAACAGCTCGACTGGCTGGGGGTGGCCTGGATCGAGGGTGGCTATCCCCAGGCCAACCCCCGCGACGCCGAGTTCTTCCGGCGGGCGGTGAAGGAGCTGCAGCTGAAGACCGCCACCCTCGTGGCCTTCGGGTCCACCCGTCGTCCGGCGGGCAAGGTGGACGTGGATCCCACGTTGCGGGCGCTGGTGGAGTGCGGCGTCTCGACCGCCTGCATCGTCGGCAAGAGCTGGGACTTCCACGTCACCGAGGCGCTGCGGACCACGCTGGACGAGGGCGTGGCCATGGTGGACGACTCGGTGCGGTTCCTCCGGAGCTCCGGGATGCGGGTGTTCTTCGACGCCGAGCACTTCTTCGACGGCTACAAGCACAACCCCGAGTACACCCTGCGGGTGCTGGAGGCCGCCGCCACCCAGGGCGCCGAGGTCCTGGTGCTGTGCGACACCAACGGCGGATCGCTGCCCTACGAGGTGCGCGACATCGTGGCCGAGGTGCGGGGGTACTTCGGGGAGGCGGGTCCGCAGATCGGGATCCACACCCAGAACGACAGCGGGTGCGCCGTGGCCAACTCCATCGCCGCCGTGGTTTCCGGGGCGACGCATCTGCAGGGGACCGTCAACGGGTACGGCGAGCGGACCGGCAACGCCAACTTGATGACCTGCATCCCCAACCTGGCGTTGAAGATGGGGATCCGGTGCCTGCCTTCCGGGCGGCTCGACCGGCTGACCGCCGTGAGCCGGCACGTGGCCGAGCTGGTGAACCTGCCGCCCCACGGTGCCGATCCCTATGTCGGGGCATCGGCGTTCGCCCACAAGGGCGGACTGCACACGTCGGCGCTGGGCAAGGTGGGCGGGGCCAGCTACGAGCACGTCAACCCTGGGGAGGTGGGCAACCACACCCGGGTGCTGGTGTCCGACCTGGGGGGCCGGGCCGGGATGTCGCTCAAGGCCCAGGAGTTCGGCGTCGACCTGGACGACAAGGCCGCCGGCGATCTGAGCGAGCGGCTCAAGCAGCTCGAGGCCGACGGCTACCAGTTCGAGGCGGCCGACGCCTCGCTGGAACTGCTGATGCGGGAGTCCTCCGGGTGGTCCCAGCCGTACTTCCGGCTGGAGGGCTACCGGGTCACGACCTACCACCGCAACGCCTTCCGGGGCGGGGCGCCGATCGAGAACGGCGAGTCGATCATCGACACCGAGGCGTCGATCAAGGTGTGGGCCGGCGAGGATCGGCTGGTGGCCATCGGCGAGGGCAACGGTCCGGTCAACGCCCTGGACGCCGCGCTGCGGTCGGTGCTGACCGCCCGCTACCCGGCGATCGCCCGGATCCACCTCACCGACTACCGGGTCCGGGTGCTGGAGGGGGCGGAGGCCACCGGAGCCGTGGTCCGGGTGCTGATCGACTCCACCGACGGTGACCGGACCTGGTCCACCATCGGCGTCAGCGAAAACGTCATAGAGGCCTCCTGGCAAGCCCTCGTCGACTCCCTCGTCTACGGCCTCCTCCACGCGGACGATTGAACGGCCTCGGCCTCCGGCCGAGTCGTTTCTTCTCCTGCGGGACGAAGAGCTGGGTGTCGGATTCGGGCCGCTGGCGTTCGTTGTAGGAGTGTGATGAGCCGGGAGATGGAAGCGCTGCTCGGGCAGCTCGATGGGCAGCGCCAGCACGTGCTGGGGATCCTCGAAGGGTTGTCCGAGGAGCAATTGCGGCGGCCGGTGCTGCCCTCCGGGTGGCACTGCCTGGGATTGGTCAAGCACCTCGCCCTGTCCGACGAGCGCTATTGGTTCCGCAGCGTCGTCGCCGGCGAGCCACCGGGATCCGCCGCCGACGTCGACTGGCAGGTGGGACCGGAGCAGTCGGCCGAGGACATCTTCGACCTCTATCGGGACGAGATTCGCCGCTCGAACGCCATCATCACCACGACGGAGCCCGACGCGCCGCCCAAGCGACCCGACGCCGTTCTGGACTTCCCAGACCTGCGCTCGGTCGTGCTGCACGTCATCACCGAGACCGCTGTCCACGCCGGGCACCTCGACGCCGTGCGCGAGCTCATCGACGGCCGGCAGTGGGTTGTCGTGGACGCCGTGTCCGACTCGATCAGGCTCAGCTCGGTCGCTGTCAACTGCCCGAACGGCGGCGAGCTGGCAACGTTCTACGCGGCCATCACCGGCGGTCGGATCACCTTCGTCGACGACGCCTGGGCCACCGTGAACGGTCCGGGCGGCCGCATCGACTTCCAGACCGTCGCGGACTACACGCCGCCCACGTGGCCCGGCCCGATCCGGATGCACCTCGACTTCTACGTCGACGACCTGGACGCGGCCGAAGCCTGCGTCCTCGCCGCCGGAGCGACGAAGTACGACGTCCAGCCCAACGCCGACCACTGCCTCGTCTTCGCCGACCCGGTCGGCCACCCGTTCTGCCTCACTACCTGGGACGAGATCCCCGTCCCCGACGGCGGCTAGCCAGACTGCGGATGATGATCGAGTCGTTCGGGACCGAGCGGCTGCTGTTTCGGCCGTTGTCGGTTGACGACATCGACGAACTGCTCCTGCTCGACAGCGATCCCGAGGTGATGCGGTACATCAACGGAGGCCGACCGTCACGCCGGGATGAGGTCGACGAGATCGTTCAGAAGTCGCTCGGCCATCGCTGGATGGCCTTCGACCGTTCGACGAAAGAGTTCGTCGGCTGGTTCGCCCTCCGCCCGACGGGCGACCGCGAGTACGAGCTGGGCTATCGGCTACACCGTGTGGCCTGGGGGAAAGGGTTGGCGACGGAGGGCTCCGGTGCGCTCGTGACCCGAGCGTTCACTGACCTCGGTGCCGATCGAATCTGGGCGCAGACGATGACAGTGAATGCTGCATCGCGCCGGGTCCTGGAGCGCTGCGGCCTGCGCTATGTGCGTACGTTCCATCTCGAGTGGCCGGAGCAGATCGAGGGCACCGAGCTCGGTGACGTCGAATACGAACTCCTCCGATCCGAGTGGCGCCACTGACTCCGTGCGCCTTTCGTGCTCTACCCGTCGGGGACCAGGACCCTGTGTCCCGAAGGTCCGGCCGAGAGGTTGAACTTGTCCCCGAAACCCGCGGCCGGTCACGGGTTTCGGGGGCAAGTTCATCTCACGTCGGTATCGTTAGCTGCACAACGTTTGCCGACTAAGGAAGTTGGGTTATGCGGCTGAGCATGTCTCTGGCGAATCACTCCTGGCCGGACGGGCCGGGTTCCATCGGACCGCGGGTGTCTCGCATCGTCCGGCAGGCCGATCAGGCGGGCATCGACACCCTCTGGGCGATGGACCACCTGTTCCAGATCCCGCTCAACGGACCGGCGACCGATCCCCTGCTCGAGTCCTATGCGCTGCTCGGGTTCGTCGGAGGACACACCGAGCGGATAAGGGTCGGAGCGCTCGTCACGGGGGTGAGCTACCGGCACCCGGGATTGCTGATCAAGTCCCTGACGGCCCTCGACGTGCTCACCCAGGGCCGGGTCTGGCTCGGCATCGGGGCCGCCTGGCACGAGGAGGAGGCCCGCGCCTTCGGTCTTCCGTTCCCGGGCACAACGGAGCGCTTCGAACGGCTGGAGGAGACGTTGCAGATCGCCCACAAGATGTGGGCCGGCGACTCGACCCCGTTCGAGGGCGTCCACCACCGGCTGGAGCATCCCTACAACAACCCGAACAGCCACCAGCGGCCGCACCCGCCGATCCTGGTGGGCGGCTCGGGAGAGCGCAAGACCCTCCGATTGGTGGCGCAGTACGCGGACGCGTGCAACCTCTTCGACATCCCCGAAGGCGTGGAGGTCGCCGGGATTCGCGGCGGACATGGGACCCTGCGGCACAAGCTCGAGGTCCTGCGCGGTCACTGCGAGGACGTCGGGCGCCCGTACGAGGACATCGAGAAGACGATCGTCAGCTCGTTCGCGATCGCGCCCAACGGCAAGGGCGACGAGAAGGGCGCCAGCGAGATCCTCGACCACTTCGGCGGGCTGGCCGGCGTGGGATTGGAACACGTGATCTTCGAGCCGTCACATCCTTGGGAGGAGGAATCGTTGGAGCTGATCGCCTCCATCCTGCCCGAGGTCGAGCGCCTCTCGTAGATTGACGCCGATTGGATGACCGGCGTGCAGACGACGACGACTTCCAGAAGGCGTTCTGGGCCGCGAAGCGCGCCATGGCTACCGCGAGCGAGGCGGCGTTCGGGCGCCATGGGGTGCGGGCCGGTCAGCAATACATCCTGCTCACCCTGTGGGAGGAGGACTGCCTGGCGCCCGGCGAGATCGCCCGCCGGCTCGGCCTGTCCACTCCCACAGTGACCCGCGCCGCCACCCGGATGGCGGCCGCCGGCCTGCTGGACCGCAAGCCGCACGCCACCGACCGGCGGTTGGTGCGCCTGTGCCTCACCTCGCGGGGAAAGTCGCTCCAACGCGTGATCGACCGCGAGATGAGCGATCTGACCGAGCGTGCGCTCGGCTCGCTCCAGCCCGCCGAGCGGGCCAAGTTGGTCCGGTATCTCACCGAGATGCAGCGCAACCTCACCACCAGCTGACCACCGTTGGGGTTCGCGTGGCGTTGTCGGGGTAGGGGCGCGGCATGGACGGACCGCTGTTCGACGGGTTCGAGGTGTTCGACGTCGCCACCGCGGTGACGACGATCCATGGTCGCCGGCGTGGCTCGGGCCCGCCGGTCCTGCTGCTGCACGGCATCCCCGAGACCCACCTCATGTGGCATCGGGTCGCGCCCAGGCTGGCCGAGCACTTCAGCGTCGTCGCCACTGACCTGCGGGGCTACGGCGACAGCGGCACGCCCGCGACCACCCCGGACCATGCCCCGTACAGCATGCGCGAGATCGCCCGCGAGCAGGTCGAGGTCATGCGATCGCTGGGCCACGACCGGTTCAGCGTCGTCGGACACGACCGCGGCGCCCGCTGCGCCTATCGCATGGCGCTCGACCATCCGGACACCGTGACCGGGCTCGCCGTGCTCGACATCGTCCCCACCGGCGACGCCTTCGGCCGGGCGGACATGGAGTTCAGCCTGGGCTACTGGGTCTGGTCGTTCCTCGCCGCGCCGGCGCCGGTGCCCGAGGCGCTCATAGCCGGGGAGCCCGACGTCTTCGTCGATCACATGCTCCAAGCCTGGTCGGACGACCCCGACGTCTTCCCGCCCGAGGTCCGGGCCGAGTACATCGCCAAGTTCCGCGACCCCGACACCGTCCACGCGATATGTGAGGAGTACCGGGCCGCGGCCACGCTCGACGTGCAGGACGACGAGGCCGACCGGGGCCGGCGCCGGATCACGTGTCCGACCCTGGCCCTGTGGAGCCGCACCGGCGCGGTGGCCAGCTGGTACGAGCCCCTGGCGGTGTGGAAGGCCTGGGCCGACGACCTGCAGGGCGGCCCGATCGCGGCCGGGCACTTCCTTCCGGAGGAGGCACCCGAGGAAACCACGCGCCAGCTCCTCACCTTCCTGAGCTCCTGACAGATCCGGCCAACGTGCCGGGTTCAGAGGGGTGGACCGGTGAGGGGTAGCGTTCGGGCGTGGCCGCACCGGAGTACGTTCCTCAGCCTGCCATCCAGCGGGTGCGCAGCTATTCGTCGCCGCCCCGGCGGCCCAAGTCGTGGACGGCCCAGCGACCCGGTGACATCCACGGACCGCAACCCCGGGGTGATCTGTTCGGCTATCCCGGTCCGGACCAGGGCTACGTCTTCGTGTTGGCCAGGCGGTTCGAGGGTCGGTTGCGCCTGGCCGCCGGCGAGCACGAGGAGGACGCCATCGCCGGCTGCGTGGCCGTGGCGCTCAAACGGGCCTCGCTGTCGGGCCGGGCGCCGGTGGTGAACGACCTGACCGTGGCCTTCACGCTGTGGGGCTTCCTGGGCGAGGCGCCCGATGCGTTGGTGGAGTTCCGGCGGCCGCTGTTCGCCGAGGTCTCCAACCCGCTGCACTACGCCGAGCAGCGCTATGTCGCCGACCGGGTGCCCGACGACGTGGTGCTCATGTCGCCCCAGGAAGCGACCGAGGCGTTCCGGTCCCACCTCAACCTCTGAGGACGACGATGGCAGGGCCGGTGCCCCTTAACTGTCAGGGGGGCTGAATAGCCTGGTCCTCAATGGCCTCCGCTCCCCGTCTTCGTTTCGCTCCCTCGCCGACCGGCTACCTGCATGTCGGCTCGGCCCGGGCGGTGCTGTTCAACTGGCTGGTTGCGCGGCAGACCGGGGGCGAGATGCTGCTGCGCATCGAGGACACCGACACCGAGCGCAACCGGCCTGAGCTGGTCGACAACATCCTCGAGGTCCTCGACTGGCTCGATCTGCGCTGGGACGGCGAGCCCGTACACCAGAGCCAGCGGATTGATCTGTACCGCGAGGCCGCCGACAAGCTGGTGGCCTCGGGTCACGCGTACTGGTGCGACTGTACGCCCGAGCAGATCCAGGCCCGGGCCAAGAAGCGGGGTGGGCCGCCGGGCTACGACGGGTTCTGCCGGTCCCGCGGGCTGCAGTCCGGTCCGGGAACGGCCCTGCGGTTCCGCACTCCCGACGATGGGGTGACCGCGTTCGAGGATCTGGTGCGGGGCCCGGTGGAGTTCCCCAACGCCTCGTTGGAGGACTTCGTCCTGCTGCGCTCCAACGGCACCCCCACGTTCCTGCTGGCCAACCTGGTCGACGACGCCGACATGGGGATCACCCACGTGGTGCGGGGGGAGGAGCACGTCAACGGCACGCCCAAGTACCTGTTGATCGGCGAGGCGTTGGGACTGGGGTACCGGCCGGTCTTCGCTCATCTGCCGGTGCTGGTCAACGAGCAGCGCAAGAAGCTGTCCAAGCGGCGGGACTCGGTGTCGGTGGCCGACTTCCGGGCCGAGGGCTACCTCCCGGAGGCGTTGGTCAACTACCTGGCGCTGTTGGGGTGGGGACCCAAGGATGGGGTGGAGATCCGACCCTTAGCCGAGATCGTCGAGCAGTTCCGGCTGGAGGACGTGACCCAGTCTCCGGCGTTCTTCGATGTGAAGAAACTGCGACACTTCAACGCGGAGTACATCCGGGCATTGGATCCGGAAGCGTTCGTCGAGCGGGCCCGTCCGTTCCTCAGCCACGGTGAGGCCACGGTCGAGGTGCTGGAGCCGGTGGCCGAGTTGGTGCGCGATCGCGTCCGGTTGCTGACCGAGGTCGAGCCCATGGTCGACTTCCTCCGGGTCGACGAGGTGGCCATCGAGGACAAGTCGTGGCAGAAGGACGTGGTCAAGCATGGTGAGAGGGCCGTCGCCATGCTCGACGCCACCATCGAGCGGCTGGGCACATGCGGCTGGGAGCGCGATGCCATCGAGGCGGCGTTGCACGCCGCCGCGGCCGAGGCCGGGTTCGTCAACGACGAAGGCCACCCGCAGATGTCCAAGGCCCAGGCCCCGGTGCGGGCCGCGGTGACCGGACGGAGCGTCGGCCCGCCCCTCTACGAGTCCCTGGTGGTGCTGGGACGCGACCGCACGCTGGAACGTCTGCGCCAGGCCCGAGCCCGGTTGTGAGCGCAGTACTCGGCGGCGCAGCGCGAGGCGTCTCCGGGTTCGTGCGCGGGGTTGGGCGGGCCACACGATCGGTGGCGCTGGCCGGTGGTCGGGCGGTGCGGTCCGTCGGCGATCTGCGCTACTCCGAGAACCGGCGTCGGCTGCTGTTCCGGCTTGTGGTCGGCACCGTCGTGGTGCTGATCGGCTACCTGGGCGTGACGTTCGTCCAGGTGTGGTGGGCCAGCCGCAGCGACGGCGCCCGGAAGGCCGACGCCGTCGTGGTCCTGGGGGCCGCCCAATACAACGGCCGCCCGTCACCGGTGTTGGAGGAGCGGCTGGACCACGCGTTGGAGCTGTACGAGGACGGTCTGGTCAACATCATCGTGGTGACCGGAGGCAAGAAGGAAGGAGACACCTACACAGAGGCCGCGGCCGGCTACCTCTATCTACGAGACAAGGGGGTGCCGGAATCCGATCTGGTGATCGAGAACCAGGGCACCAACTCGTGGGAGTCGCTGGCCGCCGCGGCCCGGATCCTGCGGGACATGGATCTGACCCGGGTGGTGATGGTGACCGATGGCTATCACGCCCTCCGGGTGGGGGCGATCGCCGACGAACTGGGCCTCGACGCGTCGGTATCGCCCAGCCACAGCGGCGGATCCTTCCGTGACCTGGTGGAGGAGACCGGCGCCGTGGCCGTGGGACGCGTCGTCGGCTTCCGCCGTCTCGTCAACCTCGATGACCGTCTCACCAAGGCCGAGAACTAGCCCCGAAGAGATGTGCGGGCTCTCGGAACGGCCCGGTACTCTGTCGCTTCCGCCTTTCGGGGGTGGTGTAATCGGTAACACAACTGGTTCTGGTCCAGTCATTGGGGGTTCGAGTCCTCCCCCCCGAGCCATTAGATACAGAAGGAAGCCCAGGTCACAGACCTGGGCTTCTGGCCATGCGGGCGCCGGGCCAGCCGGTTGGTGGCACTAGACGACGGCCCAACGACCTCGGGGATCCACCATCTTCTAGGGCAGTGTCTCGAGGGCGTCGAAGACCTGTTGTTCGAACTCGGCGACCCGGTCGACGCAGGCGGCGAGGCGGGCCTCGGCGTCGGCTCGACGGGCGGCCCCGAGCACGTCGCGGCTGCGCAGGACACGGGACCAGCGCCGCAACCGTTCGAGGCTCTGCTCTTCTTCTTCCAGCTCGGCGAGGGTTAGCTTGCCTTTGGCGATCTCGGAGTCGATCTCCGCGAGCAGCTTGTCGCAGTCCCCGGCCAACTCGGCCCACTCGTCGTCGCGTGCTGCTTGGAACGCGGCGACGAGGCGTTCGGAGTCCGCCCGCGCCGCGCCGGTGACCTTGAGCGTGGTCATCTCGCCGTTGCCCTCGGCGACGAGCGCGGCGAGCTGGTCGAGGGTCTCGGTGAACGGCGGCCGGTCGGGCATCGCCCACGTGCCGGGCGAGAGCTGGACGGCGCCGCCCCGGCGTAACTCACGCCAGGTCGCCACCCGGTGACGGGAGGGCTGGGCTGGCACCGACACGATCACCACGACCCAATCTGGTTGACGGCCGCTACTCTTCATGTTGTAACACACGCTACAACTGGAGCAGCTATGCCGTGGTGGCTCTGGATCTTCGTCGCCGTCGCAGCGCTTCTCACCAGTTGGGTCGTCCTGGTGCTCTTCGCCCGCCGGCTCCCGCCCGGCATCCTTCGCGAGCTGGCTGACTTCCTGCCGAACTGTGTCCGTCTCGTACGGCGGCTCCGCAGCGATCCGGCCGTGCCCAGGCGCGCCAAGATCGCTGTCATGTTCGCTGGTCTCTGGGTGCTGTCACCAATCGACCTGATCCCCGAGTTCCTCCCGATCATCGGCCCGCTGGATGACGTCGTGGTCGTCGCGCTCGCCCTGCGCTACGCCGCACGACAAGTCCCTCGCGCCACCTTGCTCGCCGCGTGGGACGGCGACCAGCAGATCCTCGAACGCCTGCTCGGCCCCGCACGCGCCCCAGACGTCCCATAGAAGACCCAACCCCAGCCCTGGCGAGATCATCCGCCGGGCTTTCGACCGCTGGCCTACCGCCGTTTCCTCGACGATCGGCACGCCGCTCGCCCCGGTCCGGGACGCGATCATTGCGGTCGTGACCACCACGGGGCCGACCCGATCGGGCTGGGTAGGACGTCTCTTCTTCGGGCCGTGGTGGCTGGTGTACGCGGGTGTCGTCGCTCCAACCGAACGCCACCGCCACCACGCCGTCCAGATCGTCCTGGCGCCCGGCGCCAGCGTGGTCGACGACACGGGCCAACGGCCCAGTCCCACCGTCATCGCTCCCGACCTACCCCACGCTCTCGCCGGCGGCGGCACCGGCACGGTCGTCTTCATCGACCCCGAAGCCACCACCACCCCCCGCCTCCTCGCCGACCCGACATCACTCGCAACGCTCGGGCTCACCAACGAACTGCCCGCCACCATGACCGACGCTGAAGAGCTCATCGGGTCGCTCACCCACACCGGCGACGAGACCCGTCCCGGTCATCACCCAGCGATCGCCGCGGTGCTCGGCATGCTGCCCGATGGCCCCGACGCACCCCTCGCCGCTCTCGCCAGCCAGGCCGGGATATCCGCCAGCCGCCTGACCCACCTGTTCACCCAGGACCTCGGCATCCCGCTGCGCGCCTACCGCCGCTGGGTGCGGTTCATGCTGGCCGCTGACGCCCTGCAAAACGGCGCCACGCTCACCCAGGCCGCCCACCGAGCCGGCTTCGCGGACGTCGCCCACCTGCACCGCACGTTCCGCGACCAGTTCGGGCTCCGCCCCGGTCGCCTGCTGCGCGCCGTCGAATGGGTGACCACCTAGCCGCTCGGTTCAAGACCCGCCAACCAGCCGCCGTCATCGTGGTCTTCATGCGAACCCTTCTCCGATACGGCTACGTCCCCCTCATCGGCGGGCTCGCGACGCTGGCCATCTGGCTCGCCGGCCACAACTCGCCTCGCCCCAGCGTGGCGTTGGTCGTCGCAGCCGGCATCGTCGCGTCGTTCACTGCTGAGCGGATCCTGCCCGCTGACCCCATCTGGAACCAAGACCAGGGCGACAGCGGCCGTGACGTTCTCCACACCGTGGTCAACGAGAGCCTGACAGCCATCAGCCTCGCCCTGCTCCCGGTCCTCAGCGCGTTCACGATCATCGATGCCTGGCCCGACCAATGGCCCTTCCCCCTCCAAGTCGCGGCCGCCATCCTGGTGTTCGACCTCGGGATCACCCTCGCCCACCTGGCCAGCCACCGCATCGAGGTGTTGTGGCGGTTCCACGCCGTCCACCACAGCATCAGACGCCTCTACGGCCTCAACGGCCTCATGAAACACCCCATCCACCAGCTCATCGAGACCACCGCCGGCATCACCCCGCTCCTCCTCATCGGCATATCCGAACCGGTCACCGTCGCCCTCGCCGCCTGCGTCGCCCTCCAGCTCCTCCTCCAGCACTCCAACGTCGACTACCGGGTCGGAGCCTTCGGACGCATCCTCGCCCTCAACGCCGGCCATCGCCTCCACCACCTGCGCTGGCCTGGCGTCGGTGACGTCAACTTCGGGCTCTTCACCCTCATCTGGGACCGCATGCTCGGCACCTACACCCCACCCGGACCCACCGTCACCACCGACCAACTCGGCATCGCCGCCCAACCCGACTACCCCACCCGTTACCTCCTCCAACTCACCGAACCATTCCGCCACCGGCGCCCCGCGGGCGAGTCAGCGCGCTGTTAGTCCGGGTTTGAGTAGACATGGACCGGGCGGACGAGCACGGCGGTGTGCCGCTCCGCCGCCATCACGTTGTCGAGGCCGGCCCACTCCTCAGGCGTGCCACCCACCGCGGCGGCGTAAACCCTCCGCAGCAGCCGAGGTACCTCGTCGGCGCTGACACCCTCCAGATGATCGTCTGGCCCGACCAGGTCGGCCTGGCCCTCCAACGCCACCCAATCCCAGCCCGATCGAAACACAACTGTGCACGAGGGTTGCGCGCGCAAGTTGGCGACCTTCCTCACGGCTCCTCTAGCGACGAAACCAACTGCGGGCTCCCCGGTGACCGGATGATCAAGTACGCCGGCGTTCACCACGGAGGCCTGAGGTGAGCCGTCAGGGCGACTAGTGACAACGACAGCGAGTCCGCTCTCCTGGGCGGCCAGCTCCCGGGCGCGATCGAGGCTCGGCACGCAACTTCCCTACACGCAAACAGGCGCCCCAGGGTGGGCGGAAGTCATGCTTGACGTACTCATTCGCGGCGAGCGGCCGTTCGTCCTCTACGACCAGGACACGCACAACGCCATCTTGCCTGGTCACGGTGCTAGAGGGGCTTCCCTGGTTCCGCGGCATCGCTCGTGACCCATCGTCACAACTTGGTCACGAACTCAGCGACACAGGACGGCACTGGCAGGCATCGGACGGGAGAGAGTCGGAGCGTTTTGGGCTGCTGAGATGATTGGCTGACACAGACCAGGACCATCGGGCAGGGGCAGATGCTGAGCTCGAGTCCCCCTTACCCCCCGAGCCACTCGAAGTCGCTCTGTGAAGCCTCAGGTCACGGGCCTGGGGCTTTACGCTGCGGAGTCTGTCGCGCGATGTACTCGTCGGCGAGGTTGGGCGGTGCACACGCCAACCAGCCGTCGAGGATCGCCTCCTGCAGTGCTCGTTTGGTGACTGTCTTGAGCTGGACCAGTACGGCCGAGTAGCCGTCGAAGTGCGGAATCGTGAAGAAGGCTCCGGACTGGGCGGCGAGCACGGCCTCCTTCTCGCTGAGGTCCTCAACGCGAACCGCGAGGATCGGCCCCTCCGGCGGGCTCGCATCACCGAACCGACGGATGTCGGCCTTGCTGAACGGCCGCTCCCATGCGAAGGCCTTGCCGGCAACGGACCAGGTGCGATTGCCGTGCCGCTCGCCTTCAGCGACCTCCGGCAAGTCCAACGCCATCCGAGAGACCACCTCAACACTCACCATGCTCCGCACCGTACCGTCCACCACCTGCCAGTGGCCCGCCCCCGACAACCCGGCTGCGTCGTCGCAGGACTGTACGGTGCGCCTGGTGGCTGTCAGGCAAGGTCGAGATGCTCGCGTCGAGCGCACCGTGACCAGGGTGCTGGATGCGGTGAACCGGCTGCTCAAGAGCGAAGGCCTCGCGAGTGTGACATTCGGTCGGATAAGCCGGGAGACCGGGGTGTCGCGTACGACGCTCTACCGGCATTGGTCGAGCCCCTCCGCTCTGATCTCCGAGGCCTGGGCCAGCGTGGCACCGTCGAAGCGCGTGGCCCACACGCAGGAGCTCTACGACGATCTGGTCGGGCTGTTCCGGGCGCTGCGGGACGTCGTCGAGTCGTCCACCATGCGCAAATCGCTGCCCGCCTTGCTGGTGGCCGCGCAGCGCGACCCGATCATCTCGTCGCTGTGTGCCCAGTTCATCCACGACCGCCGTCAGCCGATCGTCGAGCGCATCCAGGCGGCGATCGCGGACGGTCAGATCGCGGCGGATGCCGATCCCGAGCTGGTGGTCGACATGCTGTCGGGCCCGATCTTCTACCGCCAGCTCCTCCGGCGCACACGGACGTCCGACGACGACGTGCGGTCAAGTGTGGCGGCGGTCTTGGCCAGCGTGCGACCGGGAGCTTGAGCTCACATTGCGCCAGCGCGTAACAGGACACCAGTGTACTGTTTTGTCCGCGTGAAGGGGGACGGAATGACGCGCCGATGGTTGATCTTGGTGACTTGCGCCGCGCTGCTGGTGGCGGCCTGCAGCGGTGACGACGAGGACGCGGGTGCCGCAGATGAAGAGAGTGACGACAGCGCGGTCGAGCAGCCCACCGATCCGCTGGAGATCCGCACGGATCTCGGCGTCGTACGCGGCACCGACAGCGCGGTCGAGGACGTTCGGGCGTTCCTCACGATCCCGTTCGCGGCACCACCGATTGGTGACGACCGCTGGCGTCCGCCCCAGCCTCGGGACGACTACGACGGTGTTCTCGACGCCACGGCTCCGGGCGCCTCGTGTCCCCAGGCTGCGGGGACGCTTTCGGCGATCACCCCGATCCCCGACGCCGACGAGGACTGCCTGGCCCTCAACGTGTGGACGCCCACGGAGGCCGACGACCTCCCCGTGTTGTTCTGGATCCACGGTGGCGGGTTCAACGCCGGATCGGCGCACCAGCCGTACTACATCGGCGACGACTTGGCGTCGGAAGGCGTGGTCGTGGTCAGCGCGAACTACAGGCTCGGCGCATTCGGGTTCCTCGCCACCGACGAGCTCGCGGCCGAGAGCGACGACGGTTCCTACGGCAACTACGGCCTCGCCGACCAGGTCGCCGCGCTCGAATGGGTGCAACGCAACATCGCCGCATTCGGTGGCGACCCAGACAACGTCACCATCGCCGGGGAGTCGGCGGGCGGGTTCTCGGTCTGCGGCCACTTGGCTTCGCCTGAGTCGAAGGGCCTGTTCGTGCGGGCCATCGTGGAGAGCGGCGGTGGCTGTAACCGGCTGCAGGACAAGGACTCGGCGCAGGCCGACGGTGCCGCGCTGCTCGCAGCTGTCGGTTGCGCCGACATCGCCTGCCTGCGTGACCTGCCCACCGACACCGTGCTCGCAGCGCCCTTCTCGGCCAGCCTCATGGAAGACGGTGTGCGGCTGACCAACACGGCGCAGGACCTCGCCGCCAGCGGCGAATTGGGCGACATTCCGGTGATCATCGGGTCGAACGGCGACGAGGAGGCACTCTTCACCCTGGGCATGGCCGAGCCGGCAGATGCAGACCTGCCGGGGCTGTTTGCCCAGTTCACCGACAATCCCGACGCACTGCTGGCGCTGTATCCGGCCGAGGACTACGACACCAACCTCGCCCGCTACCGGGCCATGCGCACCGACGTGCGCTTCGGGTGCCCGACCCTCGCCTTCGCCAAGTCCGCCGCGACCGACACCTATGTGTACAACTACACCTACGTGTCGCCGAATGACCCGTTCGGGCTCGGCGCTCCGCACGGGATCGAGCTGGTGTCGCTCTTCGCTCATCCCGAGGGTGTCGCCGGGCTCGAACCCCCGTTGCAGGGTGTCGACGCCACCATGTCCGACCGGATGCAGGCGGCCTGGGTGGCGTTCGCCACCAACGGCGATCCGGGGGAGGACTGGGAGGTCTACAGCAAGGGGCAGAGGATCACGCGGCTCGACGACCCCGTAGAGCTCGTCGACGAGATCCGTGGCGGCCGGTGCGAGGCGGTCGATGAGCTCACCACCCTGCGCCGGTGAACGCGTGGCCATCCCAAGGGCATCCACGGGCGGGCTGATGGCGTGGGCGCGCCGACGCCGGGTCCTCGCCCTCGGCGCAACGCTGGCACTGTTGTTCGTCGCCTGCAGCGGCGACGACGGGGAGGGGGCGAAGGGCACCACGACCACCGCCCCACATCGCAATATAGAGACACCGGAGATGCCCGCGATCGAGGGGCCGGTGACCGGCCCGGGCACCGCCTACATCGACCCTTTGGAGGCGGGCTTCCCCGAGGGGGACCAGGCCGCGGACTTTGGCTACGTCTTCGACGAGTACTTCGCCTCCGGAACAGCGGCCGGAGAGCCGTACCGGGTGCGCGTCCAGGTGGCGCGTCCCGGCGAGGACGCAGTAAAGCCCTTCAGCGGACATGCGATCGTCGAGGCGATCCACCCACAGGGCATCCCGTTCGTGTGGAACTTCACCCGCGACTACCTCATGGCGCACGGCCATGCCGCGGTGAACATCAGCGTGTTTCCCAACACGGTCGAGACCCTCAAAGGCGCCAACCCCGAACGGTATGGCGATCTGCATGTCGCGACCGACGAGACGAACGCCAACAGCAGCATCGCCTTCGACCATGCGTCGGACATCTACACCCAGGTGGGGCGGTGGTTGAAGAGCGAACAGACACCGCTGCCGGGGGCGAGGTGGCTTTACCTGACGGGCCACTCGATGTCGGTGGGACCGGTGTGGCAATACATGAACAGCCACCACGACAGGCTTCGTTTGGACGGTGGCGATCCGATCTACGACGGGTTCTTCCCGGAGACCACCCGTACCGCGAGCCGAATGGGTCCCTTTCCGGAGGTGGATGTACCGACGTTGCTGATCAACTCCGAGCTGGAGGTCGAGGAAGTGCTCGTCAAGGACGGCATCGACTACCGCAGGCCGGACAGCGACGAGCCCGGCAAGCAATTCCGCCTCTACGAGGTCGCGGGGATGCCCCACAACCCGTCGTGGATGCACCCCCTCCTGCTGCAGGGCCTCGGCATAGCGTCGATCGCCGAACAGCGCTGCGCCAACCCCCTCAACAGCTTCCCGTACAACCCGACGATCAGCATGGCGCTGGACCACCTGCTCCGCTGGGTGGAGGACGACGTGCCACCGCCGCACGCGAAGCCCATCGAGCTCACCGGTGAGCCCGGTGACGACGACGTCGCCGTCGTGCGGGACGAGCGCGGCAACGCGGTCGGCGGGTTGCGCAGCACGACCCTCGACGTTCCGACTGCGACGCACCAGGCGCTCAATGAGCCCCTCGATCCAAGTCAGGACCTCGCACCCGGAGGTTGCCTGGTCTACGGCAGCCAGATCGACTTCTCGCCCGAGCAGCTCGAATCGCTCTACGGGGACAAGGACAGCTATGTCGCTGCCGTCGACGAGCGGATCGACGAGCTGGTCGACGACGGCTGGGTCCTGGAGCAGTTCGCCGACGAGCTGCACCAGCGAGCCGAGGAGCTCGACGGCTTCGATCGGGCTTGACGCCACTGACGACTAGGGAAAGATAGACAAGCGTCAGGTCGGGGTGCGCCAGAGGTTGTGGCCATAGCGGCGGACGTAGCCGTCATCGTCGACGAGGAGCGTGGCCGAGAACCGGCCTGACTGGTATCGCCAGGTGTGGTCGTCGAGTCGTCGATAGGACTGGGTGGCTGCGTGCAGGGTGAGCTCGGGGAAGCGCAGCCACGCGACGGAGATGTCCCGTTGCTCGCCGACAGGCAGACCGAGCCGCCGGATGGGCAGGGTATTGGTCGACGGCGTGCAGCCGAGGTCGATGTCCAGGCATCCAGCCAGATCGGGCGCCGGTACGTCGTCCACCCGCCAAGCGCCCTGGCCGTCGCCGGCGATGCGGAGGCACGTGCGGGTGGTCGCCTGCTCGATGTCGACATCGACGCGGCGGGTGCACCAGTCGGTGTCCACGTCGACCTGGTACTGGACGTGAGCGGGTCGGTCCCCCAGGAGAACGACCACGTCTCCACGCAGGCGTCGGCCCCCCGCCTCGTCGGGGCCCGCACGGAAGAACTCGCAGCTGTGCAGACGAGAGCTGTACCAGAGCCGGTCGATCATGCGGAGTCCGTCAGGCGGCGCGCGTCCATCTCCTGCTCGAGACGCCACGATCTCCCGCCGTCGTCGGACGCGTGGCCCGTCCAATGGAAGCGGTCGGCCGTGACATCCCGGAACATCCACCGCAGAGGACTGCCGTCGACGTCGTCTCCTTCGAGCACGATGTCGTCGGCCGAAGGGCTCCCGTGCAGACGGACGATCGTTCCAGTTGCCGACCCGAGCCAATAGACGTGCCACAGGTCGGCCCTCGGGTCGAAGTAGCGCAGCGTGCTCCCGCGGCCGGTCGGCGTGCCGCCGTCGGGCGCGCCGAAGACGAGAACGTCCTGGATGGCGCGGCCGTCGAGCACCCAGGCGAAGGTCCACGTCGCCGGGGTGTGGGTCGTCAGTTGGCCTGCCTGGTCGAACAGCCGGACGTCCATGGCCCAGCTGCCGACGAACTGACCGAACGTCATGAGCTCCACTCGGTGTTCGGGATGCGGTCCCTCTGCGGCGAGGGCGGCCGCGAAGGTGGTCCATGCCGGTGCGTCCGTGGGCGTCATCGATGTTCTCCTTGAGGGACACCGTCTATTTGTTACGAAGGTTACTGCAACGGTGCGACGCTGTACACCCGTAAACTGCGTTGTCAGTGTCAGAGTCACCGGACCCTCAGGCCGCACCTGGTGCCCTCGAAGAGGTACGCCAGCTCGTCAACACCTGGTTGATACCGAACGACACGCGGGTAGCGGTCGACGAGTTCGAGGAGCATGCGCGCCGCCGCGGCCTCACTCGCCGCCAGTCCGCCGAGTTACGTCGGCTGCGTGACGACGTCCGCACGGTCCTGGAGGACGACGCCACGCTCGACCCGATCCTGAACCGCTGGATCGAACAGACCGGCGTCGACGTCGAGGTGGCCGACGGACAGGTTCGCTTCGTCCATGACGAAAGCCCCGCCGGTCACACGGTCGCTGCCATCCTCGACGCCGTCGTCGGCGGGCAGTGGCCCCGGTTGAAGGCGTGTCCCGACTGCCGCTGGGTCTTCTACGACCACACCCGCAACGGATCCAAGCGCTGGTGCCTGATGAACGCGGCCGGATCGTCGGGACGCGCCTGCGGGAACATCGCCAAGGTTCGCCGCTACCGGGCTCGGCAGTCCGGCCACTGATAGGCCGAGGCGCTGGCCTGCCGGTACCCTGTCGCCATGGCGCCGGAGCAGACGATAGCCAGGCCAGAGGAGTCGCGACTACGACCGGTCGAGCGGCGGGTGCTGCGGTGGGTCGAGGCTGGGTTGGACGACGCGGAGATTGGTCGTCGTTTCAGTCGCAGTGAGCGCTGGGCCTCACAGGTCCGGTTGCTGGCCGGCCTGCCTCGCACGGGACGTGCCGCACCGGTCGCCGGCGGGCTCCGCCCGATCGAGCGATGCTTGCTGCGCTGGCGTGAGCAGGGCTCCGATCACGCCGACCTGAGCGCCAGATTCCGCCGCAGTCCCGAATTCCTGGCCCGCGTCGAGGGATACGCCCGCTACAAGATGGCGTCCTAGGGCTCGCCTACCCGGCGCAACGATCCGGGCCGCCTGCGACGGCTGCTCGTCGGTCGGGGCGGATGTCCGAAACGTTCAATACTCCGGCGGGGGCGTTGTTGATCATGGCGGCATGACCAACGCACTTGCTTCTGGCCCGGTGCTCCGGCGTGGCGATGCGGGTTTCGACGCTCAGCGATCGGGGTTCAACGTCGCCATCGAGCACCACCCCGAGGTGATCGTCGAGGCGACCAGCCCCGCCGACGTGGTCGCGGCGATGCCGCTCGCGGCCGGGACTGGTCGTCCGGTAGCGGTGATGAACACCGGGCACGGTCCATCCGTGGCCGCCGACGGCGCCGTGCTCATCCGCACCGGTCGGATGAAGCGGGTGGACGTCGACCCCGTTCGGCGGACCGCCCGCATCGAGTCCGGTGCGGCGTGGGGCGCGGTCGTCGAAGCCGCGGCGCGGTACGGCCTGGCCCCACTCAACGGGTCGAGCCCCCATGTCGGGGTTGTCGGCTACACGCTCGGCGGGGGGATCGGTCACTTGGCCCGCCGGTTCGGCTTCGCCGCGGACCACGTGCGCTGGTTGGACGTGGTGACCGCCGACGGACAGCTCCGGCATGTGACCGCCGATACCGACTCGGACGCCGGCCTGTTCTGGGCCCTCCGTGGGGCTGGAGCCAACTTTGGCGTGGTCACGGCCATGGAGGTCGACCTGTTCCCGGTGGCGACGCTGCTGGGAGGCGAGCTGGCCTTCGGGGCCGAGGCCGCTGAGGAGGTGCTGCACAGCTACGTCGACTGGGCCAGCGCCGTGCCCGAGACGATGGCGTCGTCGGTCCTGCTGCTCACCTACCCGGACGATCCGGCGTTCCCCGACGAGGTGCGGGGCCGGCACATCACCCACGTCCGAGTGGCCTACAGCGGCGAGGACCACGCCGCGGGCCGACGTTGGGTCGAGCGGCTGCGGCGGATCGGCCCGCGCGTCGTGGACACGGTGCGGGTGATGCCGTACGTCGAGGTCGGCACCATCCACCACGAGCCGACCGACGAGCCTGTACCCGCCTTCGACCGGAACGTCCTTCTGCGTGCCTTCGACCACGATGCGGCCGCCGTGCTGGCGAAACACGCAGGCCCGACTGCCGAGGCGCCCTTCCTCGCGGAGCTGCGGGCCTGGGGCGGGGCGCTGTCCCGCCCGCCTGCCGTGCCCAACGCGGTCGCGGCAAGGGATGCCGCGTTCTCGCTGCTGGCCATCAGTGACCCGGTCGCCGAGCACCGGATCAGGCGCGACGAGCTCCTGGACGCCATGCAACCGTGGGCGACCGGCGGGACCTACCTGAACTTCGCCGGCGTCGAGGACATCTCGGTCGAGGCCGTCCGTCGGGTCTACGGGCCCCGGGACTTCGCCCGGCTCCAGCAGCTGAAGGCCCTCTACGACCCCGACAACCTGTTCCGGGTCAACTTCAACATCCCGCCAGCGCGGGCTCGAACCGATGGCTGGAGACGTATGTAGGTTGCACGTCGTGGTGGCGAGCCGCACGACTCTGCAACCCAAGTCGCCGGAGGCCGGGGGGTGGATCGCGCGGCTGTGGCCGTTCGTCGCCACCCACCGACGCAACGTCGCTCTCGCCTTCGGCGCGTCGATCGCCGGGCAAGCCGTCTCCGCGCTGACGCCGTTGTTGGCCAAGGTGATCGTCGACGACGTGATCACCACCCACAGCCAGCCCCTCGCCCCGTGGATCACCTTGCTGGTGCTGGCCGGAGTGTTCGGCTTCGGCGCCGCGTACGTTCGGCGCTTCGTGGGCGGCCGGGTCGCGCTGGACGTGCAGTTCGACCTGCGCAACGCGGTCTACGAACGACTGCAGCGGCTCGACTTCGCCAGCCACGACCATCTGCGGACCGGTCAGCTGGTGAGCCGGTCGTCCAGCGACGTCGCCCTGGTCCAGGGGCTGCTGGCCTTCCTGCCGATCATGCTCGGCAACGTCGTGCTGGTCGTGGTCGCCCTGGCGGTGATGGTCGTGCTGTCGCCGCCGCTGACTCTGGTCGTCCTGCTGGCGCTGCCGGCGATGGGCGTGGTGGCCATGCGGTTGCGCACGATGATCTTCCCCGCGTCGTGGGATGCCCAGGAGCGCGCGGGCGAGGTGGCCGGGGTGGTGGACGAGACCGTCACCGGTATCCGCATCGTCAAGGGCTTCGGCCAGGAGGAGCGGGAGCTCGACCATCTCGCCGACACCGGAGCGAGCCTGTTCCGGGCGCGCATGCGGCTCATACGGCTGCAGGCGCGGTTCACCCCGACTCTGCAGGTCATCCCGGTTCTCGGGCAGGTGGCGGTGCTCGCCGCCGGCGGCTGGCTGGCGATCAACGGCGACATCACGCTGGGCACGCTGTTGGCGTTCTCGTCCTACCTCGTGCAGATCGTCGCACCGGTGCGGATGTTCGCCGCCGCGCTGGCGATCGGGCAACAGGCCCGCTCCGGCGCCGAGCGACTGCTCGACCTGCTCGACGCCAATCCGCTGGTGGTCGAGTCGCCGGATGCTGACGACCTGGCGGTGACCGACGGCGCTGTGCGTTTCGACGGCGTGGCCTTCGGCTACGCCCGCGATGAGCCGGTTCTCGACGGGTTCACCCTGCATGCCGCTCCGGGCGAGAACGTGGCCTTGGTCGGCACGAGCGGCTCGGGCAAGTCGACCGTGGCCCTGCTGCTCCCACGCTTCTACGACGTAGCCGCCGGGACGGTGACCGTCGACGGCGTCGACGTCCGCGACGTCACCCTCGACTCGTTGCGCCGCCAGATCGGGGTGGTGTTCGAGGAGCCGTTCCTCTTCTCCGACACGGTGGGCGCGAACATCGCCTACGGACGGCCGGAGGCCACCGAGGCCCAGGTGATGGCCGCCGCGCGCGCCGCCGAGGCGGACGCCTTCATCCGTGCCCTCCCGGACGGCTATGACACGGTGGTCGGCGAGCGCGGGCTCACGCTGTCGGGCGGTCAACGCCAGCGTGTCGCGCTGGCACGTGCCCTGATCACCGACCCGCGGATCCTCATCCTCGACGACGCCACCAGCTCGATCGACTCGAAGACCGAGGAGGAGATCCACGAGACGCTGCGGACCACGATGCGCGGGCGCACGACGATCCTGGTGGCCCACCGGCGATCGACGTTGCGGCTCGCTGACCGGATCGTGCTCGTGGACGAGGGACGGGTCACGGACAGCGGGTCACACGAAGAGCTGCTGGGGCGCTCGGCGACCTACCGGGCGCTGCTGGCAGGACCGGGCGACGACTGCGAGGAGCCGACCGACGAGCCGCTGGAGCTCGACGCGGGGCCTGTCTCCCCGACCGGGATCACGCCCGCCCTGTGGCCCGAGGGCCGTCGCAACGGCGAGTCGCTGATGCCGACCGCGGCGGTCGGAGGACCCGCCCGCTTCGGTCCGGGGAGCGGCTTCGGCGGGGCGGCCTCGGCGCTGGCGGCCACGCCGGAACTGCTCGCCGCGCTCGACCGGCTGCCGGCAGCCGACGACGAGCCCCAGGTCGACGTCGCCGCCGAGGCGACACCGCGTGAGTCGTTCCAACTACGCCGATTCCTGCAGCCGTACCGGAACTGGCTGGCGCTCGGCTTCGGGTTGGTGGTGGTCGACGCTCTGCTGACCCTGCTCGGGCCGCTGATGGTCCGCCGCGGCATCGACCACGGCGTCAGTGGTCTCGACGAACGTGCCCTTTGGGCGGCGTGTGGTGTCTTCCTCGCGGCCGCACTGGGGGACTGGGCTGTCACCCGGACCTACACGCTGGTCACGGGGCGAACCGCCGAGCGGTTGCTGTACGCCCTGCGCATCCGCATCTTCAGCCACCTCATGAGCCTGTCGCTCGACTACTACGACCGTGAGCTGGCCGGGCGGATCATGACCCGCATGACCACCGACGTCGAGGCGCTGCAGCAGCTGCTGCAGACGGGACTGGTGAGCGCCATCGTCAGCCTGGCCACCTGCGTCGGCGTTTTCGTCTTCCTCGTCGTCCTGTCACCGCCCCTGGCTCTGGCCGCGGCGTCGGTGTTGCCGCCGTTGGCCTTGGCCACGTGGTGGTACCGCAAGAGGTCGTCGGGGCTGTACACGACGGCTCGGGATCGCATCGCCGCGGTGAACGCCAACTTCCAGGAGAGCCTGTCGGGGGTGCGCGTCGCGCAGGCGTACATTCGTGAGGAGCGCAACATCGCCGGGTTCCGCGACGTCAACAGCGGCTATCTCGACGCCCGGCTCGGCGCCCAGCGGCTCATCGCCCTCTACTTCCCGTTCGTCCTGCTCCTGGCCGACATCGGCACCGCCGTCGTGCTCGGCGTCGGTTCGGCGCTCGTCGCCCACGGCTCTGTGACCCCCGGTCTGGTCATCGCCTTCGTGCTGTACCTCGACCAGTTCTTCTCCCCGATCCAGCAGCTGTCGCAGGTGCTGGACACCTGGCAGCAGGCCACCGCGTCGATGACCCGCATCGACGAGCTGATGACCACGCCGAGCTCCACGCCGCGGGCCGCGGTCCCGATCGATCCCGGCCGTCTGCGCGGGGAGGTGCGCTTCGACGATGTCCACTTCCGCTACCCGAACACCGTGGGCGACGAGGCCCTCGCCGGGGTCGACCTGCACATCGCGGTGGGCGAGAGCGTCGCACTCGTCGGCGAGACCGGGGCCGGCAAGTCGACCATCGTCAAGCTGATCGCCCGCTTCTACGATCCCACCGGCGGGCGGGTCACGGTCGACGGCATCGACCTGCGGGACATCGACCTGTCCGGCTACCGCCGTCAGCTCGGTGTCGTGCCCCAGGAGGCGTTCCTGTTCACCGGCACGATCCGGGACAACATCGCCTACGGTCGACCGGACGCGGCCGACCTCGACGTCGAGGCCGCGGCCCGTGCGGTCGGCGCCCACGGCTTCATCGCCCGGCTCCCCGCCGGCTACCTCACCCCGGTCAGCGAACGCGGGCGCAGCCTCTCGGCCGGGCAGCGTCAGCTCGTCGCTCTGGCCCGGGCCCAGCTGGTCGACCCGGCGATCCTCCTGCTCGACGAGGCCACCTCCAACCTCGACCTGGCCACCGAAGCCGCGGTGCAGCGGGCGATGGGCGTCGTGTCCGCCGGACGCACCACCTTGCTCGTCGCGCACCGGCTCCCGACGGCTCGTACCGCTGATCGGATCGCTGTCGTCGACCAGGGCCGCATCGTCGCCTTCGGGCGCCACGACGAGCTCCTCGCTACCAGTTCGGCCTATGCCGACCTGTGGCGGGCCTTCTCCGCCGAACCCGCCGCCTGACCTATCGCGTCACCGGCCGACCTTGCTGCAACCTCGTCAACTAGCGGCCTGTTCTCAGTCAGATCGGTTGCGACCCGACAGGATGATCAGCTCCTCGTGCAGCTCGAACCACACGGTGTGGTAGCTGTCCTTGAGCGGCGCCGCCAACATCGAGTGATCGCCCTCGAAGAACAGGGTGAGCGCTCGCCCCAGCCGGCGTGGGTACACCTGGAAGCGGCTCAGCGCGATCGTGAGGGGAATCAGCGCGGTCGACGCTCGGGCATCGGCGCGGCGGAGCCTGGCGATGACGCGCTCGTCGTGGCGGGGGTCGCTGTGGTCGTTGACCGTGAGCTGCCCACCGACGGGCCGCATCTGCCAGTCGGTGACGATCTGCTTCACTTCGTCGTTGATCGGCACGAACGACTCGTAGACGTCGTCGATCACCTGGCCCACCTGCTCCCGCTCGCGGGCGTAGAGCTCGTCGACACGGCTGCGGCCGAGCTCCGTGACCTTGTACCCGAGTTTCGTGTTCTCCACGTGCCCGGCCGTCACGTGCTGCGCGATGGCGTCCGTCGGATCAGCGTCGATGGCCGCCTCCAGCGCTTCCAGCGTCGCTCGCCCCTTGACGCGCATCACCTGTAGCAGAAGATCCAAGGTTCATCCCCCCTCGATCGCTTTACGTCTTCTCCAGACCGCCGTGCAGGGAGCGGATGCCGCGCAGGAGCGCCAAACGGAGCACCGTGCGGTCTTCGTCGCTCAGACCTCTCACCATGCGGGCTTCGACCTGTTGCACCTCTGCGTCGCAATCCACCAACAGCGACCTCCCCTTGTCGGTGAGCCGAGTCTGGAGGATCCGACCATGCTCCGGATGGGCGCGTCGCTGCACGAGTCCCCGCTGCTCCAGCGTGAGGAGCACCTCGTTCATCGATTGGGGCGACACCAGGGCGCGCCGGGCGAGCTGAGCGTTGGAGAGACCGCTGCGCCGGTCGAGCACGCTCAAGGTCGTGTACTGGTTGACCGAGAGCCCCCGCTCCCCAACGACCTTGCCGATGGCCTGGCGTACGACCCGGTCGATGCGCCCGACGAGGTACAGCAACGTGGGGTCGCGGCTGTCGTCGGAGGTTTCCGCGGGGCGAGCGGGTCGTTTGGCCATCACGCTGCCATGGTTGCGTGTTCAGGCTCGGTCGAGCACGATGTCGAACGTCGTGGCCAGCTCGTCGGTCTCGTCGGGCTCGAAGCGACGGGTGAGGCTGTCGCGCACGCCGAACACGGCGTCCTCCCGCAGGTAGGCCGTCTCCTCGTCGAACACGTGGGTGATCAGCTCCTTGTAGCCGTCGGCTCGTACCCACATGTGCGTGTGACCCGGCCGCATCCAGTTGCGGTCGTGGGCTTTGAGGAGGTCGCCGGCCGGCCCATCCGACGGTATGGGGTAGGGCACGGGTCGCACTGTACGGATCTCGTAGCTGCCGTCGGCGGACGTGGTGTAGATCCCTCGCAGGTTCTGGGCCGACTGCACGCCGGGCTGCTGAACGGCGTAGAAGCCGATGGTCGCGTTCTGCCAGCAGTCCAGGGTGGCGCCCGCGATCGGCTGGTGGTCGATGTCGGTGACGGTGCCCCGGATCACGACCCGGTCGCCGTCGTCGGGATCGACGAGCATCGATTCGCCCTTGGCGCGCTGGGGGGACCCCGGTACATAGAAGGGGCCGAGCACCGTGTTCTCGGTGCTTCCCTCGGCCCCGTCGTGGGTCAGCATCTCGACCAGGCTGGACACGCCCAGCGTGTCGGAGAGCAGGATGAGCTCCTGGCGGGTGTCGTCGCACATCTGGCCCGCGGCTGTCAGGAACTGGATGCCGGCGAACCACTCGTCGCGTTGCAGGTTGACCTCTTCGGCGAAGGCGTGCAGATGGCGGATGGCGGCCTCCGTGATCTCACGCAGCCGCGGGTTCGGCGAGGCCTCGTAGCGCGACAGCACGTCGGCCAACAGCTCGGCGCGCGCTTCTTTGGTCATGGTGCGCTCTCCTTCGATCGTCTCTTGGTCCGGAATGTCACCTGTCCGATCATTCCGGGGGTTCCACCGGGTCGTCGCCGGCGAGGATGCGTCGGGCCCGAGCCTCGAAGACTCCCAGGCTGGCGGGGTGGGTGAGGATGTAGAAGCGGTTCGCTTTGACCGCCTTGCACACCTGGTCGGCGATCTCCGAAGGCTCGGTGGCGTTCGGCGTCAGCTGCCTGCGCCTGGTCTTGTAGGCAGTGACCTGCACCATCTGGTCGGTGTCGAGGGTGTAGGCGAAGCGCTCCGGACGGTTGCGGTCCGCGGTGGAGATGTTGGTCCGGACCCAGCTCGGACAGAGCACGGACACGCCGACGTTGCTGCCCTCGGCCGCAAGCTCGAAACGCAACGTCTCGCTCAACGCGACCACCGCGGCCTTCGAAGCGTTGTAGGGGCCCATCTGCGGGAGGTGGTAGAGCCCGGATGTCGACGCCGTGTTGACTATGTGCCCGACGTCGTTGGACCGCAGGTGGGGCAGGAAAGCCCGCAGCCCGTGGATCACGCCGAAGAGGTTCACGGCGAGGACCCACTCGAAGTCCAGCAAAGGCAGCTCGGCGATGGGCAGACCGCGGCTGCCGACGCCGGCGTTGTTGCAGACCAGGTGGACGTCGCCGAAGTGCTCGAGCGCCGTCGCGGCCAACGCCGCCACGTCGTCCTTCACGCTGACGTCCGTGGCCACGGTGAGCACGTCGGCGCCATCGCCGCGGAGCGCGTCACCCACCCGCTGCAACACCGGCCGCTCGATGTCGGCCAGCACCAGCTTCATGCCCTCAGCGGCGAAGCGCTGGGCCATGGCCAGCCCGATGCCCGATGCCCCGCCTGTGATGACCGCCACCCTGCCCGCGAGGTCGTGCATGGCGCTCAGACCCGCAGGAGGTAGGCCGAGTGCAGCAGCTCGGGATGGGATCTCAGCTCACTGGCCTTCCCGTGATACCGGATGCGGCCACCCTCGATGATGTAGGCGCTGCTGGCGAGACCGAGCGCAACGTGGGCGAACTGCTCGATCAGCAGCACGCCAACCCCGGAGTCGGCGACCGACGCCAGCGTTGGGACGAGGCGCTTGAGGACCACCGGGGCGAGCCCCAGCGAGAGCTCGTCCACGAGCAGCACGGAGGGTCGCGACACGAGCGCTTGGGCGAGCACGACCATCTGCTGCTCGCCACCGGACAGCGACACGGCAGTGGTATCCCGATACCGAGCCAGCTCCGGGAACAGCTCGAGCGCGTAGTCCATCCCCTGGTCGGCTTGCTCACGGCCGAGCCCGTAGGTGGCGACGCGCAGGTTGTCCGCAACGCTGAGCTCCGGCAGGACCCGCCGGCCCTCCGCCACGACGGCCACGCCGGCACGGCGGATCCACTCGGGTCGGCGCTTGGTGAGGTCCCGTTCGCCCAGCAGGATGCGTCCCGCGGTGGGGCGGAGCAGACCCGCGACGGTGAGGACCAGCGTCGACTTGCCGCTGCCGTTGGGACCCAGCAGCGCGGTCACCTTGCCGGGCGGGATCTCCAACGAGACGTCGCGCAAGACGGGACGTCCGCCCCGCGGCACCGAGATCTCCTCCAGCCGCAGGGTCGTCGCGGCCGTCACACGTCCTCCTCGGTGCCGAGGTAGGCCCGGATGACGTGCTCGTCTCGCAGCACCTCGGCCGTGGCGCCGGAGGCGATGAGCTTGCCGAAGTCGAGCACCGCGGTCGTGCCGCAGCAGGCCGACACCAGGCTCATGTCGTGATCGACGAGGATCACGGGCGCCTCGGTCTCCTGGGGGATTCGGCGGATCAACTGCCCGAGGTGCTCGGTCTCGTCCTCGGGGAGACCGGCGGCCGGCTCGTCGAGCAGCACGAGACGTGGCTGGCCGACGACGGCCCGCGCCACCTCGACGAGTCGTCGTTCGGCCACGCCGAGCGTGCTGACCTGGCGGTGAGCCACTCGCTCGAGCCCGACGAAGGCGACCGCGTCCATCACGTCCTGGCGCCGCGTGGCGCGCTCGCCGCCCGTGTTCTCGTGGACCAGGAGCACGTTGTCGAACACCGACAGGTTGGCGATCGCCTGCTCCGTCTGGAAGGTCCGGCGCAAGCCCCAGCGAGCTCGCCTGAAGTCGGCCATGGCCAGCAGGTCCTCGCCAAAGGCCCGCACCGCACCGGCGACCGGCTTGACGAAACCGCTGAGGACGTTGAAGAACGTGGTCTTGCCCGCTCCGTTCGGGCCGATGAGCCCACAGGTGCCGCCCGACAGGGTCACCGTCATGCCGTCGATCGGGACGACCCCGCCGAACCGCACCGTCAGGCCTTCGACCTCGATCATGTCGGCGTCCTCGTTCGTTTGGCCTTGGGGGTCAGGACGTTGCGCACGCCCCGTCCGAGATTGGCAAGATCCTTCGGTACCTGGTCGACGAGACCGCCGGGCGCGGTCAGCAGCACTTGCAGGACGCCGATGCCGAACAGGATGGTGAGCAGCTCGGTCGAGACCCCCCAGTCGTCGAGCAGCGCCGGCAGGAGCCGCAACAGCAGGGCGGCGACGACCGCGCCCCCGATGCTGTAGACGCCCCCCATCAACACCACCGCTAACAGCAGGATGGAGTTCTGGACCGGGAACTGGTTGATGTTGACCCCGCCGCTGGCCGCGGCCAGCAGGGCTCCCGCCACCCCGGCCATGAACGACGCCAGGGCGAACGCCCACAGCCGGTAGAGGGTGGTGTTGACCCCGGCCGCGACCGCGGTGACCTGGCTCTGGCGGATCGCGGCCCAGGCCCGGCCGGGCTTGCCCCGCACATGCCCCAGCGCCAGCAGGAACATGAGCGCGGCCGCGACGACGCAGTAGCGGAAGTAGGCCGTGTCGCCGGTCGCGATCGCCGGGCGCGGCAGGCGTGACGACGCGCCGCCGGCCGCCGAGTTGCCGAAGAAGCCGCCGCCGCCGTTGGGGAACTGGGCGATCCGCAACAGCACGGTGATGGCCCCCGCCGCCATCAACGTGATCAGGGCGAGGTACAGGCCCGACAGCCGCAGCGCGGGCAGCCCGATGAGCGCGCCGATCAGACCGGTGACCACGCCGGCCCCGAGCACGAGAACCGGGAAGGGCAGCGCAGTGGCGTAGTCGAGCCGCAACGCCACCCAGGCCCCCAGGGCCAGCAACAGGAACTGGCACAGCGAGACCATGCCGGCCCGCCCGATCAGCAGTCCGAGCCCGAGGGTCACGATGCTGTAGATCACCACCGAGGTCATGATCTGCAGCCAGAACCGGTCGAGCATGGCCGGCAGTCCGAAGACGATGAAGGCCAGCAGGCTCGTGCCGATGAGCAGTCGAACCGGATCGCCCCGCGACCGGCGCGGCCGGGCCACCGTGGTCGCGGGCGCCTCTCCGCCGTGGAGAGTGCGAACCACGGTCATCGGGACCGTCCCACCAGCGTCTGCTCCCCCCTCATCGCGAACCACAGGAGCGCGATGATCGCCAGGACGAACGGAGTCAGCATGCGGTACCTGGCTACGTCCGAGAACGCGGTCAGGCCCGATTGGACGATCCCGATGAGGAAGCCGGCGGCCAGTGTCACCCAGAGCGAGCGGAGCTGGCCGATCAGCGCGGCCGCCAGCGCCGGGATCACCAGGAAGGTCAGCCCCACGATGTCCAGGCCGACCAGGTTCGACAGCAACAGACCGGCGCCACCGCACACGAGCCCCGAGCCGAACCAGGCGGCCGCCTCGACCCGGCGCACGGGCACGCCGAGCGTGGCGGTGATCTCGCGGTCGTTGGCCAGCGCTCGCATCGCCGTTCCGATCTTCGTGACCCGGAGGAACACGGCGGTCCCCGTCGTCACGACGATGGCGAACACCACCCCGATGATCTGGGTGCCGCTCACCCTGGCGTCGGCGATCTCGTAGTTCCACCGCGACGTCGGCAGGGTGATGCCGTGGGGGTCGCGTCCCCACACCCACTGCATGGTGCCGAGCAGGATCAGCAGGAGCCCCAGCGTCGCCGTCGCCTTGACGAGCGGGTCGCGGGCCGCGAACGGTGGCCCGAACACGACGCCATAGAGCAGCGTCGCCCCACCGCCGAAGCCGATGCAGGCCAGGTACGCCACCCAGTCGGGCGCCCAGCCGGCGTCGAGCAACGACCAGGTGATCAGGGCACCGGTGGCGCCGATGGCCCCGTACGCCAGGTTCAGCACGCCCGTGGCGCGATAGAGGACCACGAGGCCGACGCCGGACATGGCGAACACCCCGCCGAGCGCGAAGCCGAGCACCAGGAACGGCTTGAGGTCAAGCATGGGACTCCCCTCAGCCCGTGTTCAGACCGTTGTCCTCCTCCGCGGCACGGATCTCGTCGAGTGGGTTGTTGGGCAGATCCGTGATCTCGAAGCAGTCCTCGACCTGGACCATGTTGCCGTCCTCGGGCGCCACGGTGAGGTCGATGTTGTTGGACACGTTCGACCCGGTGCCGCTCTCGTAGTACCAGGGTGCGCACCAGATGTCGCTCACGAAGTTCTTGATGTTCCTGAACGCCTCGTTGACGCTCTCCTTGGTGATGTCGCCCTCGATCCCGAGCAGCGCATCGGTCGCCACCCGCCCAGCCAGATAGCCCATCTGGGCGAAGCTCGAGCTCGGGACGTCCGATGCGTACTGCTCCCGGACTTCGTTCATGTGCTCCTGGTCCGCCCCGCCGGAGTCGAGGACGTTGAACTCGGCGTTGATGAGGAACTTGCCATTCCAGGCCTCGCTGAGCTCGGCGGCCAGGGAGGGATCGTTCGGGGGCGTGGAGCTGGCCCAGACCACCGAGTCGATCAGGCCCTGCTGCTCGATCGCCTGCAGCAGGGGGAGCACCGTCGGGCCCGTGAAGTCGAGCACCACCGCACCGCCGTTGCCGGCCTCGGCCACCAGACGCTGGGCCAGCCCGGCCGGGTCGTTGATCGGGACGTCCTCGAGGATGCTCTGGCCCTCCATGTCGTTCTCCTCGGCGAACTCGACCACGCCGCTGTTGATCAGGTCGAAGCCGGGTTGGTTGGGGGAGACGACGACGATCTTGCCCTCCGCGCCGGCCCGGACCGCGGCCTGCGCCCCGCCAAGGCTCGAGTAGTAGGGCCCCATGTTCACCGCCGAGAAGTTCGGGCTGGTGAAGCAGTCCTGGGCGACGCCGGCGACGATCAGGTAGTAGCCCTGCTCGGCGTAGTAGTCGCTGTTGACGCTGCACTCGATGAGGCTGGTGCTCCCGACGATGCCGAGGACCTGGTCCTCCTCGACGAGCTTGGTCGCCAGCGACGCGATCTGCTGCGGGTCGACCTGCTCCTCTTCAGCGATGTAGTCGATGGGGCGGCCGTTGATGCCGCCGTTGTCGTTCACGCACTCGAAGTACGCGCCGGCCATCTCGGTGATCCACGTGAAGTCGACGCCCGGGATGTTGGTGGCCATGGCGCCCAGCTTGATCGGCTCGCCCGTCGCCGCCTCACCGGTCCCGGCGCCACATTCGCCGTGGGCCTGGATGTTGCTGCCCGGCCCGAAGTCCGAGCTCACCGCCTCCGGAGCTTCGGCCTGGTTCGACCCCGTGTCCGCCGCTTGGTCATCGTCTCCGCAG
>DASXTK010000370.1:0-11277 GCA_036505485.1 Acidimicrobiales bacterium
GGCTCAGTCCCCTCCAGCAGCGCGAGCAACTCCACCGAGGCGGGGGGCACCGGTTCCGAGGCGCGGGCTGCCCGCACCTTGTGGGCGAAGGTCACGAACGGCTCGAACCGCTCGTCGACCTGCTCCCCCTGGAGCACCGCCTCGATGGCGTCGTCGTCGATCTGCCGGGAAGGGCTCATGTCGGCGTGGTGATCGCCTTGGGTGGTCACAGGGGTACGCCCTCCCGCTCCAGGAGGCGGCCGACCGCCCGCATCCCCCGCCGCTGCAGCGCCTTCGTGGCTCCGGAGGTCTTGCCCAGGGCGGCCGCCACCTCATCGATCGTGAGCCCACCGAACAGCCGCAAGAGGAGGACATCGCGCTGGTCCGGAACCAGCCGATGACACAGCGAGCGGACCCACTCGTCGGACTCCGACCGCGTGACGTCGTCCTCGACCGACTCGGGCGCCGCCGGTTCCTGCTCGTGCCCGAGGGATGCGTGGTGGGGGCGGCGGCTCAGCCGGCGTCGTTCGTCGAGCAGCCGCCGATGGGCGATGGTGAACACCCACGAGCGGAAGCCGCGCTCGTCGCCCGTGAAGCTCCTGATGTTGCGCAGGACGGCGACGAACACCTCGCTGGTGACATCCTCGGGCTCCTTGCAGCCCTGCATGCGGAGGTACCCGGCCACGACGGGGGACAACGTGGTGAAGATGCGATCGAGGGCCCAGGGCGCGCTCTGCTGCGCCCCGCCCACCACGGCGTCGAACTCCCCGTTGAACCCATCTCGATCAGCCATGGCGTCAGGTCTGTCAACGCCTGACCCCCGAGAAAGGGCACGGCCCTTTGGGCCTTAGACGTCACCTTTTTGGGAGTCCTCGTAGTGGACCTCCCAGAGGCACAGACCTTGCGGTGGCGCCAGGGAACCGGCGGCCGAACGGTCACGACCGGCCAGGATGCCCAGCATCTCGCCGGCGTGGAGCCGACTCGTCCCCACATCGACCAGGGTTCCGACCACGGCCCGCACCATCTGATGGCAGAAGGCGTTGGCGGTGATCTCGAACCGCAGCACCCCGTTGCCCAGGTCGGTCCATCCCGCGCTGCGCACGTGACGGATCAGCGACGGGGGCGGGCCGCCGTCGGAGCGTTTGGGCCGGCGGCAGAAGGCGGAGAAATCGTGGTCGCCCACCAGCGGGTCGCAGCCGAGACGCAGCAGGTCCAGGTCGAGGGGCTCGTCCACGTTCCAGGCCAGATGAGCCAGGAACGGATCGGGAACCGGTCGGTTGACGACCGTGTAGCGGTAGGTGCGGGCGGTCGCCGAGAACCGGGCGTCGAAGTCCGGCGCCGCCTCGGATGCCTCCCGCACCACGATGGCGGGGGCGCACAGCCGGTTGAGGGACCGCTGCAGCAGCACCGGATCGAACCGGTCAGCCGGTGCGTCGAAGGTGACGACCTGGCCCCAGGCATGGACGCCGGCGTCGGTGCGCCCGGCGCAGGTCAGCTCGATGGGCCGCCGCAGGATCTTCTCCAGCGCCTCCCGCAGCGTGCCACCGACAGTCCGCACGCCAGGCTGGGCCGCGAACCCGTGGAACCCAGCACCGTCGTAGGCCACGAGGAGCCGCGCCCGGACGGTCGTCGTGGCCTCGTCCACCGGCGATTCCATATCGAAGAGCGTCATGCCAGGGACACCCCAGGTAAAGCCCTACGCGAGCCCGGCTTGCGGCCGATGAGGCATCTGCACGTGCCGTCGGCGGCGGCGAAGCCGCTTCGTCGACGGCAATAGACGGTCACATCGCAATTCTTACCGGGCCACCGAAGCCGACCCGGACCATGTCAGACCAGTTCGATGCGCGCCATGGGCGCGTTGTCGCCCTGGCGTGGTCCCAGCTTGAGGATGCGGGTGTAGCCGCCGTTGCGATCGGCGTAGCGGGGGCCGATCTCGCTGAACAGCTTGTGGGTCATCTCCTTGTCGCCGAGGTAGGACACCACCAGGCGGATCTGGTGGAGCTCCACCTCCGGGTTGGCGTTGGCCCGGCGGGCCTTGGTGATGAGCTTCTCGGCGATGGGCCGCAGCGCCTTGGCCTTGGCCTCGGTGGTGACGATCCCCTCGGCCGCGATCAGGCTGGCGGCCAGGTTGGCCATCATCAGCTTCTGGTGGGAAGAGCTACCGCCGAAGCGGCGGCCCTTCTTCGGAGTCGCGGGCATCGGGTTCCCCTCAGTCTTTTGTGTGCAGCGACAGGCCGCGCTCGTCGAGCTTGGCGACCACCTCGTCGAGGGACTTCTGGCCGAAGTTGGTGATGGCCAGCAGGTCGTCGACGGTCTTCTGCAGCAGCTCGCCCACGGTGTTGATCTGGGCCCGCTTGAGGCAGTTGCGCGGCCGCTCGGACAGGTCGAGCTCCTCGATGGGCAGATCGAGATCGGGCGACCCGGCGCTGGACACGGCCAGCTCGCCGAGCTCCAGGCCCTGGGGCTCCTCGCTCATCTCGGCCACCAGCGACACCAGCGACCGCAGCGTGTCGCCGGCCGAGGCCAGGGCGTCGCGCGGGGCGATCGAGCCGTCGGTCTCGATGTCGAGGACCAGCTTGTCGTACTCGGTGGACTGCTCAACCCGGGTCGGCTCCACGTCGAACGCCACCCGGCGGACCGGGGAGAAGATCGAGTCGACCGGGATCACCCCGATGGTGGTCGAGGTCTTGTTGGCGTCGGCGGAGCGGTAGCCGCGACCCTTGGCCACGGTGATGTCCAGAGCCAGGCGGCCCGACTTGTTGAGCGTCGCCAGATGCAGATCGGGGTTGAGGATCTCCACGTCAGAGGTGGTCTGGATGTTGCCGGCGGTGATGTCGGCGGGTCCACGGGCATCGAGGCGGACGGTCACCGGCTCGTCGCTGTGGCAGATCGCCACCATGTCCTTGAGGTTGAGGATGATGTCGGTGACGTCCTCGACCACACCGGGGATGGTGTCGAACTCGTGCAACGCGTCGTCGAAGCGCACCTGGGTGATGGCGGCACCAGGGATGGACGACAACAGGGTGCGCCGCAACGAGTTGCCGAGCGTGTGGCCAAAGCCGGGTTCGAGCGGGCCAACGGCGAAGCGCTGCCGGTTGCCCTCCTCGTCGCCAATCGGCTCGACCGTGGGGCGCTGCATTACCAGCATGGAGGAAGCTCCCTCGTATTTCTGAAATCCACAGGGCTGGGGGTTTGGATCACTTGCTGTAGAGCTCGACGATGAGCTGCTCGCGCACGGGCACGTCGATGTGCTCGCGCAGTGGCAGCTCGCGCACGGTGACCGACCAGCCCTCGTCGGACCGGTCGAGCCACGGAGGAGGCGTGCGATCGAGCACGTCGCGGTTCCATTGGATGACGATCATCTGCCGCGCCTTGGTCCGCACGGTGACCACGTCACCCTTGCGGACCCGGTAGCTCGGGATGTCGACTCGTTTTCCGTTCACGTCGACATGGCCATGGCCCACGAACTGGCGGGCCTGGGGCCGGGTCGACGCCCAGCCTGCTCGGTGGACGATGTTGTCGAGACGCTGCTCCAACAGCTGCAGCATCAGCTCGCCGGTCACGCCCTTGCGCTTGTTGGCCTCTTCGTAGAGCCGGCGGAACTGGCGCTCGTTGAGGCCGTAGGTGAAGCGGGCCTTCTGCTTCTCCTGCAGCTGCAACAGGTACTCGGACGGGTTGCGACGGCGGCTGCGGCCGTGCTCACCCGGCGGATACGGCCGACGGTCCAGGGCGCGGTTCTCGCCTGCGGTTCCCCAGATGTTGACGCCGAGCCGGCGGGACACCCGTGCTTTGGGTCCGGTGTAACGGGCCACTGCTCAGCCCCTCAGACCCGGCGCCGCTTGGGAGGGCGGCAGCCGTTGTGGGGAACTGGGGTGACGTCTTTGATACCGGTGACCTCGATGCCGGTGTTCTGGATCGAGCGGATGGCGGTCTCGCGGCCGGAGCCGGGACCCTTCACCTGCACATCGACCTTGCGCACGCCGTGCTCCATGGCCCGGCGGGCTGCGGCCTCGGCCGCCATCTGCGCCGCGAACGGCGTCGACTTGCGGGACCCCTTGAAGCCGACGTTGCCGGCTGAGGCCCACGAGATGACGTTCCCCGACTGATCGGTGAAGGAGATGATCGTGTTGTTGAAGCTGCTCTTGATGTGAGCAACCCCGTAGGTGACGTTCTTGCGTTCCCGCTTGCGGGGACGACGTGCGCCGGGCTTGGGCTTCGCCATTACTTCCTGACCTTCTTCTTTCCGGCGACCGTCTTCTTGGGACCCTTGCGGGTGCGGGCGTTGGTCTGCGTGCGCTGGCCCCGGACCGGTAGCCCGCGGCGATGGCGGAGACCCTGCCAGCAGCCGATCTCCATCTTGCGCTTGATGTCTTGCTGGACCTCTCGGCGAAGATCGCCTTCGACCTTGTACGTGGCCTCGATGTGGTTGCGGATGCGGGCGACCTCGTCGTCGGTCAGGTTCCGCACCCGGGTGTCGCGGTTGATCTCGAGGGCGGTGCAGATCTCCTGTGACCGGGTCCGCCCGATGCCGAAGATGTAGGTGAGCGAGATCTCCAACCGCTTCTCGCGGGGGATGTCGACACCGGCGATACGTGCCATACGGGTCCTAGTTCCTCAGCCTTGGCGCTGCTTGTGGCGCGGGTTGGTACAGATGACCTGGACACGACCGTGCCGCCGGATCACCTTGCACTTCTCACAGATTCTTTTGACGCTCGGTCGAACCTTCATCGCATCTCACTTGTACCGGTAGGTGATACGGCCCCGGGTGAGGTCGTACGGAGTGAGCTCCACCTGCACGCGATCGCCGGGCAGGATGCGGATGTAGTGCATGCGCATCTTCCCCGAGATGTGGGCCAGTACCTTGTGCCCGTTCTCGAGCTCGACTCGGAACATGGCGTTGGGGAGCGGTTCGATGACCGTCCCTTCGAGCACGATCGCGTCTTCCTTGGGCTTGGGCAGAGGAGTCTCCTGGGTTGTTCGAGAGGCGGACAGTACAGTTGGCACAGGCCTGCACCTGGGGGGCGCGCACAATGGCACAGGGAGGCCCAGAGCCGACTGGCCATGCTAGCGCCACGACCCGGTTATCGAAAAACTGAGGTTTAGACACGTTGGCCAGGCGTGACCGGGTTCGCCGCGGAATGTAGGCCTTGATCCGCTGGGACACTGGGCTTGTTGGGGAATGGGAACGGGGGACGAGAGCGAAGTGGCGGTGCGCAACCCGGAGGTCGACCCGGCGCTGGCGGAGCTGTGCCGACGAGAGCACGTACGTCTCGTCGGCCTGCTGGCACTGTACGTGGGGGATCGAGGCATCGCCGAGGACCTGGCCCAGGAGACCCTGGTGCGGCTGCATCAGCACTGGTCAAGGGTCCAGGGCATGGCGTCGCCTCGGGCCTGGATCTCCAGCGTCGGGCTGAACTTGGCCCGCTCCTGGCTGCGGCGCCACTACGCGGAGCAGCGCGCCAACCGCAAGGTGGGTTTCCGCCCGACGGAGGGCCTCGATCCCGAACCGGCCGACGTGCTGGCGGTGCGGACCGCTGTCGCCGCCCTACCCGGACGACAACGTGCTGCCCTGGTCCTGCGTTATTACGGAGGGCTGTCTGTGGAGGAGACGGCCGAAGCGCTCGGTTGCAGCACCGGGACGGTCAAGTCCCACACGCACCGTGCCATCTCCGCCCTGCGGGCCAAGTTCGATCTGTCCGAGGAACATGCCGATCCCAACATCGAACCGGGGGAGGTCCAGCATGCCTGACATCACCTCGCTCCTCGACTTCACCACGCCGCGCGATGTGCCGCCGCTCGATCTGAACGACCTGGCCCGCCGGGGCCGGCGTCGCCAGCAGCGCCATCGGCGAGTGGTCGCCGGAGGCACGATCGCGGCCGTGCTGATCGCGGTCCTCGTGTTGAGCACGTTGCTGTCGCCCGGGGGTAGCTCGAAAACTCAGGATCCGGCGGTCCAGGTCGACGACGACCCTCCCCGCCTGGTCGAGCCGGTCGGATCCTGGGAGCACGTCGCCGATCCGCCGTTCGGGGCCCGGATCTACACCTTCGGCGCCAAGCTGGGCGACGGTCGGATCATCGTGTGGGGCGGCATCGACCTGGACGCCGCGGCCGCCGCGGATGCCGCGGGCACGCCACGGGACTGGGAGACCGACGGTGCCATCTACGACCCCACGACCAACACGTGGGAGGAGATTCCGCCTGCCCCGCTGCAGGGTCTGGGTTCGATTCGGGCCCGCATGACCGACGATCGACTCGCGGTGGTGTCCACGTTGCCGGACGGGGTGACGACCGAGGCCGCGGTGTTCGACGTCGTCGAGGGTCAATGGCACGCGGCGCCGACGCAGGTCCTGCCTTCGCCGGAGCCCAACTTCATCTGGAACGGGCAGGTCCTGGCCCTCGTCTACCTCGAGGACCAGCCGGCCACGTTGCGTTGGCGGACGGGCACCGAGTCCTGGCAGACCGGGACGCCTCCTCCGCTGTCGGCCCGGACCAAGTCGGGTGGGGCGTTCGACGGCGAACGTCTCGCGGTGTGGGGCGGGGTCTCCGGGAGCACCCGACGCGACGACGGGGCGATCTACCACCTGGCCACCGATTCGTGGACTTTGATCCCCAGCGAAGCGTCGCTCAGCGGGCGTGACCCCAAGGTGACCTGGTTCCAGGGACGGCTCTACGTGACCCCCCGGACCGCCACGAGCACCGAACCCATCGCGATGGAGTACGACACCAGCTCTCGCACCTGGACGGCGATCACGCCTCCGCCGCAGCCGCGGATCCCGTACCCCTACATGTTCGAGCCGCGGGGCTATGACCCTACTGGCGGACTGGGACACGCCCAGTTCCTGGTGGGGCCGCCCACCGCCAGCACCGGTGGTCCGAGCGAGCTCGTGCCCCGGGCGTACCTCGACAGCGGCGACTGGGAGCAGGCGCCGTACGAGAACCTGATCAAGCTGGACGAGTGGCTCACCGTGGCGGTGGCGGGCACGTTCTCCAGCCCGGGTCCGGGTCCGTTCGACGTCAAGGTGCGGGCCGGCACCAACGAGTGGCTCGACACGGCGCCGTCCCCGATCCTGAACCGCCGCGGCCCCACCGTCGTCCCCCTCCAAGACAGCCTGTTCATAATGGGCGGCGCCGAAGAAGACCCCGCATCCCGCCCCGCCGACGCCTGGATCCTCCACCTCCGCGACTAGCGGCAACAGCCCATCCGACTACAAGCTCGACCCGAACCTTCAGGGCCGCGTACGTCGAGGCGGCGCGCTTGTCGCGTGTCGCGAGCGGGAGATGAGCCTGGCGAGCCGCCAATGCGACAAGAGCGTCGTATGCAGCGCCGCCGGCGATGCCGAGTGGAGCCAGGAGGGACGGGATCGCAGCCGCCGTCTTCGCGTTGAGTAGTGCCGGCTTGGTGAAGTTGGCCTGGAGGAGGGTGACCGCGTCGTCAGGTGAGAGCCGCGCGTCGCCAGGCAATCGAGTCAGGGCGGAGTACGTCTCGGCGAGCGAATGTCCGGTCAGCCGCGGTTGTCGCGTTCCCACGTGACGCCGCGCGTCGGCGTGGGCCACCATCGCTTCCATTGGCAATTCCTACCAGTGGATTCCCAGCCTCCCCGCGGGCTGAAGCTACGGGAGGGTGAGGATCTCGGGGCCGTTGTCGGTGACGGCGACCGTGTGCTCCCAGTGGGCGGCCCAGGAGCCATCGACGGTCAGGACGGTCCAGCCGTCCTCGGCGACGACGGTGTCGGCGCGGCCAGCGCAGACCATCGGCTCGATGGCGAACACGTCACCCACCCGGATGCGGCGACCCTTGCCCGGCCGGCCCTGGTTGGGAACGTCCGGGGGCTCGTGCATGGCCGTGCCGATGCCGTGCCCGGTGTACCCCTCGACCACCGTGTAGCCGGCGGTCTCGGCCACGGATTGCACCGCCCAGCCCAGGTCGCCGAGCCGGTTGTCGGCCTCCATCATCCCTATGCCGGCGTCGAGGGCCACTCGAGTGGTCTCGATGAGGCGGGCTGCGTCCTCATCGATGGCGCCCACGCCGGCGGTGAACGCCGCGTCGCCGTGGTAGCCGTCGACGATGGCGCCGCAGTCGATGGAGACGATGTCCCCCTCCTGCAGCTTCGTGTCGTTGGGGATGCCGTGGACGACCACGTCGTTGGGGCTGGCGCAGATCACCGCCGGATAGCCGTGATAGCCGAGGAAGTTCGAGGTAGCGCCCCGCTTGGCGATCACCTCCCGCCCGATGCGGTCGAGATCGAGGGTCGAAACGCCGGGAACCAGGGCACGGCGGATGGCATCGTGCATCTCGGCGACTACCCGACCGGCCCGCCGCATGATCTTGATCTCGTCGCCGTGCCGTCCCATTGGGGAGCGTTCTAGCAGCTAGTTAGCCAGATCGGCGCGCATCGATGACGGCGATGAGACGTTTGGCGACGTCGTCCGGATCGCCCTCGCCGTCCACCACATCGATGAGATCGCGATCGAGGTACCAGGCGACCAACGGTGCGGTCTTGGCCTCGTACGCATCGAGTCGGTGCTGGATGGCGTCGAAGGTGTCGTCCTCGCGCTGGATGACCTCACCGCCGCAGTTGTCGCAGCGCCAGCCGTAGCGGGGCGGCTTGTCCACTGAGTAGTTGGAGCCGCAGTCCACGCAAACCCGGCGGCTGGCCAGGCGGGTCTTGACCACCTCGGTGGGGACCTCGAGATCGATGACCACGTCCAGCGGGCGAGCTTCGGTGATGCGGGCCAGCTCGGTGGCCTGCTCGACCGTGCGGGGGAAGCCGTCCAGGATGTATCCCCGGTGGGTGGTGTCGCTGTGCTGCAGCCGGTCCTCGACGATGCCGATCATGATGTCGTCGGGCACCAGCCCGCCGTCCTCCATGATCTCCTTGGCCTTGCGTCCGAGCTCGGTATCGGCCCGGACCGCGGCCCGCAGCATGTCGCCGGTGGAGATGTGGGGAACGACGAAGTGGCGCGACAAGCGCACGCACTGGGTTCCTTTGCCCGCTCCCTGGCGGCCCAGCACCACCAGGCGCACTCCAGAGGTCACTGCAGGAAGCCCTCGTAGTTCCGCATCATGAGCTGGCTGTCGATCTGCTTCATGGTCTCGAGGGCCACGCCGACGGCGATGAGGATCGAGGTACCGCCGAACTGGAAGGCGCGCACGTCGAAGACGGCCAGAAGGATCGATGGCAGCAATGCGATTGCAGCGATGAACAGGGCTCCCGGCAAGGTGATGCGGTTCAGGATCCGGGAGAGGTACTTCTCGGTTTGCGGGCCGGGGCGGATGCCGGGGATGAAGCCACCCTGCTTGCGCAAGGTGTCCGCCTGCTTGTGCGGGTCAAATGCGATGGATGTGTAGAAGTACGCGAACCCGACGATGAAGAGCCCGTAGAAGAAGATGTAGAAGGGCGAGTTCGGCTGGATCAGGTGGTCGTTGACCCAGTTCTGGACCGTCACCCCCCAGCTCCCGGGATCGGACGGCAACACCTGGGTGGCGAGCACGGGCAGGTAGAGCACCGAGCTGGCGAAGATGATCGGGATGACGCCGGACTGGTTCACCTTGAGCGGGATGTAGGTGCTCTGTCCGCCGTACATGCGGCGGCCCACCACACGCTTGGCGAACTGGACCGGGATCCGACGCTGGCCGTTCTCGACGATCACGATGCCGACCAGCACCAGGATGAACAGGAAGATCAGGGCGACCAGTAGTCCCGTGCCCTTCTCCAGCTTGATCCGGCCGAACTCGGCGGGGATGCGGGACACCACGCTGGAGAAGATGATCAGCGACATGCCGTTGCCGATGCCGCGCTGGGTGATCACCTCACCCATCCACATGATCATGGCCATGCCGGCGGTGAGCACCAGGACCACGAGCAGCACGTGCCAGGCGTCGAAGTGGGGCAGGACGTCGATCTGGGTGGGGTTGCTGGGGCCGCCGAGGAGTCCGCCGCCACCGTTGTGGAAGAGGAAGGTCAGGGCGGTGGCCTGCAGGACGGCGATGGAGATGGCCAGGTAGCGGGTCCACTGGGTGATCTTGCGCTGCCCGACGGCGCCCTGGTTCTGCCACTCTTCGAGCTTGGGGATCACCACCGTGAGGATCTGCATGATGATCGAGCTGGTGATGTAGGGCATGATCCCCAGCGCGAACACGGCGAAGTTGGACAGGCCGGCGCCGGAGAACATCTGCAGGAAGCTGACCACGCCACCGGACTGGTTGGCCTGGTCTCGCAGCTCACGGACGGCGTCCAGGTCGATACCGGGTGCGGGTACGTAGGACCCGAAGCGGTACAGGGCGATGATCCCCAGTGTGAACAGGATTTTGTTCCGCAGGTCGGCGACCCTGAACATGTTCCACAGGCTGGACAACACGTTCCTGTCTCCCCTTCATGGGCGCACGCAGCCACTCCGCGACAACGCCAGGTTCACGAACTAAGTCCGCCAGTCTGCCCGCTCCCCCCACCCCCAAGCGAACCGAGCCCCCGGACTCGCGGCGTAGCACCGACGGCCGTACGAACGGGAGGTAGTTAGCCAGCCTGAAAGTGGAGCGACAGCGGCTCACGGGCTCCAGGTGTGCCCGCCCCGACGTCACGCTGGGCCGTCGCGCTGCCCAAACGCCTTCATCCCGGCGCGCTGCCGCGTCAATCACTCGACCGGTCGAGCGGCCCCACCAACTCAAACGACACGAACGTAACTTCAAGTGCGCGATCTGATTCCCAGATCACGGACAAGCCAACGAGCTCACCGCGGTCGACTACCTCGACGTTCGCCACTTCGGACAGTCCCCAATTGATCCGTTCGGGGTGCTGCCTCATTCCCTCGGTAAGTGCCCCCACGTAGCGAAGGTCTTCGACACCGACCAAACGAAGAGTTACGAAGAAAGGAGATGTTAGGACGTCCGGGCGAACGTCATTGCCTGAGCTCCACACGTAGTTGAAGACCAAATCAACATTATAGAGGAAGTTCCAAACCCTAACCTCATGCAAGAGGCAGCTCTCGAAACCTCGCCAGCGTCGAATTAGCGCTCGTATCGTATCAATGTCAGTTGTAGTCATCGTGAGTAACTTGAATGCCATGAGCGGTTGCCCACGAATCGCGAGGTGCCGCGCTCAGCCTTCCTCGAAGAACTCCCGGCTCTCGCGGTGCAGCAGTAGCAAGTAGATGACGACCGCGCTTACGGCCATGCGGGTCAGGCCTCGAGGGAGCAGGAAGATGTTGACGACGAAGAGGAGCGCATACAGCAGCACGAGGATGTTCCGCGAAGTCCGATCTCCCTCGCTCACTCGGGATGTCAACGCAACCATCCCAGCG
>DASXTK010000371.1:0-8210 GCA_036505485.1 Acidimicrobiales bacterium
CTGTTCTGGTCCCACGTCCTGCCCTACGGCGAGGTGAAACTCAACATGATCAGCAGACTCCCGTTCAGCACGAGCTGACCGGTGTCCGGTTGGGATCGCCGACGGGCCACAACCGATGAGATCGGTGCGGTGGTCCTGTCTAACTGAGCGACGACTGACCTTGACCCACCTTCGGGGGACACCGTGTCCACGGAAGCGGGGCAAGGTCCGACCCAACCCCAACCAAGAAGGAACCGCGATCATGACGAGGACAACCGACGAGGTCATCGACCGCTTCAACCGGGCGTTCCAGGAGCGGGACGCCACCCTCCTCGAGGACATCATCGCCCCCGACTGCGTCATGGAGAGCGTCCAGCCGGCCCCCGACGGCACCCGCTACGAGGGCTATGACGCGTCGTTCAGCTCGTGGGAGGCGCTCATCGACGACGCCACCAGCCACTTCGAGGTCGAGGACGTCCACACCGGCGGCGAGTGGGCGCTCATCCGCTGGCGCTACGTCTGGGGCCCCGGCCCCGACGACTCGGTCCGTGGTGTCAACGTCATCCGGGTCGTCGACGGCAAGATCGTCGAGGCCGCCGGCTACTCGAAGACCGCTCCGATAGTCGCCGTCCTGGAGAGCTGACCGATGACCACCGTCAACGCTAATGAGGTCGCCCTGGGCATCGAGTCCTTCGGTGACGACGACGCACCCCTCGTTCTGCTCGCGGGCGGGACGACGATGCTCTCCTGGCCCGACGCGCTCTGCGAGCGCCTCGCCGCCGGCGGGCGCCGCGTGGTGCGCTACGACCTGCGGGATAGCGGCGAATCGACGACGGCGGACCCGGAGGCGCCCGCCTACACCCTGCGCGACCTCGCCGCCGACGCGGCGGCCCTTGCCGACGCGCTCGGCGGCGGGCCCGCCCACCTCGCGGGGATCGGCGTCGGCGGGATGGTCGCCCAGGTCGCCGCGCTCGACCATCCTGGCGCGTTCTCGGTGCTCACTCTGGCCGGCACCCGCGCGGTCGCGCCCGGCAAGCCCGACGCTGACCTCCCCGACCACGACAAGGCGACGATGAAGCGTCTGTTCACACGTCCGATGCCCGACTGGACCGACCGCGAGGCGGTGGCAGAGTTCGCCGCCGCCGGCGCGGAGATCCTCGGCAACGACCCCATCGCCGCACGAGCGCTCGCCGCGCGCATCTGGGACCGCACACCCGGCACCGCACCCCCGATCCAGATGGCCAACCAGCTCGGCATGGTCTTCGCCAAGCTCAACTGCAAACCCCGCTGGCGCGAACGCCTGCCCGAGATCGAGGTCCCCACGCTCGTCGTCCACGGCCGCCGCGACCCGTTCTTCCCCGTCGGTAACGGCGAGGCAATCGCGCGCGAGGTCCCGGGGGCGCGGCTGCTCGTCCTCGAGGAGGCCGCCACTGCGCTCCCCGATGCGGCGGCCGGCGAGCTCGCCGAGGCGATGCTCGCGCTCGGGTAGAGGACGCGCGTGCCGCGCTGGAATGGCATCCGCGCTGCTGTGGGCGTCGGAGGCTCGAGAGCTCCGCGGGCGCCGATCGCGGGCGTCGATCGAGGTCATGACGCACCTCCCTCTGGGCCAGGGCGCCGGGTTGTGCCAAGCGTGACCGGGATCGGCGCGTGGCCGAGCTGGTTGGGTGTCGGTCCGCTGGGGTGGGGACATCGGCGAGCTTCTCGACGAGGGCGGCGACGGCGTCGCGGTCGCCTTCGAGGGCTTCGCGTTCGTCGTCGGTGAGGTCGAGCTGTTCGAGCATCTGCTCGATTCTGGGAGCCCCTGTCCCGCGCCCAGATGCTGGGTGGGCCGGTGTCGGTTCTCGGTGGTCAGGGGCGAGGGGAGCGCTGGGCGAGTCGGTAGGCGATGGGCGGGATGATGATCGCGGCGACCACGAGGTGGGTGAGCTCGAGGACGACGCGGGTGGCGGTGGTGGCGTTCTCGGCGATGAGCGGGGTCACGAGCGAGACCGCGGTGAGCACGGTCGTGGCGACAACGAAGGCCCGGGCCGGTCGCGTGGCCCAGCGGTTGGTGCCGAGGGCCATGACCAGGCCGACGATGCCGCAGATCACGACGAGCACGGCGACGCCGCTGACCGGGATGGCCTCGGGGGCGGCGTCGCTGCTCGACGCCACCTCGAGGGGCACGTCGGCGGCCCTGGCGACGGCGGCGACGAGTGCGGCCACGGCCGCGCCCGCCACCGTCGCCGCCAGACCGACCAGCCATAGGGGCCGGGTCGCGAGGGCGGAGCGGTGGGTACGAACGGGTTGGGGAGCTGTCATCGAAGCGACGCGGTGGGCCTCAGCTGGCCGGGACCGTGAGGGCGTCGTGCCATGCCTGCCACTGGACCCGGGCCCGATCGACGTAAGCCGGGGCGCCGTCGGAGAACAGGTAGCCCGACACGTTGGCGCCGGTGACACCGTCGCCCCGATCGTAGGCATAGAGCGCCAGGTAGCCGGGGACCGAGCCGCCGAGCCGCAGCAGCATGTGGTGGGCATCGGACAGCCGGTCGACCTCGCCCTCCACCTCACCCTCCAGCCCATGTGCCGACACCTGAATGTTCCCGTCGGCAAGGCCCAGCGCGTCGCGCATGGCCGACAACACGACCTCCGCGCTGCCCTTCTTCTCGGCGACGACATTGAACGGCGTGACCGTCTGGCCGGGGAAGTGGGTGAGGTAGAGCCGCAGGTGCTGGAAGAACGGCGTCCAGCCCTTGCCCATCTCGTCGAAGAACTCCTGCTCCCAATCGGCTCCGGTGCCGAACGCGCTGGTCACGACCCGCACGATGCAGGTGCCACCGGACGTGGCTTCGACCAGGAACTCAGTGGCCAGCGGGGTGACCGCGGCATCCTTGTCCTGGCCCATCAGGGTGGCCCAGTCGGGCTCGATGTAGGCGACGCGGGTGGGCCGCTCCCAGGCGGTGATCTCGGCCGGCGAGGACTCGCCCTCGCCTTCGCCCATGTGGAAGACCAGCGTGCCGCCGAGGCCTTCCTCGCCATCGGTCGGCATCATCCAGGAGCTGATGCCGTTGGCGGTGGCCAGGGCATCCCACACCTGCTCGGGCGGGCCCGGCACCTCGATGGTGAACTCGAACCGCAGCGGGACATCGGGGGTGGTCATGGCTTTGCCTTCTCCTCGGCTAGAGGTGGTTTGGGATGGGCGGCGACGACCAGGCGGTGGGGCCGGCCGTCGTCGTGGTGGTAGCGGGCGGCGAGGTCCAGCACCGCCGCAGTGAGCTCGTCGGCGAACGCGGCGCGGTCGTCGGCCGAGCGGAAGCGGATCTCGGTGTCGATGGCCATGGTCGGCAGGCGTTTGCCGGCGGCGTCGGCCCGGCGGGCGAGGTTGCCGACCTCCCGCACCACCCGCCCGGCGAGCGCCACGAGGTAGCCGGCCGACAGACGGTCAGCCGCTTTGTCGGGGTCGGCGGCGGTGTCGCCGAGCGCGCCCGGCGAGACGACGTAGTGGGCGGCGGTGGCCCGCAGGATCCGCTCGGTGATGCCGCCCCGCTTGCGCTCCTCGGCCAGCTCGACCAGGCCGTGGGCCTCGAGCGCCCGCAGGTGGTAGTTGACCTTCTGGCGGGCCAGGCCGACCCGGGTGGCGAGGGTCGCGGCCGAGCCAGGCTCCACCAGCTCGGCCAGCAACCGGGCGCGGATGGGGTCGAGGGCGACCGCAGCCGCAGCGGCGCTCTCGATCACCTCGACGTCGTGCATGACGCCTACCTTCACACCTGACAATATTTCTTGTCAAGGGCAGGATGGCGACGGCATCCAAGGAGGAATCAGGCGTTGCGGTCGAGCAGGAAGCCCTTCCCGGTGACGGTGTGGCGGCCCCACCGAAGCCGTCAACAAGCGCATCCAGCGAATCGCGTTCGGTCTCACCGTCTTTCGGCACTACCGCATCCGCGCCCTGCTCTACGCCGGCCGCCCCAACTGGGACCTACTCGCGACGATCACACCCCGCTGAAATCCGAAGAGCCACAAACGCGCAGTCAGTCGCTGACGCTTATGCAGGCTCTTGAACGAGGAGGCCAGACCCTGCCACAGCTCCAAATATGGCAGAAACCACCGCGACGGCTCGCAGTTTCCGTCGCATCGATCGTCGACCTTCCCTAGGGTTTGTCTGCTACTTCAACGTCAAATGCCGGCACGGTTTTAGGTGTGCCGAGAGCGAGGCAACGGCATCGTATGCTCGACTTGTTAGCCATCAGTTAGCTGGCAGACGGGCCAATGGTCGCCGGTCGATCCAGTGGTTCTGTGACGGCTCAGCAGCTGGTGGGTGGGGTTTGGCCTGCGGCGATGGTGGCCAGCCACTGGCGGGCCTCGTTGGCGGACTGGTTGATGATCGTGCCGTGGTCGGCGGACGCGTAGACCGAGATCTTCACCCGGGTGCCCTGGTTGCAGGCCCGCTGCACGTACTCCTGAGTGAATGCCGGGGGCACGATGATGTCCTGGCCGCCCTGGAGGACGAGCACCGGCACCGGGTTGGGTGCCCATCCGGGTTCGTTCTCGACGAGCAGGTCCACGAAGTGCTGATCGGCCCAGGGATCCACATCCACCAGCGGAGTCAGCCCGGCGTACTGGAGGATGATCTCGTTCAGGCATCCGGTCTCCAGCACGCCCAGCCGGGACTCGGCCTCGGGGGTGAGATAGTCCGTCGGGTCGATCTCGGGGTAGTCCAGAGCCAGCCCGGCCAGCACCATCACTGCCGCGGGCTTCATGTAGGTCTGGACGTAGCTGGGCTCGTTGAGCTCGGTCCCGGGCGCTATTGCGATCACACCTCGCAGCTGCAGCTCGGGCGCGTAGCCGGCCGCCTTCTCGGCGGTGAACAGGGCGGCATGCCCACCCTGGGAGTGCCCGGCCACGTACCAGGTGCCGTTCGACCGCACGTTGGGGAGCGCCTTGGTCGCCCGCACCAGGTCGATCGTGGCCCGGGCCTCGGAGACGCCGGCCAACCAGGCGTGCATCTCCCCCACCGGGCCCAAGCCGATGTAGTCCGGGATCGCCACCGGTACATCGACGGGCAGGAACGCCGACGGATAGCCCGCTCCGCCGCGGGAGGGGGAGCACTGGGGGGCGACGCCGGTCGTGCCGTGGTCCCACGCCGCGATGGTCGTCCCCTGGGTCGGCGGCGCCGCCTTGGGGACACGGACCGCTCCCGTGGCCCGCATCTGGCGGTCGCGCCGGTCCTTCGTCCAGTACATGACCCGATACACCGTCGTCGTCGCCGTCGACTGCCCGGCCATCTCCTGGACCCGCACCAGGGTGCCGGGAGGCTGCGGGGTGGCGTCGGCGGGCAGCTGATAGAAGCTCTCGGGCGTGCCGTCGTACCAGGGCACGCACCCCGCGACCGCGAATGCCACGACGACCACCAGCACGACCCGTGCCGCCGACCGGATCTTCCGAACCTTGGTGTCCATTGCGAGCCCCTGCCTTCGTGTCATCGGGTGATCCAGGTGCCTTGTTGGGATGTCCAGTGGATGGTGGCGTTCTGGTAGGTCTGGTAGACGCCGTTGCCGTCGCTGTTCGGGATCTCGTCGCTGGTCGGATAGCCCAAGGCGGCTTCGCGTCCGTTAGCCGCGAACGCGTCGTGGATCGCGCCGTGGATCACATGGACCCCGGTGGGCGGCGACCACATGAACAAGGCGTGTTGCATGTACTGGTAGCGGCCGGTGGTGCCGCCCGGCGACGCCGCTGCGTTGGCTTCGTCCATGGTCGGGAACCCCCACCGGTCCTCCGACCCCAAAGCCCGGTAGTGGTCCAAGATGGCGCCGTACACGGCCCACGCGTTGGTGTCGGGATGCCAGATGATCATCCCCCGCACGAACTCCTGGAACCGACCCCCACGCTGGGAATCCGTCTCCGCCAACTTGGGTGGCCCCACCACACTCGTAACCCCACCCATCGACCGCCACTTCGCCCCGATCGCCCCATACGGCTCGTTGCAGTCCACGATCTCTGCGCCGGTGTTGTCCTTCGCTTCGTCGTTGCCCCAGCGACTCAGGTAGTACGCGGACACCCACTGATTGGCCGGACCATCATCCAAATCCGTACGCAACCACCAATGATTGAACCCGGACCCAGCACGCACCTCCGGACCCCAACTACGGCAATACACATAGTTCGACCCCGCCAACAACGTCCCCGTCCGCACCCCACCCGGCACATCAAACCCCGCAGCATCCTCCCCCGTATCCACCAACACCCGAGCCGGACCACCACCGCAATTGGTGCTGGTGCGTACGAGCGGATTCTCGGGGTCCATGTAGATGGGCCCCTCGCCCTGGAGGACGGGATTGACGATGTGCTGGATCTCGGCGTCGCTCAGCCCGGGGGCATAGAGCTGCTCGTAATGGAGGTGATAGTCGGGCGAGCCGACGTTGCCCATGACTCCGACAACGGCGCCCCGCTTGACCGTGGTGCCCGGCGGGACATGCGAGCTCATGTGCATGTAAGTGGTGAACCAGCCGTTGCCGTGGCGGATCTCGATGCCGCCCGGAGAGAACTCCTGGTGCACGTACCCGTCGGCGGAAGCCCGAATCAGGGCCCCGGTGGGTTGCCCGACAACTCGCATGTCGATCTTCTTGTCGTCCGGGTTGTGCCCGTAATAGGTCCGTAGATCGACGGTGGCGCCGCAGTCGAACGGCAGCCGGAAATCGGGCCGGTTGGGCAACGGGTCAGCCGCTGATGCCGGTCGAGCCAGTGGCGGCGCAGTCACGACCGCGGCGCTCAACACACTCGCAACGATGACGCGACGAATCACTGCGAGAGCAGTCATCGTCATCCCCCTTGTTCGCCTCCCCATTATAGACATATATGTTCGTCACGAACAATAGTGTCCGTCGAACGTCGGCCGTCCCGCGGCGAGGGCTGTTTCTGTGACCGGATCAGGGGCACGAGGTCGCTGGCCGAGCTCCGTTCCACAGGCTGTCGAACCAGTCGGAGCCCTGCTGGTACGCGGGGATGGCGGCACCGACGTGATCGCCCGTGGGCAGGACACGGCGTTCGACGACCTGGCCCACGGCGCACATCCGGTCGAGCAGGGCGGCGCTGGCGGCGATGGGGACGTTGGCGTCCTCGGCGCTGTGGATGATCAGGATCGGCGTGGGCCCGGCGACCTGGCCCGGGGTGTTCTCCTCCAGGAGCGTGGACCAGGGCTCGGTCGCGGCCGGACGGGACTGCAGCAGGGGCGTCTGGGGGTCGAGGCCCTGCACCGGAGGACACTCCCGCTCGTAGCGGCGGGCTAGGTCGAGTCCGGCGGGCGTGAGGATCTCCTGCGGGTCGGCCTCGGGATAGGCGGCAGCAAGACCGGCGACAAGCGCAACCTCGAACTGGTCCCGCACCTCCGCGGGCAGCCCCTCAGTGCTGGTGAGCAGTTCGCTGGCCGGTGCGCCGGCCATGGTGCCGACGATGTCGAGCGAGGGCGTCCAGTCCGCGGCGATCTGGTTGGCCCAGAGCGCAGCGTGGCCGCCCTGGGAGTACCCGGCGATGGCCGTCCGGTCCCCCACCTCGACGCCCGGGATCTGCCGCGCCGCCAGGGCGATGTCCAGCACGCCGCGACCTTCGCTCGTGCCGACGAGGAACGGGTGACGCCCCGGCCCACCCAGGCCCTCGTAGTCGGTCGAGGCCACTACCACCCCGTGCGTCGCAGCCGAGGCGCCCAACAGCGCTAGCTCGGGAGCGTACAGGCGGTCGCCATCGAGGCTCACCGAGGGGGCACAGGGATCGTCGAGGCCAGTGCTGCCATGAGCATGGCTCACCAGCGGCCAGCCGCCGACGGGCGGATCACCATCCGGCACCGTGACCACACCGGTCACCACGGTCGGCTCCCCGGCAACGGTCTCGGACAGGTACATCACCCGGTACCAGGTCACCCCGCCAGGCGGATTGGTTACTAGCTGGTAGCGCAGGAGGTCGCCATGCTCCCCGGCCGGAAGCGGATCCGGTACCGCGTAGAAGCCATCGTCCGAGACATCGACCATCTCCGGCTCCATCGGCCCGTCGGACGAACTGGCGCCGTCGTCGTCACCGCCCGAACAGGCAACAAAGAAGGTCACCAGTCCAACAAGCACCACAAGCCCGCACCCCATCCGCTCCATGCCGCGGAACTATAGACAACCGTGTTCGCAAACTCCGCCGATGGTTCGTTGTCGATGGTGCGCACCCGGCCGGTTCTTCATGGAGTCCCCCGGACGTCGTTGTGTCGGTGAGATGTC
>DASXTK010000372.1:0-5461 GCA_036505485.1 Acidimicrobiales bacterium
CAACGCCCGGTCGTTCGCAGCGTCGCTGCGGGACGAACCGTGAGCCACCGTGCCTAGCCGACGCCACGTCGTCCTGATTGGCCTGCCCGGCGCCGGCAAGACCAGCGTGGGCCGCCGTCTGGCCAAGGAGATGGGACGCCCCTTCGCCGACGCCGACGAGCAGCTGGAGCTGAGCGCGGGCGCCACCATCCCCCAGCTGTTCCGGGAGCGGGGTGAGGAAGGCTTCCGCCAGCTGGAGACGGAGGTACTGGCCGAGCTGCTGGGCCGGGACTGTCCGCTCGTGGTGGCGGCCGGAGGTGGGGCGGTCATCCGTGACGAGAATCGGATGCTGTTGTCCCGCCATGCCATGGTGGTGTGGCTGCGGGGTGCGCCGGCGTTCCTGGCCGAGCGGACCGATCCGACCCATCGGCCGCTGTTGGTGGACAATCCGGAGGCCGCGTACGCTCGACTCGAGACCGAGCGGTCGGCCTTGTATGCCGAGCTGGCCGACGAGATCGTGGACATCGAGCCGTTCCACACCCTCGACGACAAGCCCAAACGGGCGCTGGCCCGTCACATCGTGGAGCTGATGGGTCCCGAGGAAGCGCCAGCGTGAGCCTGATCGAGCTGGAGTTCAAGCTGGCCGACCGCAGCTACCCGGTGGTGGTCGGGGGCGGCGCCCGGAGTGCCCTCCCGACGATGCTGCCCCCGCGGGCCCAGCGGGTGGCGGTGGTGACCCAGCCCGGCATTGGGGTCTCGGTCGATGTCGGCGGTGACCGGCAGCACCAGGTGTTCGAGATCGGCGCCGGTGAGGCGGCCAAGACACTCGCGACCGTGGAGTCGTTGTGTGGGGCCTGGGCTCGGTGGGGTCTGACCCGAGCCGACGCTGTGGTGGCCGTGGGTGGAGGTGTGGTCACCGACACCACGGGATTCGCCGCCGCGGTCTACCACCGCGGGGTGGCCGTGGTGCACGTCCCCACGACGCTGTTGGGGATGGTCGATGCCGCCATCGGCGGGAAGACCGGGGTCAACCTGGCCGAGGGGAAGAACCTCGTCGGGGCGTTCTGGCAACCCGTGGGGGTCGTGTGCGACACCTCGGTTCTCGCCACATTGCCCTCGCGCGAACAGCGCAGCGGTCGGGGGGAGATGGCCAAGTACCACTTCCTGACCGGCGAAGACCTGGAATCCCTGCCACTCGACGAACGGGTCGCGGCTTGCGTCGCCGTCAAGGCCGCGGTGGTGGGCGCCGACGAGCGGGAGGATGTCGGCGCGAGCAAGGGGCGGGCGATCCTGAACTACGGCCACACCCTGGCCCACGCCCTGGAGACCGCCGGTCGCTACGACCTGCGCCACGGTGAGGCGGTGGCCATCGGTCTGGTCTACGCCGCCGAGCTGGCTCGGCGCCTGGGGCGCATCGACGACACCCGGGTCGCCGACCACTATCGGGTGGTTCGGGACTATGAGCTGGCCACCGGTCTTCCCTCCGGTGTCGACCCGGACGAGCTGGTGGCGCTGATGGGCCGGGACAAGAAGGCGGTCGACGGGCTGACCTTCGTGCTCGACGGACCCGACGGCGTCGAGGTGGTGTCCCGGGTCGATCCCGAGCTGGCCCTGTCCACGCTGGGCGTCCTCAACGGAGAAGCCCCATGACCGCCCAGCCGCTGGTTCTGGTCCTCAACGGCGTGAACCTCAACCTGCTCGGGGAACGTCAGCCGTTGATCTACGGCTCCGACACCCTGGACCAGCTGATGGACGCGGCCAAGCAGGCGGCGGCCGAGGCTGGTCTTGGGTTTGAGCACTTCCAGTCCAACCACGAGGGCGAGCTCGTCGACACGGTCCAAGGCGCCCGGGGCCGCTGTGCGGCCATCATCATCAACGCCGCCGCCTTCACCCACTACTCCTGGGCCCTGCATGACGCCCTGGCCACCTTCGAGGGTCCGGTGATCGAGGTCCACATCTCCAACCCCAACGCCCGCGAGCCCTGGCGCCACACCTCGGTCGTCGCCCCCGTAGCCACCGGCACCATCTCCGGCCTAGGCGGCCACGGCTACGTCCTAGCCATCCAAGCTGTCGCCCACCTCCTCGGAGAACCTTGAGCCAGGCACCTAGCCTGAGCGGGTGACTTTTGACCGTAAGGCTTTGGCGGCGATGGACGTCGTGGGGCGGACCTCGCGGCTGCGGGATGGGTTGGGCGAGGCGGATTGCGAGGCCCTGCTGGTGACCAACCTGACCAACATCCGGTATCTCACCGGGTTCTCTGGCAGCGCGGCCATGTTGGCGGTCCCGGCCAGTGCCGACGAAGAGGTGGTGTTCGTCACCGACGGCCGCTACACCGACCAGGCCACCGAGGAGATCGCCCGCCACGGGGTCGAGGCGAGGGTGGAGACCGGTGCCACCAGCCAGGTCCAGCGGGAGATCCTGGCCGCAGCCCTCGACGGCGTGAGCCAGCTGGGCCTGGAGGCCGACAACATCACCTGGGCCCAGCAGCGGGCCTTCGCCAGCGAGGTGTTCCCGGAAGCCAAGCTGGTCGCCACGACCGGGCTGGTCGAGGAGTTGCGCCAGGTGAAGGACGACGGTGAGGTGGCCCGCATCGAAGCCGCCTGCGCCATGGCCGACGCGGCGCTGGCCGCGGTGCGCCACCGGCTGGGCGAGCAGCCCACCGAGGGCGAGGTGGCCCTGGAGCTGGAGTGGCAGATGCGGCGGCTGGGAGCCGACGGGGTCTCGTTCGAGACCATCGTGGCCTCTGGACCCAACGGTGCCCGTCCCCACCATCGGGCCGGCCAGCGCCGCATCGAGGACGGCGACCTGGTGGTCATCGACTTCGGCGCCCTGCTCGACGGCTACCACTCGGACATGACCCGGACCCTGGCGGTGGGGGACTGTTCCGCCACCCAGACCCACATGTGGGACGTGGTCCAGGCCGCCCAGGCCGCGGGGGTCGCCACCGTGCGTCCGGGCGTCGCGGCCAAGGACGTCGACGAGGCGTGCCGGGCCGTGATCCGGGACGTGGGTTGGGACGAGGCGTTCGTCCACGGCACCGGGCATGGCGTCGGGTTGGACATCCACGAGGCACCTCGGGTGGCCGCGACGGCCGATGCTACGCTCGCTCCCGGCCACGTCGTCACCGTCGAGCCGGGCATCTACCTGGCCGAACATGGCGGAGTCCGCATCGAGGACACGCTCGTGGTCACTGCGGCGGGCTGCCGGACCCTGACGCGTGCACCGAAGGACCGCAGCCTCTAGGCGCGACACCGTCCGACAACCGAAGGTCGAAAGCGAGAATCCCGTCCATGGCGGCCACCACCACCAACCTCCTCAAGAAGGGCATGACCCTCGACCTCCCCGAGGGCCTGTTCCAGGTCGTCGACTTCCAGCACGTGAAGCCGGGCAAAGGCGGCGCCTTCGTGCGGACCACGCTGCGCAACGTCCGCAGCGGCAACGTCCTGGACCGGACGTTCCGAGCCGACGAGCGGGTCGAGCAGGCCGTCGTCGAGAAGAACGAGATGCAGTTCCTCTACCGCGACAGTGGCGAGTACGTGTTCATGGACAACACGACCTACGAGCAGATCCACGTCGGACCCGCGGCGCTCGGCGACACCGCCAACTACGTGGTCGAGGGCTCGACGGTGCAGCTGCAGTTCTACAAGGACGAGATCATCGGCACGGAGATCCCGGCCTCGGTCGAGCTGACCGTGGCCCAGACCGAACCGGGCATCCAGGGCGACCGGGTGTCCGGTGCCCGCAAGCCGGCCACGCTCGAGACCGGGTTGGTCGTACAGGTGCCGTTGTTCGTCAACCCCGGCGAGCGCATCAAGGTCGACACGCGGACGGGCGAATACCAGACTCGGGCCTGAGGACCGCGGCCCACCCCCATGATGAGTGATCTCGAGCCCACCGAGACGGAGCTGCGGCGAGCGGCACGGGAGCGGGCGTTGGAGCTGCTCTACGAGGCGGAGATCAAGGGCCTCGACGTCCAGGACGTGCTGGACGGTCTCCCGCTGCCCCCGGCGCCACTGGCCCTGGAGCTGGTCCACGGCGTCCAAGCCCACGCCGAGCAGATCGACGAGCTGCTGACCCGCCGGGTGGCACCGCGCTGGAGTCTGGCCCGGCTGGCCGCGGTGGACCGGGCCATCCTGCGTCTCGGAACCTACGAGCTGTTCGGGGCCAACGATCGGTCTCAAGCGGTGATCCTGAACGAGGCCGTGGTCCTGGCCCGCCGCTTCGGCACCGACGACTCGCCCCGATTCGTCAACGGCGTCCTGTCCGCCATCGCCACGGAGGCCCGTCCCCAGGCGCCCGCCAAGCCGGAGGACACGACCCCGACCCGGCAGGCCGACGCCCTGATCGTCGATCTCGACGGCGTGATCCGGCACTGGGACAACGACGCCCTCACCACTGCCGACCGCCAGCTCGGCCTGCCGCGCGGCACGATCGCCAAGGTGGCGTTCGATCCCGAGAGGCTGGGTCGGGCCATGCGGGGCGAGATGAACGCCGGTCAGTGGGCGGCCGAGATCGGCGCCGCGGTGGCCGAGGCCCACGGCGTCTACCGCGAGGCCGTGACCGTGGCCTTCTCCCAGGTCGGATGGCGCATAGACGAACGGGTGATGGAGCTGGTCGACCAGGTGCGGGAACAGGTTCCGGTGGCCCTGCTGTCCAACGCCAGCTCCCGGCTGACCGACGACCTGCGCCGGTCCGGCATCCTCGACCGCTTCGACGCTGTGGTGGGGTCCGCCGACATCGGCGTGTGCAAGCCGGAGCGGGAGGCCTTCCTGGCCGCCACTGAAGGCCTAGGGGTCGCGCCCGAACGCTGCATGTTCGTGGACGACGTCGAGGACAACGTGGCCGGAGCCAGCGCCGTGGGGATGCAGGCCCGCCGTTTCCGGGACGTGGACGAGCTCGCAACCGACCTGATCGAGGCTGGGCTGCTGCTACCGTAAGGTCCTGACCGTGAAGCGGATCCTGTGAGATTTGCACGGGCAGCCCCGCAAGGAAGCGAGGAGGGGAGGTTCCCCATGGCAGATCGAGAACGCCGGAGCACGCCCCCATTCGGGGGCGTTTTCGTTGCCCGGACCCAAGTGCTCGACGCCGACGACGTGCGCCGGGCGGTGTGGCGCATGGCCCACGAGATCATCGAGGCCAACCACGGCCTGTCCGAGGTGGTGGTGGTCGGGCTGCAGACCGGCGGCGTCGCCTTCGCCGCCGAGATCGTCCAGGCGCTGGAGAAGATCGACGGCGAGGCCCCGCCGCTGGGAACGCTGGACGTCGCCTTCCACCGCGACGACATCGGTTTGCGACCGGTGCTGCCCTCGGCGGTCACCGACATCCCCTGGGACCTGACCGGACACATCGTCGTGCTGGTCGACGACGTGCTGTTCACCGGCCGGACCATCCGGGCCGCCCTGGATGCCGTCCACACCTACGGCCGGCCCCGCGCCGTGCAGCTCGCGGTCATGGTCGACCGGGGGCACCGGGAGCTGCCGAT
>DASXTK010000373.1:0-14688 GCA_036505485.1 Acidimicrobiales bacterium
CCCCGTGCAACCTCGACAGCTGGGTGGCGGACTACGCGGCGCTCTACAACGCGGCCTACGACCGGGCCCGAGCGGCGCAACCCCAGGCCCGGGTGCTGTTCTCGTTCACCAACATGTTCGCGGCGCCTGACGAACCCGCGACCCCGCATCCGGCGTATTCGATCAAGACGTTCGTCCCCAAGCTCGTGCCGCTCGTCGGCGATCGTGAGTGGTCGATCGCGCTGCATCCGTATCCGATCAGTCTCGAGGGATTGATCGACGCCCGGGACCTGCCGTGGGCCACGCTCGGCAACCTCGGCGTCGTGCCCGGCTGGCTGCACGCCACCTATCCGAACGACCCGCACGCCTGGGAGGTGCAGCTCACCGAGGTGGGATTCCACAACGTCCCGTCCAACTACGAGACCGTGAAGAAGTCCCTCTGCCAGGCCTACCGGAACGTGCTGGGAACGCCCGGCATCACGTCGTTCATCTACCACCGCCTCCGGGACAACCCCGACGAGGGCTTCCTCAAGCTGGGCTTGTTCACGGAGGACGACACGCCCAAGCCGGCGTTCGACGCGTGGCTCCACGCCAACGACCCGGACCATCCGGACTGCGGCTTCGAGCTCGACGGCCACACGCTGGTCCGGCACGGGCTCAACTCGGCGACTGGCGCCCACTGGTACTCCTCCCGGGTGCTGCCGCCCGGCTACGAGCCCCAGACCGAGCAGTGGAAGCTCGCTTGGTCTGAGGAGCCCGCGACCGCTCCTCTCTACGAGTGCGGGACGACCGCGGAGGACGCCAGCTGGCTCACCCGTGATCCCGGATGCGGCGGAGCCGTTCCCCTCGGCCCGGTCGGCTGGATCGACACCGCGCCGGCACTGGGCCGCACCGAGCTGTATGCCTGCGCTGGAGAGGGCCCGCTCGACCGGACGGTCACCACCGCCCGGACCTGCCTCGCCGGCCAGACCCAGACCCTGCTCGGCTACGTCGCCGGTGAGCCGGTACAGAACCCGCCGGAAACACCGCCCCCACCGCAGGATCCACCCCCGGCCACTCCTGTCCACGCCCAACCCACCTTCACGGGCTGACCGGCATAGCGTCCGGCGCCGAACCAAGGCGTCTTCATTGGTCCTTCGGCAAGCTTGCCGATCGTCAGCCACGGGATCGGGCTCGCTCTGGGCGGGGCTACCCTCAGGCCAACTCGTACGGAAGGGGCATCTCGATGTCCATGGCCTACACCAGCGACCGGCCAGTCGCGACTCTCGACGACACCACCCGCGGCGACTTCATCATCCGGGTCTACCAGCACCTGCTGGCCGCGCTGGTCGTGTTCGTCGGTCTGGAGACGCTGCTGTTCACGCTGGGCCTGAGCAAGCAGCTCTACGACTTCGTGTCCGGCAGCCGGGGGGCCTGGTTCCTGATCCTGGGTGGGTTCATGATCGTCAGCTGGCTGGCCACCAGCGCCGCCGCCGACCTGCGCAACCCGTCCCGGCAGTACCTCGGTCTGTTCGGCATCGCCGGCGCCGAAGCGCTGATCTTCGCCCCGTTCCTCTACTACTTCTTCGAGGTCGACCAGAACGGCGGCACCGCCACCGTGGCCGCCGCGGCGGTCATCACCGCGATCGGCTTCGCCGGACTCAGCGTCGTCGCCTTCGTCACCCGGCGAGACCTGTCGTTCCTGCGCCCGCTGGTGATGTGGGGGTTCGTCTCGGCGTTGGTGCTGATCGTCGCCGCGCTGCTGTTCGGTCTGGAACTGGGCGTGTGGTTCTCGGTGGCGATGATCGCCCTGGCCGGGGCCTCGATCCTGTACCAGACCCAGACGATCATGCGCCGCTACCCGGCGGACGCCCACGTGGCCGCCGCGGTGCAGCTGTTCGCCGCGGTGATGCTGCTGTTCTGGTACGTCCTGCGCCTCCTCGGGCAACTCCGCCGCTGACGGTTCCCGAACGGCTGCGCTGGGCCGTCGAGGTCCTGGCGGTCGATCCCTCGGATCGCCTGCTGGAGATCGGCTGCGGCCGTGGGGTGGCGCTGTCGTTGATCTGCCCCAAGCTCGGCGCCGACGGCCGGATGGTCGCCCTCGACCGCTCGGCCACGATGATCGCCGCTGCCGCCGAGCGGAACCGAGAGCACGTCGAGGAGAAGAAGCTGGCGCTCTACACCGCCGCGATCGGGGACGGGGTGCTCGGCGAGCAGACCTTCGACAAGATCTTCGCGGTCAACGTCAACCTGTTCTGGGTGAGCGACCCGGCCGAGGAGCTGGAGGCCATCCGGACCCATCTCGCGCCCGAAGGGACGTTGCATCTGTTCTGGGAACCACCCAGCCCGGACAAGACCCCGGCCATGGCCAACAAGGTCGGCGCCGCGCTGGAGCGCAACGGGTTCACGTTCACTCAGATCCTGACGCGCCCGGCGTTCCTCACGTTCGTGGCACGCCCGAGTGGATGACGGGCTCGTAACCGTGGCGGAGGACCTGGACCGTGGACGCCGGGGTAGCGACGAAGGCGGTTCCCCGGGAGGGGCGGTCGACCGGCGAGCCGTAGCCCGCGGCGGACCACGGAACCAGGCGGTCGTCTAGGACCAGGGCCGGCACCTCGTCGTCGACAACGACGAAGGCGCCAACCGGCACGTCGGACCAGGGCAAGGCATGACGTCGCTGGGTCCGCCCGTCGAGGCGATCGGCATGCATGACCAGGTCCATGGGATCGGCCTTGAGGCGCTCCCCGAACGCCTGCTCCCAGCCGTCGAGCCAACGGTTGTAGTCGGCGCGGCGGCACAAGGCGCACGGTCGGTGTCCAGCGGCCAACGCCACGGCCTCGTCCCAGAAGAACAGCGGCGTCCACCGCCCGGGCACCCACTTGGGTGCCGCCCAGCCCTTGTACTCGAGCACGCAGGTGATCCAGCGCCGCACCTGCCACAGCCGGGCGATCTCCCGATCGCCGCCGCGGTGGATGGACCCACGGTTGCCCATGAACAGCCCCCGCTGGTCGATGGCGACGATCTCCCCGAACGGGGACACGCGGTTGGGTGCGGCGGCCATCGGCCCATCATCGCCGCCCCGCCCTCCCGATCAAACCGCGCCGCACAGCAGCCATACCCTGGGTAGCCGTGGCGGTCGGGCGAACGGCGATGTTGGCGGCGGTGACTGCGGAGGCGGTAGCCGGGTTCCTGCCCTGGATCCGCAGCGGCCATCGGCAACGCAGCGGCTTCGAGCTGATCGACAGCGTCCGCACCCTCCACGTGCTCGACTCCGGGCTCCAGAAGGGCCTGGCCCTGGCCTGGTATCTGGTGCCTCTGGCCGCAGCACTGTGCTGGCTGGCGGTGCTGTTGGATCGGCGAAGATCCGCAGCGCTGCTGTCCATCGGCACCGGAGTGCTCGGTACTGTGGTGGCACTGAGTGTCGAGCGGGCGGCGGTTTCCTCCCTCATCGGTGTCCACGCGACGTTGACAGCGGCGCTGGCGGCGGCCGTCGGCGGCACAGTTGAGCTGGTGGAAGGCGGACGACATGAGCTGGCCAACGGACCCCATTGACCCCGGCGACCCTGGGAACCCACCCTCCCACCGGCCTCCACCTCCGCCGCTCCCGCCGCCACCTCCACCGGCGGCACCCGGCGGGTATGTCCCGGCACAACCCCTGCCGTGGCAGCCCGCTGCACCCCAACCGTGGCACCACCCCGTCGCGTCCGGGCCATGGCCCGCACCACCGCCGCCCCCGCCGGCCCGGGGCCGCAATGTCCTGATCGGCGTGGTCACCGTGTTCGTCCTGATCACCGGGGGGTTCGCGGTCGTGAACCTCACCTCCGGCGGACAAGGCGGCTCGTCATCTCCGGAGGGCGCAGTCGAGGACTTCTTCGACTCGGTGGCCAACGAAGACCTCATCGGGGTGCTGGAGGTGCTCGATCCGGCCGAGCGCGACACGATGATGCCGTTCGTCCAGAACCTGGAGTCGGAGCTGAGCCGGCTGGCCATCACCGAGGACGTCGACCTCAACGACGTGCCCGGGTTCGACATCCAGGTCGACGGGCTCGACGTCAGCTCGACCGAACTGCAGCCGGGGATGGCCGAGGTCGACGTCAACGGCGGCCAGCTCTCGTTCTCGACCCAGCCCGATTCCATCCCCATCGGGGACGTGCTGCAGAACATCATCGAGGCCAACGGCGGGGACACCCAGATCGAGGCCACCCACGACAACGTGAACCTCGACGAGGAGGACCTGTTCTTCGTCGCCACCGAGACCGACGGACGTTGGCACGTGAGCGTGTTCTTCACCATCGCCGAGTACGCCCGCCGCGACGAGGGCCTAGACCTCCCCACCCTGGGCCAAGGGGTCCAGCCGCAAGGCGCTCCCACGGCCGAGGACGCGGTCCGCCAGATGGTCGATGCGGCCACCAACCTCGATTTGGAGCGGATGATCGCCCTGCTGCCGCCCAACGAGATGCGGGCCTTGCAGACCTATGCGCCGCTGTTCCTCGAGGACGCCCAGCAGTCGCTGGACGAGTACCGCACCGACGAGGGCTTCGACATCAGGGTGGACGGCCTGGAGCTCGAGTCCACCGCGGTCGACGGCGGCACCCGGGTCGTCCCAACCGCCGGCACCGCCACGATCGGCACCGACCAGGGCGACGTCACCGTGTCTCTGAGCGAGAACTGCATCGAGGTATCCGGCGACCTCGCCACCGACTTCGAGGACGAGTTCGGCGGAACCCGCGTCTGCGCCGACGATCTCGGCGACCTGGGCGGCGACCTGACTCCCCAGGAGGAAGCCGACCTGCGCGAGCTGGGTCAGCTGTTCAGCGGGTTGAGGCCGGGCCTGGTGGTGGTGCAACGCGACGGCGCCTTCTACATCGACCCCTTGCGCAGCACCAGCGACCTGGTGTTCCAGGTGTTCTCGGGGATCAAGCGCGAGGACCTCGAGGAGGGCGGTGTCCTGTTCCGCCTCTTCACCGACGACATGTTCAACGACTTCGAGACCTGCGCCAACCCCGACGACTCCTACGACTGCTGACCCGCCATCACGCCCGGCATCCGGCTTTCGAAATCGAGGACCCCGACCCATGTCGGCCGAAGCGCGATCCGAGCCATCCGGGTGCCCGGCTGGTCGATCTGGGCCAGGTACTCCGTGGCCGTCGGTTCGCCCATGTAGTGGTGAGCCGCGGCGACGTACTCCGGCGCCAACCCTTCGATCTCGGTGATCGTGACCTGACCCCGCAGCTGCAGCACGTGAGGCGGGAACTGCTCGGTGTCGATGGTGATGGCGACGTACGGGTTCCGCTGCAGCGCCCGTAGTCGGGCCGCCGGCCGAGGCACATGCGGCGCGGCCAGGAACGTCGGCATCACCAGCTCCTCGCCGTTCCAATGGAACCAGGTCCCTACGACTCGCGGTGTCCCGTCGGAGCCGAGGTACGCCATCCGGGCAGGGATGGTCGAGCCCAGCAGGCCCTGCGCGACCTCGGTCTCCAGCAATCTGATGTCGCCCTGTGGCAGTGCACTCATCTCTCCGGCTCCTTCGTTCGTCGGTAGCTAGTCCTAATCTAGGATTATTAATCCTAAATAGCAACTAATTACTAGAAAAGTAGGATCACCCAACGATAAGATGCCTCCATGACCGGCATGCGGAGTTATGGCGACCCCTGCGGCATTGCCCGAGCCCTGGATCTCGTGGGAGAACGTTGGGCCCTCCTGGTCGTGCGGGAAATGCTGCTCGGAGCCAAGCGGTTCACCGATCTCCGCGGCGGGTTGCCCAACGCCAGTCCCAACGTGTTGTCCCAACGTCTGCGGGAACTGGAGGAGGCCGGGATCGTAAGACGGCGGCGCCTGGATCCCCCGGCCGGCGTCTGGGTCTACGAGCTCACCGACCGCGGGCGGGACCTCGAGCCGCTCATCCTCGACCTGGCCCGCTGGGGCAGCCGTTCGTTGTCCCAACCCGACGGCGACCTGAGCGTGGACTCGTTGATGATCGCCCTGTTGACCACCTTCGACCCGGACGCGGCCCGGGGACGGCAGGCGACCGTCGAGCTGCGGCTAGGCGATGATCGCTTCCGGGCCGAGATCGCCAAAGGCCAGATCGACGTGGCCCGCGGTCACGCCGATCGCCCGAAGGCGGTCATCTCCACCGATGCGGCAACGCTGACGAGCCTGGTCTTCGGTGACGGTTCGCTGGCCGAGGCCCGCCGCGCCGGCCACGCCACCGTGGAAGGCGACATAGACGCGATGAGATGGTTCCTGAGGCTGTTCCCCCGGCCGGTGCCGGTGGCGTCAGGTGAGGAGCAACCAGCCGCCGGCGGCTAGGGCGCCGAGGGTTGTGAGGGCGAAGAGGAGGACCCACATGGTGGCGGGGAGGTGGGTGATCCTGGCCAGCTGATCGGCGTCGGTTCGGCGGCCGGGAAGGCGGCGGCGCGTTACGTAGAGCTCGCCCACCGGCCGGACCCCACCCAGCAGGAGGAACCACACGATCCCGTAGCCGAACGCGGCCTGCAGCTCCGCCGACGCATACAACGAGATCGCCACCAGTGCGGCTCCGGTCACCAGCAACGACAGGGCGCCGTACAGGTTGCGGATCATCAGCAGCATCCCCAGCAGCAGCGCGGTCCCGGCCCACAGCATGACCGTCACCTGGTCCATCGCCAAGAGCCCGACCCCGGCCAGCCCGACCAGCGACGGGCTGACATAGCCGGCGGCCACCGTGGCCACCATCCCGGGTCCAGTGGGCTTGCCGATCGACAGGGTCACGCCCGAGGTGTCCGAGTGCAGGCGGATCCCGGTGAGGCGCCGGCCGCTCATCAGCGCCGCCACCGCGTGCCCACCCTCGTGGACGATGGTGACGACGCCCCGGGCCAAGCGCCAGGCCGCCTGTTGGACGACCACGACCATGGCGCAGACGCCGGTCACCACCACCAGGGTCGAGGATGGGTCGAGCTTGTCAGTCATGAGGCGAAGGAGTCATCCGGTGAGTAGGGCCATGTCGGCGTCGACCATGGTGCAGACCAGGTCCTCGAAGCTGGTGCGGGGGTGCCAGTCGAGCACCTTGGTGGCCAGCGTGGCATCCCCGATGAGCAGATCGACCTCGGCCGGCCGGTAGAACCGCTCGTCCTGGACCACGTGCTCCCGCCAGTCCAGGCCGACGTGGCCGAACGCCACCTCGCACAGCTCCCGGATCGAGTGGGTCTGCCCGCTGGCCACCACGTAGTCCCCCGGCTCGTCGAGCTGCAGCATGCGCCACATGGCGTCGACATAGTCCGCTGCGCTCCCCCAGTCCCGCCGGGATTCCAGGTTGCCCAGCCGCAGCTCCTGGGCGAGGCCCAGCTTGATGCGAGCGACGCCATGGCTGACCTTGCGCTCCACGAACTCCAGGCCCCGCCGGGGCGACCCGTGGTTGAACAGGATGCCGGAGGTGGCGAACATGTCGTAGCTCTCGCGGTAGTTCACGGTGATCCAGTGGGCGTAAACCTTGGCCACTCCGTACGGCGAGCGAGGATGGAACGGCGTCCGCTCGGTCTGGGGCACCTCCACCACCTTGCCGAACATCTCCGACGAGCTGGCCTGGTAGAAGCGGATGTCCGGGTCGACGTGGCGGATGGCCTCCAGCAGCCGCACCGTTCCCAGCGCGGTCACGTCGCCGGTCAGCACCGGCTGGGAGAAGCTGGTCATGACGAAGCTCTGGGCCGCGAGGTTGTAGACCTCGGTGGGCCGGTGCTCCCCGATGATCGAGATGAGCGATCCGTGGTCCAACAGGTCGCCGGCCACCAACGTCAGGTCGTCCTGGATGTGGGCGATGCGCTCGAAGTTGACCGTCGAGCTGCGCCGGACCACGCCGACGACCTCGTACCCCCGGTCGAGCAGCAGTTCGGCCAGGTAGGAGCCGTCCTGGCCGGTGATGCCGGTCACGAGCGCGCGCAGGGGTCGAGCCATCACACCGTTCTACCGATCCCAGCTCAGCCTGTCTGCTAAGCCAGTTGGCATAGCTGAGGAATCTTTTGGCCGTCGGTTGGCCAAGCTGCGGGCCGAACTGGGCTGGACCCAGGCCCGCTTGGCCGAGCGCATCGGTATCTCTCGGGTCGCGCTGTCCCACGTGGAGTCCGATGTCTCGGTGGCCAGCGAGCGCACGGTGACCCTCCTGGCCGGGGTCTTCGGCTGCGAGCCCTACGAGCTGGTGGCCGACACCGACTATCCGCGGGCCAAGGCCGAGCGGCTGCCGGTGGTCACCGCCCGCCACACCGAGGTGGCCCATCAGCTGGCCCTGCTCGGCGCGCTCCTGGATCTGGTCGATCGGGTACCCGCGCCGGTCCGCGACCGCCTGGCTGCCCACCTGCGGGAGGAATGGCGGACTCGGCTCTCCCAGCTCCTGGATCGCACCGAGGATGCCGAGGAGCGCCAGCGGCTGCGAGCGACTCTCGCCGAGCTCAGGCGCTAGCTCCGGTCCCCGCCCCGCGGGCCAGGATGGCCCGGGCGTCGTACAGCCGGTCGAGAGGAATCGCGGTGCGCCAGTCGAGGACCAGCACCCCGTCCTTCAGGTAGGCGTCCTCATCGCGTGCCGCAGCTCGGAGCAGCTTCCAGGGGCTGGCGAACCGGCGGAGGCTGTTCCTGAGCTGGGTACGCCAGTCGAACAGCTCGTCGTAGATGTCGTCGAGGCCGGCCAGACGATGGCTGGCGCCGAGCCGCAGGATGGTGCGGGTCACGATCCGCTCGAGCATGTGGTGGACCAGAGCGAGGAACAGGAAGAACACCACTACGAAAGTGGCCGCATCCCAACCCATCTGACCGGACCACTTGAGCCCGGCGGCGATCACCACGCCGATGAGGACCAGGGCGTACTTGCCCCAGAAGTACGGACGCAGCGTCTCCAAGACCTGGCGGGCCGCGACGTACCGCACGAGCAACACCACCTCCGGCCGCGATAGATCGAACAACTTGTCGTCGAACTCCGCCTCTGCCATCGCCGACCCCCGCTCTTGCCCCGTTACCCAGGGCAAGTGATAGCAGGGGCTAGCGCTCGAGCTTGGTCGGGAGACCGAAGTACGGGAACAGCTCGGGGTAGAGGAAGCTGTGGAACCCGGTGATCAAGCCGTCCTCGATCTGCAGCACCTGAATGGACCACGGGTGGTGCACGTTCGGGTCGTCGGGATCGACGTGATACAGCGCGAACGCCGGGCAACCGTTGGCCGACGTCGGCAGCAGCCGGGAGTTGCGGCACACGCTGCCGGTGCCGATGAACCACTTGGCGATCTCGTCGGTGCCCTGCAGCCAAAGCTCGTAGGGCGGCATCGACATGGTGGCGTCCTCGTGCAGCAGGGTCACCAGCTCGTTGACGTCGTAGCGCTCGAACGCATCGAGGTACTTGGCCAGCATCTCCTGCTGCTCGGCGTCGACCTCGCCGGGCCGGAAGCTGTCGAGGTCGGCGGTCTCCAGGCTGGACCGGGCCCGCTGCAGGGCGCTGTTCACCGACACGACGGTGGTCCCGAGCAGCTCGGCCACCTCGCTCGCCTGCCAGCGCAGCACCTCGCGCAGGATCAGCACCGCCCGTTGCCGGGGCGGCAACTGCTGCAGTGCGGCCACGAAGGCCAAACGGATGGATTCGCGGGTGGCGGCCAGCTCGGCCGGGTCGCTGTCGGTGGGCAGGACCTTGGCGTCGGCCACGGGCTGCACCCAGTGATGCTCGGGCACCAGCGGACCCAACGTGGAGTCGGCAGATTGGGACGGTCCGAGGTCCATCGGACGGGCCCGCCGCTGCGGCCCCCGAGCCATGTCGAGGCACACGTTGGTGGCGATGCGGTACAGCCAGGACCGCAGGGTGGAGCGGCCCTCGAACCTGTCGATGTTCTTCCAGGCCCGGATGAAGGTCTCCTGCACCGCATCCTCGGCCTCGGAGCCCGCTCCGAGCATGCGGTAGCAGTAGGCGGTCAGCTCACGCCGGTAGGGCTCCAGCTCCTGGTCGATGGTGTCCGCAGTCAGGTTCACGCTCGCCACGGTGGCCCAGCCTAGGACCCGGTTCCCGGGTCGCGTGCCGTCCTCAGCGCCCGGCCCGTCCGGAGCCCCCGTCCATGGTGATGTCGCTAGCCATGGACGACCTCCTGCAGCCCAGCTCGATGACCGGAAGGGGGCACGGCCCGGCCGGGCTGGCGATACCTGGGGGTCTCGGCCGACCAGGCGACGTTCCCGGCCACCGAGTCCCGGTGGAGGTCGACGAAGCGCAGGACCCGGCGCCGGGCTGTCGTATCCAGGTCGAGCTCGTCGAACAGGGCCGGAAGGTCGGCGGCCACGATGTGCTCGAACTGGCGCAGGCGGGACGTGAGCAAGTCGTTGACGATGGCCACGGCGTGGTCGAGATCGCACCGCAGGAAGCTCTGCACCACGACGACCCCGTTGTTGATGCCGTCCTCGGTCGCCACCTCCTTGGGATAGGAGAACAGGTCGTTGTGTAGGCCCAGGAGGTCGGCGAAGGCGTTGGCCAGCGCTCGCATCGGGGCAGATCGCGCCACCTCGGTGGGGATCTCGGCACCCTGCGCGAAGCGGGTGAGGCTGGTGGACAGATCGACGCCCGCGGTCTGGCGGCGCATCTCGATGTAGTCGATCGGATCGGGAATCCGCTGCTGCATGATGTTGTGCAGCTCCCACAGGTTCCCGGCCACGAAGTTCATGACGTGGTCCCGGAAGCCCCTCCGCACCTCGCGGCGCAGCTGCGGGGCCGTGCGCGCCCACACGTCGGCCAGCCCCCGCTCGGCCGCGTTGTTGGGCGACGGCGCCACGGGGGTGTCGACGGGCATGAAGCTGCGCAGCCGCTCCACCAGGGTCCGGGCGCCGGCCAGGTCCCGGGTCTGCTTGAACGTCTCGGCGAACAGGTCGTCGACGTACATCCGCCACAGGTTCCAGTTGTTGACCAGCTCCAGCTCGGGTGGCGGGGCATCGGGCTGGCTGAACGCGGCGTGCAGGCTGATGTCCTCGGCGTCGAAGCGCCGCTCGTCCCACACCCCGGAACCGAAGGCCAGCGACGGCGGATCCAGCAGCCCCAGCTCCATTGCCCAGGCCTTGCCCTGCCGGCGGATCTCGTCGACGTGCGGGTTCAGGCGAGGGCGGAACGGCATGTACAGCTCGGGCATCTCGAACGTGGTCGTGCGGCGGGGCAGGTAGCCGTGGCTGCGGACCGCCTTGAGGTCGATCACGCTGGTCAACCCCGGGAGCCGCCGGGATCCCTGGTTCATGTACCGGCTCGACAGCAGGTGCCACTCGTGCCCGCCGGACTGCCAGTCCTGCAGGCCCTGGACGTAGCGCAGCACCCGCTGGCGGGCCGCCGGATCCAGCCCCTGCTCCTCGAAAACCCGCGGCAGCTCGGTCAGCACAGTGGTCTCGAACTGGTGGAGCCGGGCGGTGAGGATGTCGTTGACCAGGTTGGCTGCGGTCTGCGGGTCGGACTCCAGGAACCGCTCGACCACGAGCACGCAGTTGTTGACCTCGCCCTCGTCCTCGGTCTCCCGCTGGTAGGACAGGATGTCGTTGCGCAGGTGGACCGCGTCCGAGAACGAGTCCCTCAACACCCGCAGCGTGCGGGTGGCGATGGCCTCGGCCGGAACCTCCGCCGCGGCCGCCAGCTCCACCAGATCGGCCGACCACACGGCTCCCCCGACCTTGCGCCGGTTCTCGATGTACTCGATGGGGTTGGGCACCCGCCGCTGGCTGATGTTGGCCAGCTCCCACCGGGCCTCCTGGAGCAGATGCCAGGTGCTGTCGGTGAAGCGGCGCAGCCAGTCGGCGGACATCAGCGGCACGGTGCGGGCCCACAGGTCGGCCAGGCCGTACTCCACCGGGTTGGCCGGCGGGGCCGCCGTGGGCTCCCCGACCGGGTGCGGCGGCATGAAGGCGGGCAGCCGGTCGAGGTAAGCCCTGGCCCCCAGAGTGTCGCTGTTGCGTTTGTACCGCTCGAGGAAGACGTCGTCGAAGTAGAAGGCCCAGACGTACCAGTCGGTCACCAGATCCAGTAGCCGGCCTGGCGCGTCCGGGTGGGTGTAGGCGGTGAGCAGGGCGAAGTCCATGGAGTCGAAGCCCGGCTCGTCCCAGATGGCGCTCGTGGGCGGGTTCGGCTCCGAGGCCAGGGCGAGCATGCCCATCTCGGTGGCCCAGCCCTTGGCGTGGGCCCGGGCCGCATCGACCTGGGGGTTCAGCCGGGCCGGATGCGGCAGGTAGAAGTCGGGCAGTTCGAAGGGTTGCACGTCGATCAGCCTTCGGTCAGTAGCTGCGCTGGGTGACGAAGTCCGCCAGGTCGTGCAGGGCGGTGAGCTGCCGCTCGGCCGACGAGTCGTGACCCTCGACAGCCTGGGCCCGACTGTGGGCCTGGGTGCGGTCCAGCGCCCCCACGGCCTCGGTCACCAGCCGCTCGGCCCATTCCTGGGTCAGGTCGCGGGCCCCACAGCGGTCGAGCACCTCCCGCACGTACTGCTCCTCCGACGGCGTGACCGGATCGTCCTGCTCGTAGATCTGCTGCAGTCGCAGGCTGTCGGGCTCGCTGGCCCGCTCGAACCCCAGCACCACCGGCAACGTCTTCTTGCGCCTGCAGATGTCGCCGCCCGCCGACTTGCCGGTATCGGTGTCGGCGGCCCAGATGCCCAGGATGTCGTCACGCATCTGGAAGCTGAGCCCCAGCCGCTGCCCGAACTCGCCGTAGGTCCGGGCCTCGGTCCGGTCGCCGGCACCCAGCAGCGCCCCGCCGTAGGTGGAGCAACGCATGAGCGCCGCGGTCTTCCCTTCCACCATCTGCAGGTAGCGGAGGCTGTCGACGTCGGGAGCGGTCTCGTAGATCAGGTCCCGCATCTGGCCGACGGTCAGCTCCACCGCGGTGCGGGCCATCTCGGACAGCAGCCCGGAGACCTCGGACTCGGTTACGCCGTGGGCTCGGAGACGGCCGAGACAAGAGAAGGCCAGGGCATGGAGGCAGTCGCCGACGTTGATGGCCTTGGCCTCGCCGCAGATGGTCCACAGCGCCGGTCGGCCCCGCCGCAGCCGGTCGCCGTCCTCGATGTCGTCGTGCACGATGCTCCAGTTGTGGAGCAGCTCGATCGCCGCTGCGAAGGGCAGGACCCGGCCGATGTCCACGACCACGACGGACTCCTCGGCGTCGGCGTCGGGATCGCTGTCGCGGTCCGCTGGCGGAATGGCACCGGCCTCAGCGGCGCGAAAGGCCACCACCGCCAGCGTGGCCCGCAACTTCTTGCCCCCGGGACGGCGAGCCGCCCGCTCCGGGGGCTCGAACCGTTCGTCCAACCAACCCAGGTGGTAGCCGATGGCGTTGCGGAGCCAGGGATCGTCGATCTCCTGCTCCACCACCTCCGCGATCTGCCGATCGATGCGGGCGGTGTAGGCCCCAAGCTGCTCGACCGCTCCAGAGACCACATGCACGGCGTCGGTCCTCTCTCACATGCTGGGCGAGCCGAGAGAACGACGCTGTTGGCCGGCAATGCCTTGACTGGGCCACTCACCGTACGCGTCTGACCTCACTCTGTGTGGGGGATTCGGACACTTTTTCTTCCGCTGCGACTGCGTCTGGCCTTCTGTGACCAGGGACCCGCTACTGCTCGATGGTGCTGGGGTCCATGTAGAGGATCTCCCACAGGTGGCCGTCGGGATCCTCGAAGCTACGGACGTACATGAAGCCCAGTTCCATGGGATCGTTCGCCGGCGAGCCGCCGTGGGCCAAGGCCGTGTCGGCCAACTCGTCGACCTCGGCCCGGCTGGTGGCCGACAGCGCCATGATCGCCTCGGTGGACGACCGGGCGTCTGCGATCGACTTCTTGGTGAAGTCCTTGAAGCGGCCCTCGGTGACGAGCATGACGGAAGCGTCGTCGTTGATGATCATGCAGGTCGCCGTCTCATCGGTGAACTGCGGGTTGAACTCGAAGCCGAGTGCGGTGAAGAACTCGACGGACCGGTCGAGATCGCTGATGGGCATGTTCACGAAGATCATGCGGGAGGTGGCGGACATGTCTGCTCCTTCGATGTTGGATTCAGCTGCCAGGATCCAGCACCACGCCAAGTCGTGTGTGCGAGCGAGGGTCCGCTTCAAGCCGTTGGAGCCGACAGGTTCTGCAGCCAGTCCTTCCAACCGGTCTGCTCACGCTGGACGTAGGCCGGTGCCGCGTCGGAGAACAGGTAGCCCGCGAGCACGGCCGCGGCGATGCCGTCCCCCTTGTCGAAGGCGAAGAAGGCCACGTATCCCGGAATCGGATCCTCGAGACGCAGCAGCACTTGCGGACCGTCGGTGCGCTCGACCTGTCCGACTAGCCCCCGCACTCGGATCGAAGCCGCGTCCGGAACGTTGTCGTAGAGGCCGAGGTTCTCGCGCATGGCCGCGCACACCGCATCGGACGACCCCTTGACGTCGACCTCGGCGGCCAGCGTGGTCGCGGTCTGGCCCGGGAAGTGGGCCATGTAGAGCTGCAGGTGCTGGAAGAACGGCGTCCAGGCCTTCTCCATCTGGTCGAAGAACTCCTGCTCCCAGGTGTCGCCGGTGCCGAAGGCGCTGGACACCACCCGCACGACGCAGGTTCCCCCGGACTTGGCCTCGACCAGGAACTCGGTGACCAGCGGCGTGACCGGGGCCCCTTCCTGGCCGACCAGCCCGGCCCAATCCTCCTCGTAGGCGAAACGGCCGGGAGGCTCCCAGCCGGTGATCCGACCGGTCGAGTCCATCTCGCCCATGTGGAAGGTGATCGGGCCGCCCTCCCG